>CAZZBE010000413.1:0-3640 GCA_964652715.1 uncultured Desulfobacteraceae bacterium
AAAGGGATAAAGGGATAGAAGAGAAGATAGAAGGTAAGGGACAGAGGACATTTTTTTACTTTGTCCCTTTGTGCCTCTGTCCCTTTGTCCCTTTCTTTTAGAACAATGAACAACATCGCCGACATCCTCATCGAGGCCCTGCCGTACATCCGCCGGTTTTACGGCATGACCATCGTCATCAAGTACGGGGGCCACGCCATGGTGGACGAGGACCTGAAAACGGCCTTCGCGGAGGACATCGTCCTGCTCAAGTTCATCGGGATCAACCCGGTGGTGGTCCACGGCGGCGGTCCCCAGATCAGCCAGGTCATGGACCGGATGGGCATCCGGCCCCGGTTTGTCCGGGGCATGCGGATGACCGACCAGGAGACCATGGACGTGGTGGAGATGGTCCTGGGCGGCAAGGTCAACAAGGCCATCGTGACCCGGATCAACCGTCAGGGCGGCAAGGCCGTGGGCCTCAGCGGCAAGGACGGGGATCTCATCCGGGCGCGAAAGCTGCGCATCGTCCACCGGGCGGACGAGAACGCGCCGCCGGAGATCATCGACCCCGGCATGGTGGGGGAGGTGACCCAGGTGAATCCGGACATCATCGACACCCTGACCGCCCGGGGGTTCATCCCCGTCATCGCCCCGGTGGGGGTTGGGGAGGCCGGCGAGACCTACAACATCAACGCCGATCTGGTGGCCGCCAGCATCGCCGGCGCCCTGTCGGCCGGCCGGCTCATCCTGCTCACCGACGTGGATGGCGTATCCGACCCGGAAGGCACGCTCATTTCCTCCATCGACGCCGACCGGATCGGCCGGATGATCACCGACGGATCGGTTTCGGGCGGCATGATCCCCAAGCTGGAACATGCCCTGACGGCCCTCGAACAGGGGGTCGGCAAAACCCACATCATCAACGGAAAGAAACGCCATGCCCTGCTGCTGGAACTCTTCACCGACAAGGGCATCGGCACGGAAGTGACGGTATGACTCCGGATATCCCCGACATCCCCGACATCATGGCCCGGGCCGATGCGACCATGGCGGCCACCTACAAGCGGTTTCCCATCGCCCTGGTGAAGGGCGAGGACTGCATCCTGACGGATGCGGCGGGCAAGACCTACACGGATTTTCTGGCGGGGATCGCCGTCTGCAACCTGGGCCACTGCCACCCCAATGTGACGGCGGCCGTGACCGACCAGGCCCGGACCCTCCTCCACGTTACCAACCTCTATTATACGCTGCCCCAGACGGAGCTGGCCGGGTGGCTGACGGAACACAGCTTCGCGGACCGGGTCTTTTTCTGCAACAGCGGCGCCGAGGCCAACGAGGCGGCCATCAAACTGGCCCGCCGGTTTTTCTACGAAAAAGGCGAGGACCGGTACCGGATCATCGCGGCCGATGGCTCATTCCACGGCCGGACCATGGCCACGCTGTCGGCCACGGGGCAGGAGAAGATCCGGAAGGGATTCCATCCGGTGCTTCCGGGGTTCGACTTCGTCCCTTTCAACGACGCCGGGGCCCTGCGGGACGCCATCGGCCCGGACACCTGCGCGGTATTGCTGGAACCGATCCAGGGCGAGGGCGGCGTCCGGGTTCCGGACCCCGACTACCTGGGGTCGGTCCGCCGGATCTGCGACGAGGCGGGCATCCTGCTCATCTTCGACGAGATCCAGACCGGCATCGGCCGCACCGGGAAGCTCTTTGCCCATGAACATTTCGGCATCGTTCCCGACATCATGACCCTGGCCAAAGCCCTGGCCAACGGGCTGCCCATGGGGGCCATGCTGGCCAAGGAATGGGCCGCCTCGGCCTTCGGCATGGGGGCCCACGCCTCCACCTTCGGCGGAACGCCCATTGTGTCGGCCGCCGCCCTGGCCACGTTGACTGCGTTGCAGGGGGAAAATCTCATCGACGGATGCCGGGAGAAAGGCGCTTATTTCAAGGAGCGGCTGACGGGGCTCAGGGATCGCCATGATACGGTGCTCGACGTCCGCGGCATGGGGCTGTTGCTGGGAATGGAGCTGGAAGCCGAAGGCGAAACGGTCGTGACCGCCGCCATGGCCCGGGGGTTTCTGATCAACTGCATCCAGGATCGGATTCTGCGGTTCGCGCCGCCCCTCACCATCGGAAAGGCGCGAATCGACAGCCTGATCGACTGTCTGGATCAAATATTGCCGTAACCCCGTTCGGAGTACCGCCTTCAGGCGGCGCTTTTCCGCCTGAAGGCGGTACTCCGAACGGAAGAAGAAGGAGCAACCGTTGTCTGACAAAGTGAAAAAGGTAGTGCTGGCATACTCGGGCGGCCTGGATACGTCCGTGATTCTGAAATGGCTCATCGAAACCTACGACTGCGAGGTGGTCGCCTTTTCCGCCGACATCGGCCAGGAAGAGGAGCTGGACACGGTGGAGGAAAAGGCCCTCGATACCGGGGCGGTCAAGGTCTACATCGACGATCTGAGAGAGGAATTCGTCCGGGATTTCGTCTTTCCGGCGTTTCGGGCCAACGCCATCTACGAAGGGCAGTACCTGCTGGGGACCTCCCTGGCCCGTCCCCTGATCGCCAAACGACAGATGGAGATCGCGGCCATGGAAGGGGCCGACGCGGTGAGCCACGGCGCCACCGGCAAGGGCAACGACCAGGTCCGGTTTGAACTCGCCTACCTGGGCATCGATCCGGCCATCAAGATCATCGCGCCCTGGCGGGAATGGGACCTCAATTCCCGGACCGCCCTCATGGCCTTCGCGGACAAACACGGCATCGAAGTCATCTCGACCCGGAAAAAACCCTACAGCACCGACCGTAACCTCCTCCACATCAGCTACGAAGGCGGGATTCTGGAAGATCCGTGGCAGCCCCCCACCGAAGACATCTTCACGCTCACATCCTCGCCCCAAAAGGCGCCCGACGTTCCCGAGACCATCGACATCGACTTTGAAAAGGGCGACCCGGTGGCCGTCAACGGGGACCGGCTCTCGCCGGCCAAACTCCTCAAGATGCTCAACGTCCTGGGCGGCCGCCACGGCATCGGCCGGGCCGACATCGTGGAGAACCGGTTCGTGGGCATGAAATCCCGGGGCGTCTACGAGACGCCGGGCGGGACGATCCTCCGCACCGCCCACCTCGCCCTGGAATCCATCACCATGGACCGGGAGGTGATGCACCTCCGGGATTCTTTCGTCCCCAAATACGCCGAAATGATCTACTACGGGTTCTGGTTCACCCCGGAAATGCGGATCATGCGGACCATGGTTAACGAAACCCAGGCCGAGGTGTCGGGGACCGTTCGGCTGGAACTCTACAAGGGCAACTGCACGGTCCTGGGACGGAAGTCGGATCGATCCCTCTACAACGAAGATTTCGCCACCTTCGAAGACGATCAGGTCTACAGCCAGAAGGACGCCGAGGGTTTTATCCGCCTGAACGCTTTGCGGTTGCGGATTCGGAAGATGTTGGAGAAATCATAAAAATTATGCGCCAAATCGCCATAGACGAGGCAACCTCTCGCCTTCCCGAATTGCTCGGCATTGTGTCATCCGGGGAAGAAGTGGTCATCCTGAACGAAAAAGGGGAGGCGTTTAAGATTGTACCCGCCAGCGCCCCGACGCCGAAATTCGGCAGTGCAAAAGGGTTGATCGAGATGTCGGATGA
>CAZZBE010000414.1:0-1314 GCA_964652715.1 uncultured Desulfobacteraceae bacterium
GGCACGTTGAACAGGCAGTGGGCCAGGGCCACGGCGATGTGGGTGTCGATGAGGTTGAAGGTCGAGTAGAGCTGGAAGAACGGGAGCAGGAAGACCGCCGCCGGGGCCATCCGGTTGGTGAGCAGCCAGAAGAAGACGTGTTTGTCGCCGATGAACCGGTACCGCGAAAAGGCGTAGGCGGCCGGCAGCGCGGTGAAGAGCGAGATCAGGGTGTTCAGGGTGACGTAGATCATGGAGTTGATGTAGCCGGAATACCATGATTCGTCCGTCAGGATTTTGGTGAAATTTTCCAGCGTCGGGCTGTGCGGATAGAGGGCGAATCCGCTGAGAATGTCGGCGTTGGTCCGCAGGGCCATGTTGAGCATCCAGTAGATGGGCAGCAGCAACAGAATGAAATAGAAGACGAGGGCGGCGGTTTTCAGTTTGGATTTCATCGGTCTTCTCCTTTCCCCACGTTCTGGAGGGCCTGAAAGAAAAGGTAGCTGAAGAGCAGGACGATGAGAAAGTAGATCAGGGAAAAGGCCGCGGCCGGTCCCAGATCGAACTGCCCCACGGCGACCTTCACCAGGTAGATGGACAGGAAGGTGGTGGAGTTGCCCGGCCCCCCGCCGGTGAGCACGAAGGGTTCGGCGTAGATGAGGAAGCTGTCCATGAACCGCAGCAGCAGGGCGATGGTGAGCACCCCCCGCATCTTGGGGAGCTGGATGTACCGGAAGATGGCCCAGGCCGAGGCCCCGTCGATCCGGGCCGCCTGGTAGTAGGCTTCCGGGATGGCCCGCAGTCCCGCATAGGCCAGCAAAGCCACCAGGGGGGTCCAGTGCCAGACCTCCATGAACATGAGGGTGATCCAGGCGTGCAGCGGCGAGGCCGTGTGATCGAAGGCGATGCCCGCGTTGTTGATGGCCGCCCCGAAGAGGCCGATGTCCGGCCGGGTGAAGATGATCCAGATGGTGCCGATGACGTTCCAGGGGATGAGCAGGGGCAGGGCCAGGGTCACCAGGCTGGCCGACACCCCCCAGCCTTTCCGGGGCATGAGCAGGGCGATGCCGATGCCCAGGGGCATTTCGATGAGCAGCACCAGGCCGGAAAAGAGAAACTGGCGCCACAGGGCGTCGTGGAGACGGGAGTCGGTGAGCACCTCCTTGAACCATTCGGCGCCCACGAAGACGCGCTGGCCGGGTCCGAAAATGTCCTGGACCGAATAGTTGACCACCGTCATCAGGGGGATGATGGCGCTGAAGGCGACGATGATGAACACCGGCAGCACCAGAAACCAGGCTTTGTTGTCTTCCCATTTGTTCATGTCGGCTCCTT
>CAZZBE010000414.1:1414-3629 GCA_964652715.1 uncultured Desulfobacteraceae bacterium
TTTTATCCCACCGGTTTTATCCCACCAGGCGTTCGTCGGCGTAAAGTTTGGTGCGGTCCGCGGGGAACGTGACCCAGGCCTTGTCCGACGGCGGGGGCTGCTCCTCGGGCAGCCGGGCCTGGAGTACGTGGTCTTCCAGCCCCAGGGTGAGGATCTTGAAGCTGCCCTGGTCCTGGATCAGCTTTACCGTCACCGGTACGCCGCCCTCCACGGGCCCGGCGTGGACCGTCAGGTACATGGGGCGGATGCCCAGTTCCAGTTTCCCGGTCTTGCTTCGGCCCACAGCCGCGGTCTCCGCGTCCAGAGGAATCTTGTGGCCGTTGACCCGCGCCGTATCGCCCTCCAGGGCGCAGGGAAGGAAATTCATGCCGGGGCTGCCGATGAAATATCCGACGAATTTGTGCTTCGGCGTCTCGAAAAGGTCCTGGGGCGTGCCCACCTGGACGATCTCGCCTTCGTACATCACGATGACCTGATCGGCGAAGGTGAGGGCCTCGATCTGGTCGTGGGTGACGTAGATCAGGGTCAACTGAAGCTGTTCATGGACCTGCTTGAGCTGGCGCCGCAGGCGCCATTTCAGGTGCGGGTCGATGACAGTGAGGGGTTCGTCGAAGAGGATGGCGGCCACGTCGCTCCGGACCAGGCCCCGGCCCAGGGAGATCTTCTGCTTGGCGTCGGCGGTCAGCCCGGCGGCCTTCTTTTTCAGAAAGGGGGTCAGGTCGAGGATGTCGGCCACCTCCCGGACCCGCCGGGAGACCTCGGCTTCATCCACGCCCCGGTTCCGGAGGGGGAAGGCCAGGTTGTTGAAGACCGACATGGTGTCGTAGAGGACCGGGAACTGGAAGACCTGGGCGATGTTCCGCTTTTCCGGCGGTAGATCCGTCACGTCCTGTCCGTCGTAAAGCACCCGCCCTTCGCTGGGTTTGAGCAGACCCGAGATGATGTTGAGCATGGTGGTCTTCCCGCACCCCGAGGGGCCCAGCAGGGCGTAGGCCCCGCCGTCGTCCCAGGTATGGTGGATTCGTTTGAGGGCGTAATCCTCCGGCGCCTTGGGCTGGGCTATATAGCTGTGGGCGATTTCCTGCATTTCGATCTTCGCCATGGTGTCTCCTTATTCAAGACCTTTTGGGCGACGCCACCAGAGACCCCGCCAGGTCGTAGACGTAAAGCCGTTCCGGATGGACGAACACGGAGATCTCCGCGCCGATTTTATGGGATTTGATCCCGGTGTCCTGGATGACCAGGGGCGTGTCGTTGTGCCGGACGTGAATGTAGGTTTCCGACCCGCTGATCTCCGATAGTTCCACCCGGACGTTGATCTCGGCGTCCTCGGGCCCTTGACGCTCCATGAACAAATGGTTGGAGCGGATGGCGAACCGGTACTCGCCGGGGGCCACATTCTTGAGATGGCCCAGAAGGGGGATGGAAATGTGCTTTCCGATGGTTCCGCCGTTTTCCCCGACGGCCCCGTCGATGGTGTTGATGGGCGGATCGCTGAAGACCTCGGCGACCTTGAGGGTGGCCGGGCCGTGGTAGACCTCGGGGGTGTGGCCGGTCTGGAGGATTTTCCCCTCGTCGATGACCACGATGTCGCCGCCGAGCATCAGCGCCTCCGTGGGTTCGGTGGTGGTGTAGACGACGACGGCCTCCCGGCGCTGGAAGATCTCCTGGAGTTCGATTCGCAGTTCCTCCCGGAGCTTGTAGTCGAGGTTGACCAGGGGCTCGTCCAGGAGCAGGAGCTGGGCGTCCTTGACCAGGGCCCGGGCGATGGCGGTCCGCTGCTGCTGGCCGCCGGAGAGTTCCGCCGGCAGCCGGTCCAGGAGCGGCTCCAGGTGGAGGACTTCCGCGGTCTCGTGGACCCGCTTCCGGATGGTCTCCTTGTCCATGCCGGCGAGCTTCAGCGGGGAGGCGATGTTGTCGTAAACCGTCATGGAGGGATAATTGATGAACTGCTGATACACCATGGCGACCTTGCGCTTGCGCACCGACATGCCGGTGACGTCCTCGCCGTTGACGAGGATGCGTCCCGTGGTGGGACGGTCCAGACCGGCCATGAGCCGCAACAGGGTGGTCTTGCCGGCCAGGGTTCGTCCCAGGAGCACGTTTCGGGACCCGGTTTCGAAGGTCAGGTTCGCCTCGTGGATGTGGACCTCCCGGCCGACCGTTTTGCTGACGGATTCCAGGCTCAGGGTCATTTTCCGGGTTCTCCTCTCGT
>CAZZBE010000415.1:0-3621 GCA_964652715.1 uncultured Desulfobacteraceae bacterium
GTAATACAATAGCTCGACAAATTGTTTCAATGTATCATCAACAGGTTCATCGTTTTCAATTTTTTCTTTGAGAATATGGATTTGGGTCAAGCCTGACGCCCGATCACCCTGTTCAAGCCCATAAAAAAATATGCTGTTTACAAAAATACCCGATAATCAGCGCCCAATGCCTCCGCGAATTTCTTCGCCAGCGTTTTCCCAATCGGCCGTTTTCCGTTTTCCATCTCCGAAATATGCCGCTGCGGAACGCCCGTCGCTTCGGAAAGCTGCTTTTGGGTCATTTCCTCCCGGTATCGGGCGCCGGCCAGGAAAACACCAGGTTCTTTGCTTTCGTCGTGATCTTCAAACGCTTCTCGCCATGGGATGCTGTCGGACACATCAACGAAGCCGTATTTTTCCAATGCCGTGACAACCGCCTCCCGGTGTTCGACAGGCCCGGTAATCGTCAGGGTTACGCTGTTATCAATACGGGGCTTTTTCATGAGACCCGGCATAAATCACCTCCACCAAATTAATGTCATGGCCCCTTACCTCCCAAACCGCCACATAGGTTGGATTGCCTTTTTTCAAATGGCAATGGTGGCGCGTCGAAGACAGTTTGCTGTAATTGGGCCAGTTTCCTCTAACAGGGCCAGCGACTTCGATCTCCCTGATCAAAAACTTCAAGGTCTTCACGATCTTCTCCGGAAGCTTCTTGATATCTTTCTGGGTTTTCTTTTTGATCTTAACAGACCACGACCCCATACTCTCACCCCCGATTGAATACTAATTCATGGTATATTGTCAATGGCATTTCGTCAAATGCAAAGACGAAAAAATATATCCATGGTCCCACTTTGTCAGAAAGGCCCACTACTACAACCTACCTGCTCACCTTATCGACACCCGCTCCACCTTCACGGCCGCCGCCATCTCCCCGATCCATTTCATCGAATTTTGTTGTCATGTCCATTTTCCTGATGAAGTTTCTATGAGTTCAGCTCATAACCCTTTTTTTATGCCTCGGCGGTTTTTCAACAGTTCCAAAATAATTTCTTTGCGGGAAGTGCATGTGGTTGACTATAATCTTATATTCTGTATAAAATTATCTTATGTTCAGCATTCAATGGTCGAGGAAAGCGCTTAAACAGTTGCTCAGGTTTCCGCTTAAAGACAGGCGGAATATATCCGCCGCTGTTGACGATCTTTCGACATGGCCCGATTGCGCGGAATGTTATTCATCTGAAAAAGCATACTTACCCATACAGGTTGCGCGTCGGCCGCTACCGGGTGTTTTTGAAATTGATAAGAAAATCAAGCTTGTTGCCGTAGAGGAGGTAAAAAAGCGCGATGAACGAACCTATTAAACATCAAGTAATTGAAAAAGACGGGGTTCCGGTCTTCGTGCTCGTCCCATACGAAGACTACCTGGAAAACTTCAAATCGCAGGATGCCGACAGCCTGTATATTCCCAACGAGGTGGTAAAGGCCCATGCCATAGACGGAAAGACTCTGCTCAGGGCATGGCGTGAGTTCAAGGGGGTTACACAAAAGGAGATGGCGGGTCGCATGAACATAAGTCAATCGGCCTACTCTCAGATTGAAAGATCCGAGAAGCCGCATGAAGCTACGATCAAAAAAGCCGCGCTCGCCCTCCGGATAGATAATCGATTGTTGGTTCTGGATGGCGGTTTCCCTGTTTGCCGGGGGCTTGAGCCCCCGGCGGCGGGAATTTAAAGTTGTCCTTCCGCCCGCCCTCTGTTATCTTCAAGCGTGAGGGGAGACCGATGGGGCCGATCCGGCGAACGGGTCTTCGATTGAAGGCCGCAAAGGATTGAGAGGATACGGTATGACGGATTTGGGACGATTTTCCGAGGAGCTGGCGGAGCGTCTGATGCTGACGTATGAGCCGGTGGGGGTGACCCTTTACCGTGAGGGCGAGGCCCTGCCGGACAACCTGCCCTTTTACGACAAGGAGCTGAAAAGCTATTGCCAGGGGATCATTCTGGCCGGCAAGGGCGAGCCCCTGCTGCTGAAAAAAGACCAGATGGGGTGCAAGCTGGGGACGTCGGTCCTGGGATTCGAGGACGACATGGAGCGGTACCTGGACGACGGGGTCCTTGAAAAATACGGCGTGGGGCTCTACGAGTCCGAGGAGGCATCCGCCGACACCATCCTGAAATCGACCTATCTCGAAAAAGGGGCGACCCGGGCCGCCCTCATCGCCCCGCTCTCCATGTTCACGGAAACGCCCCAGGTGGTGGTCGTCACCGCCAACAGCGAGCAGATCATGTGGCTGCTCTACGCGATCAACTACAAGAAAGGCGGCCGGATGAACCTGCCCCAGTCCGGGGGCGCGCTGGGCGGTTGCGCGGACATCACCGCCCTGCCCATGACCGAGGGCGCGGCCAACGTCACGTTTCTGGGGCTGGGCTGCCGGATCAAGTCGGCCATCGACCCCTGCGACCTGATGCTGGGGATGCCCGGGGCGGATATCGGCATGGTGAGCGGGCACATCGGTCAAATGGCCAAACCCATCGCCATGCTGCAAAAACAGCATTCCGGAACCTGAAGGACGCCATCCGAAGGGAGAGGATCATGATATTGGAAAAACTGGCTCAGGGCATCGTCATCGGCGACGGCGGCGCCATCTTTGAACTGGAACGGCGGGGATATGTGAGCGCGGGGCCGTTCACGCCCCAGGTGGTGATCGAACACCCCGAAGCGGTGCGGGAGCTGCAAACCGAGTTCGCCCGGGCCGGGGCGGACGTCATCCAGGCGCTGGCTTACTATGCCCACAAGGGAAAGCTTAAGGACGTGGGGCTGGAAGGGGCGCTGGAGGAGATCAACGCCGGCGCCGTCCGCATCGCCCGGGGCGTGGCGGACGAATACGGCCTCATCGTCTCCGGCAACCTGAGCAACACCTGGGTGTACGATCCCGGGGATGCGTCCTCCGAAAAAGAGACCCGGCAACAGTTCGACGATCAGATCGGCTACCAGATCGACCACGGCGTCGATTTTTTCATCGCCGAGACCATCGAATACCTGGGGGAGGCCAAAATCGCCCTGGAGGCCGTCCGGGCCGCCGCCAAACCCGCCATGATCACCCTCGGTTTCAAAGCCGACGACAAGACCCTGGACGGCGTTGTCCTGGAAGATGCCTTCAAGGCACTGGAAGACCTCGGGGCCGACATCGTGGGGATCAACTGCTTCCGCGACCCCGGCATGATGCTCCCCTACGCCAAACGCCTGCGGGACGTCGTCTCCTGCTTCGTGGCCACCCAGCCCGTGGCCTACCGCTGCTCCTCCGACAAACCCTATTTCCAGATCCAGGAATTCGAGGGCAAGGTCGCCTTCCCGCTGGAACTGGACCCCTTTGTCCTCACCCGGTTCGAGATGGCCAAATACGCCATGGACGCCCGGGACATGGGCGTCAACTACATCGGCGGCTGCTGCGGCACGGCCCCCCACCACATCCGGGCCATGGCCGAAGCGTTAGGGCGGACCGCGCCCAACAGCAAGTATTCGCCCGCGTTAGACCTTCATGCCATCATCGGGGACGACAGCCACGTCAAGGAAAAGGATCCGCGGATTCTGTGCGAACAGAAATACGGGCGGGCCCATTGTCATTTTTTGACGCAG
>CAZZBE010000416.1:0-3608 GCA_964652715.1 uncultured Desulfobacteraceae bacterium
TACATCATCCTCACCGGCGGCACCGACACGGGCATGAAGATCATCCAGGAACGGCCCGGCGTCTACCTGGCGGCGGAAACCGGCGGCAAGAACGCCACGGTCGTCACCGCCATGTCGGACCGGGACCAGGCCATCAAAAACGTCCTCCATTCGGCCTTCAGCAACACCGGGCAGAAATGCTCCGCCACGTCGCTGCTCATCCTGGAAAAGGAGGTTTACGAGGACGCCCATTTCCGGAAGGCCCTCGTCGATGCCGCCGAAAGCCTCTGCGTGGGATCGCCCTGGCGGTTCCGGAACAAGGTGGGCCCGCTTATCGCCCCGCCGGAGGGGGATCTGCTCCGGGGCCTGACGACCCTGGAACCCGGCGAATCCTGGGCCCTGAAGCCCGAAAACCTCGAGGACAACCCCTACATCTGGTCCCCCGGCATCAAATGGGGGGTCCAGCCCGGCTCTTACACCCACATGACCGAGTTCTTCGGACCGGTCCTGGGGGTGATGCGCGCCGACAGCCTGGACCACGCCATCGAATTGGTCAACATGACGGGATTTGGCCTCACCTCGGGCATCGAAAGCCTCGACCGGCGGGAGCAGGAGAAATGGAAGGCGTCCATCAAGGCCGGCAACCTCTACGTCAACCGGGGAACCACCGGGGCCATCGTCCTGCGCCAGCCCTTCGGCGGCATGGGCAAATCAGCCCTGGGAGCGGGGATCAAGGCCGGCTCCCCCAATTACGTGACCCAGTTCATGACCTTCGAGGAGACGGGCCCGCCGCCCATCGGGGCGATCCGGAACGACTACCGGCTGTTGCGGGTGGCCCATGAATGGCGGCAAAAGCTGGATTGGAACCAGCGCCGGGATGTGGCCGACGACCTCCGAAAGACGGTCCGGGCCATCGAGAGCTACCTCTACCATTATGAACAGGAATTTTCCAAGGAGAAGGACTACTTCAAGCTCCGGGGGCAGGACAACGTTTTCCGGTACATGCCCATCGGCACGGTCGTGGTCCGGGTCCACGAGGCAGACACCCTGTTCGACGTTCTGGCCCGGATCGCCGCGGTCAAGGTCACGGGCTGCACCCTGCTGGTCTCCGTCCCGCCGGCCCTGGACAATCCGGTGGTCGAATTTCTTCTTGGGGAAGAAGGGAAACGGTTCGTCCCGAACATGCCCGTGTCAAGGCAAAGCGACGCGAGTTTGATTCGGATGATTCCCAAGGTCCAGCGCATCCGCTACGCGGCCCCGGACCGGGTCCCCGCCGCCGTTTTCGAAGCGGCTTCGGAAACCGGGTTTTACATCGCCCGAACCAAGGTGATGATGGAAGGCCGACTGGAATTGATCCATTATTTCCAGGAACAGGCGGTCTCCAACAGTTACCACCGGTACGGGAATCTGGGGGAACGGGCGTTGAACGAATCGTCCCTGGAATGAACTAATCTTAGAGCCTACCCGAAAACCCTAAATTTTGGTTCCAGGCAAGGCCGCGGCTCTTTTTCAACCGCAGGAATAGCGCGACTATTTCGAGGATTGAAAAAGAGCGAGAACGCAACATGGGGCCAAAAGATGAGGTCTTTTTTTGAGCAAATCGTAAGCGATCTGCTGTTTTTCGTTCGGGATGGTCAAAATTTCAAACATAGATTCATCAGGGTCGGCGTTTCGAACTCGGAACTTATTGCGAACGATTTGACTCATAAGTTTCAGCAAAGTGTGAAAACCATGAACCTGTGTTCCGTCTCCAAGTTTTTTTGAATGCACTTTACGAAGCGCCGCATCGGAGCGTTTAGCCGGCGCGACCGGGTCCCGATTTTTTCCATCCTCCTTGTCTTCATCAGTGAAAAGCAGGCTCTTCCACGCCTCCCGCATATGCCACTCGGCATAGTACGCCAGCATGCAAAGGAAAATGTGCGCCCGAATTTAGCGGTCTTTTTTCTGATTTGATTTTCATCTTGAATTTTTTGCCGTTGCACAAGCAGTTTAGTGTTTTCGATTTCTTTATGGATCGGTCAATCTGTAGAAACGGCCATCGTCTTCCAGACCTCCCGCAGGGCATATTCGTCGCAGGTCAAATCTGTTCGGAATCGAAACCGCATTTTTTTGACCATAGCATATTTTGGGATTTTCAGGAATTTTTGATTGAAGCCGACTTTGTTTTCCTGCATGATCGTTGCATGTTATCGAGCGGTTTTCCGCATTTTTCCCCCGGCCCCTTCAGGCAGGGTGATTTTCACCAGAGAATCCTTTTTCTTTTTGCAGAGGATAAATCCGATGGTCGGCTCCTCATCTTCCAGCTTTTTTAATAATCGAGTCGTTTTGATATCCATTTTGGATCCTCAATGCGGTAGTACACTGCATAAGGAAACCGCTTAGAAATGAGGCGATGATAGCCGTTGTGGATGGCATGTATGCTCCCAGAAACTCGCAATGATTGAATATCGGACCACAGTGAATCAAGGAAATAGTCGCCAAGCCCCCCGGCCTGTCGTTCATAGAAAAGAAAACCGTCTGCTAAATCAGCCGTTGCCTCATCAAGGACTTGAACCCTCATTTGAGTTGTTCACTCACAGCTTTCTTAGCTTCGTCAATATCCAGAAAATGTGATGTCCCTTCGGAGATGCGTTTTTCTCGGGCGCGTAATACATCTGCGTGCCAAGAGGGGGAAGGGATGTTCTCTGGCGTATGGGCAAGATCAGCCCAAATTTCTTCGATAACCTGTAGCTTTTCCTCAACGCTCATTTGTCCCAATGGAATGCTAAACTGCATGATAATTCTCCAATTTCGGGCAATATAGGTTTTGATACAACTATTTTGAATTATAGTCCCTTTGTTCTAAGTTGCAAAGGGTTTTCCGAAATGATGATCAAGGCCGGATGTTTTATGGAATCGAAGGTGGAATCCAGCAGACCACCCGCGCACGGTCGCAGGAAAACGCTATGGACGCTGTCAATAGCGCGACCCGGCCGTCTCTTGGGGCGGGCGGCTTCGGATTTCCGCCAGTTCCTCTGTGGTGAACCGAACTTTCCAGGCGCCCAGGTTTTCCTTCAGTCGTTCGATGCGCCGCGTGCCGGGGACGGCATGGGCGGCGCGGATTTGTTCGGTTGAGAATTCACTCAAGCCGATGAAGCGCACCTTCCCTTCCGCCACCAGTTCCTTCATGGCGCCGACGCTTTCTTCCACCGGCACGTCCGGGTCCGGGCGATGCTGATAATAGAGGTCGATGGTCTTGATCACGAAACGCTATAGTTTGTCATATTCCTCTGGTGGAATATCCGGCACCTGCGAAAGGACAATTGAAAATCCTTCACCCGTTGCGCGTTTAGCCCTTTCTTCCAAATATGGATCAGGGATAATGCGATGGAGTTTGTTGGCAAGTGAAGCAGCAATGATCTCATCGATTGGGATATTATTCATTTTCGATACTTCGCATACTTTTTGATGCAATTTTTCCGGAATATTTATTAATATCTCTGTCATGGTATATCTCCTCGTTGTGTCAAAGTGGTTGCCGCCAAGGTCGATGGCCGAATGCAGGGTTTTGATGTGACCCGCTTCGTCAAGCGCTCCGGCATAAAACTCCGACATGCCCATGCATCCGAGGCCGATGCGGCCGACCTGGA
>CAZZBE010000417.1:0-3599 GCA_964652715.1 uncultured Desulfobacteraceae bacterium
CTTGCCGCATTGCCTCGGCGACCAGATGGTGAAGAAATGACCGCCTTCCTCCGGGACGCCGATCAGTTGCTGAAAACAGCGGTCGATCAATTGTCTGCGTTCGACGCAAAAATGGTGTCGGCAATCCACCGGCCCGTAGGAAAAAAACGTTCTCATGGCGCTGGCCTCCTTTTTTATTGACATACAAGGCAGCGCTCCCCCCGCCTGAAACAATTCCAGACAAACAGCGACAGGGATCTTTTGCGCTTCGCGAGTCCCTCGCCGCCGTCAGTCCGCGCAGTACGTCCGCAACATTCCCCCGTCAAACAGAAGATCGCCGCCCACCAGGTAATTGGAGAACCGGGAAAAGCCATAAACGAACTGGTTGGCCACCTCCACCGGGGCCATCATCTCCTTGACCCGGGACGACCCCATCATGACATCCCGCACCACCTCTTCCGGGGTGATCCCCCGCTGCTCGGCCTGGGCCGGGATCTGGTTGAGGGCCAAAGGCGTTTTGACGAACCCGGTGGAGAGGGTAAACGACCGGATTTTCCCCCCGCCTTCCGCCGATATGGACTGGGCCAGGGCCCGGAGGCCGAACTTGGTGATGTTGTAGACCGGCTTGTTCCTGGTGCAGATGTGGCCATGGACCGAACACATCTGTCCGATGGCGCCCGTGCCGTCGCTGCTTTTTTTCATGTGGGGGATGGTCAGCTTGGAGATCAGAAACGGCGCCCGGAGCATCAATCGCTGCATGAGGTCGTATTTCTCCATGGGGAAATTCTCCACGGAATCGATGTGCTGAAGCCCCGCGATATTGGCCACGTATTTAATGGCCCCCAGCTTGGCGGCGTCCTCGACGGCCCGTTCGACCTGGTCGTCTTGGGTCAGATCCGTTTTGATGAAATGAACCTTGCCGCCCAGGTCCCGGGCCATGCCGACGGTCTTTTCCCCCTCTTCCTCGTTGATGTCCAACCCCGCCACGGTCAACCCGTTGACGGCCGCGACCACCGACGTGGCCCGGCCGATCCCCGTGCCCGCGCCGGTTACGATGCAGACGTTGCCGGCGTTGAAGCGCTCGTCCTCGAGCACCAGAATCTGATCCCGCGTGATTTTCGGTTCGCTGATATCCACAATTTTCTCCTTTCCACTAGGTTGTCTTTTGTCAGCGGCGGTAACGCCGATACCCCATGATCACCCAGCCCGCCGCCCAGCCGGCCGCCACCGGCAGAAGGCCGCATCCCAGAAACAGGAGCGGGTCCCCCCGCCACGGCCGCAGGTACAGGGCCAACCCCGCCGGCCAGAGCACCGAGAGGGCGATGGCCAGCCGCATCCGGCCGGAGGCGGTCAGGGGCCGTTCGGCCCGCCGCATGTTGGCGGTCCCCTCCCGGGGGCCCCGCCGGGGAAAATACAGTACCCCCAGCAGAATCAGGAGGATGACCAGGATCTCTTGTAATCCCGACATAAACCGTTCGCTTTCCTATCCATTTAATCCAGCGTTCACATCCGCGTGCTCCGCGCATAATCCATTCCGCAAAATATCGGCATGTCGTTTCTTTTTCAAGGGAATTCTCAGCCGCCCAAAAAAGGGTTTACAACCTTTCGGATCTGGATGATGATGACGGTTTAAAATGCGGCGGCGCCCTTCCGTGAACCGGGCCGCCGCCCATGATCTAAAACACCCGACAGGATTGGGAGGAGCGCATGTCTGAACCGATTCAAGCCGCCGAGCGGAGCGGCCTGTACCTGACCAATACCCTCACCCGCGAAAAGGAGCCCTTCGCCCCCCGATCCGGCGACCGCCGGGTGAAGATCTTCACCTGCGGCCCCTCCATCTACAGCCGGCCGCACATCGGAAATTACCGGACTTTTCTCTACGAAGACCTCCTGGTCCGGCACCTGGAATATCTGGGATACGACGTGGAGCGGGTGATCAACTTCACCGACGTGGAGGACAAATCCGTCGCCGAGGCGGAAAAAAAAGGGGTCTCCAACGCCGAACTGACGGAACCCAACGCCAAGCGGTTCCGGGACGAATGCGACACCTTGCGCATCGCCCTCCCCGAGAACATCCCCCGATCCTCCACCAGCGTGGACCAGGCGGTCCACCTGATCCAACGGCTTATCGAAAAAGGGGTGGCCTACTGGCACGAGGGGGACGTCTTTTACGATCCCCTGAAATTTCCGGAGTTCGGCAAGCTCTACGGCCTCGACATGAGCCGCTGGCCCGAAAAAAAGGTCCGGTTCCGGAAGGACACCTACTCGGGCCACCGCTGGAACCTGGGGGATTTCATCCTCTGGCACGGCCACAAAGGCGGCGACAGCATCTACTGGGAAACAAAGATCGGCAAGGGGCGGCCCTCCTGGAACATCCAGGACCCGGCCATGATCACCAAAACCCTGGGCTACGAGATCGACATCGCCTGCGGCGGCATCGACAACATCTACCGGCACCACGACTACAACATCGCCGTCATCGAAGCCATCTCCGAAAAACCCTTCGCCACCTACTGGCTCCACGGCGAGCACGTGCTGGTGGACGGCAAGAAGATGTCCAAGAGCAAAAACAACGAGACGTTCCTGGAGGAACTCCTGGAAAAATGCGGCTCGCCGGCCCACGCGCGGTTTTTCCTCATGTACCGCCACTACCGGCGGCGGCTCAACCTGAGCGAAAAAAATCTCTCGGAACGGCTGGACCGGTTCGACGCCTTCCGGCGGATGGCGGGGGAGATCGAAGCCGCGTCCGGCGGCGCGGGAAACGGCGGGGCCCGGCCCATCATCGCCCGGCTGGTGGAGGGCTTCACCGGCCACATGAACGACGATCTGGACGTCGCCGGCGCCTTTGACGCCATGCACGGGGCCCTGGCCGATCTGGTCGCCCTGAAACACGAGAGGCGTCTGGGTCGGGAGGACGCCCAGGCCGCCATGGCGGCCATCCGGAAAATCGACGGGGTGCTCCGCATTCTTTCTTGACCCTTTCCCCGCCGGTCTGTAGGGTGTGACGGAGTGAACCATTTTTCGCTCCCGACCCCGGGAGCCCCGATCACAGCAACCTTTTCAACCCATCAGAGGCGCCCCATGCCGTCGCAACCCAACAAGCCGGATCTGGACTGGAGTCAGGTCAAGGAAACGGTCATGATGCTCAACCTGGCCGTCTCCCGGATCGAAAAGGCCATGAAGGACGGAGACGATTCCGTGACCACCCTGGCGGATCTGTTCACCTCCATCATGGGGAACGTGGGAATCATCGGACGGGCCGCGGACAAACTCGCCGACAGCCACGAAAAAGAGACCATCAAATCCAATTTCGACATGGTCTCCAAAAAGATGAACGAGGCCATCGTCGCCTTCCAGTTCTACGACCTTCTGACCCAGCGGCTGGCCCACATCTCCCATTCCCTCGCCGCCCTGGCCGACCTGGTGGCCGATCCCGAACGGTTGTACAACCCCTATGAATGGTTCGGGCTCCAGGATATGATCAAATCCAAATACACCATGGATTTCGATCGGGCCATGTTCGAAGCGGTCGTCAACGGCGCCACGGTTGAGGAGGCCCTCAAACTTTCCCGGAACGCCCCCGAAAAACCCGATGAAGACAACGTCGAATTGTTCGATTA
>CAZZBE010000418.1:0-3597 GCA_964652715.1 uncultured Desulfobacteraceae bacterium
GTCGATCCTGCTGGTTTTCTGGTTTACGCTGGGGGCCGCGGTCATCTGTCTGGGGCTGGGATGGCTGTTGCCTTCGGAACGGGGCGGGGAATAGACATCCTGCCTGAAAAAATGCTATTATTCCCGGAAAGAATATGGTACGGAAACCCTGTAAGACGGGAGTCCGCAGCGTAATTCCAATTTCTTAGGTTGAGATAAAAATCAGGGAAGGTCGGACCTTCCGTCTTTTGCATCGCCGGCGAAAGACGGCGGGCGCCGGCCGGGTTCGATGGGTGCAAGGCGTTGGTTCCGACCCTCGGCCGCCGTGCTTAGATAGGCGGAAATCGTCACAACCGAGCCATAGAAGAACGTTCAGGAGCGACATGACGTTTTTTAACCGAAACATTCCGAAAAAACAGATCGTCGTCAATTTGTTGCTGGCGGGGGCGTTTATCGTAATCTTGCTGGCCTTTTTATATGCGTTCGACAAAACCGATGCGGTGCTCGCGGGCGTGGTTCAGCAACAGGCGGAGACCATGGCGGAGAATGCCGATACGGCCAGGGATCTGTCCCGGATCATATCGAAAACCCACCTGATCACCTCCGGATTCCTCGGCAATCCCGCCTTGCTGGAAAGAGAGGGGCGGGCGGTCAGGGAAATGGCGGCGGATCTTTCCCGGCAAAATCGCGGCGGCGAGCTGACGGCGGCCCTGGGCGCCTTCTCCGACGCCCTGGAGGGGGTGCTCGAAAGCTGCGCGAAGATCAATCGTCTCCGACAGGCGCTTTCGGAAAACAGCGAGGCCTTCAACGAGACCATCGCCGCGCTGAGCGATTTCATCGCCGATAAAATCCTGACCCGGGCCATGGAAGGCAAAGATGTGTCCAGCATCGAACAGCTCGGCATCCTGGTGACCGGATACAACGAGTCCCACCTGGAAATTCGGTTGCTGATATCGGATATGGGCCTCGATTATTTTCAGCAGCCCATGGTGGAAACGGATCATCCCGTTCTGACCCGGCTCGACGACCTGGCCCTTCGGCTCCGGTCCCTCCGGGCCTCCTACAGCGAGGTGGCGGCCTACGGCGAACAGTTGATCGCCATTGTCGGGCGCTACAAGGAACTCGTCGTGGAGTACCACGAGATCGCCGGCCTGTTCGGGGAGCGAACCGAGGCGCTGGCGGCCCTGGACGCGCAATTGCTCGGGCAGATCCAGCAGCTGGAGTCGGCGGCCACGGAGACGGTGGCGGCGTCCATCGCTTCGGTGCGACAGATCGTTTCCTCGGCCATGTGGGTCTGTCTCATCGCGGTTTTCGCAGCAGCCCCGCTGGTGGGCCTTTCCCTCTTCATGGCCTTTAAAACGGGCCGTTCCCTGAAATCGATCATCAGTGGACTTCAGGAATCGTTCCATAAGGTCGATGCGTCCTCGTCATCCCTTCTGTCCGCCGCCAACGGGTTGGCCGAAGGGTCCGGCCAGCAGGCGGCTTCCATAGAGGAGACCTCCTCGTCTTTGGAGGAAATGGCTTCCATGACCCGACAGAACGCCGAAAACGCGAAAAAGGCCGACGCATTCCGGAGAGGCGCCTGGGATGTAAAAGAGCAGGCCAGAACCCTCATCGAACAATTGACCCGATCCATGGAAGAGGTCTCATCGGCCGGGGATCAGACCCGAAAAATTGTCAAAACCATCGATGAAATCGCGTTCCAGACCAATCTGCTGGCCTTAAACGCCGCCGTGGAAGCGGCCCGGGCCGGGGAAGCGGGCGCCGGTTTCGCGGTGGTGGCGGCGGAGGTCCGCAATCTCGCCGTCAAGGCGACGGACGCGGCGAAAGATACAGCGGATCTCATCAAGGTCATGGTGACGAAAGTCAACGACGGCGCCGATTATTCCAGCCAGGTGTCGGAGGCGTTCAACCGGGTCTCCGACGCATCCAGCAAGGTGGGCGAACTGGTGGCGGAAATCGCCGCGGCATCCACCGATCAGGCCGACGGCATCCAGCAGATCAGTAAAGCCGTATCCGATATGGACGACGTCGTGCAGCAAAACGCCGCCGGCGCCGAAGAATCGGCGTCCACCTCCGAAGAGATGGCGGCCCAGGCCGCCCTGCTGAGGGGGTATATCGAGGATCTGCTGCTGTTGACGGGCGGCGACAGCCGATTCGCGGAAACGATCGGCGACGCGGCCCCGTCGTCGGATGCGCCGCGTCTGACGGCGCCTATGGCGGACCGAAAGGCGCTGGCCCCGCCCGAGGAGGATTCGACGACTTGACGACGACCTCACCCCATCGCCCAAAGGAGAAACTGGGCGTAGACCTCCCATGACCGTTCGCCGTACCCGCCGGACATAAGCCAGGCCATGGGGATGGCGCGGTCCTTTAGAAACGTGTAGATCAGCCGGTCCCGGTCCAGGAGCCGCGGCAGCGTGAGGCGCAGATCGGTTGTCGAGGGGAGTTCGTCGTGTTCGTAAGGGTCGGACCCGCAGACCACCACGGCCAGGTCGGGCCGGGGATGGGCGTCCAGGGCCGCGAGCCCCTTCTCCAGCCGGGGAACGTACCGCTCTTCCTCGCCGGCGGCCGCGGGGATGTCGATGTCGCCGGGGATGAAGGCCGGATGTCGCCGCCCGTCGGCGTCGAACTCCGGCCCGTCCAGGGGCCACCCCCCGGCCATGTGGACGGAGAGCGCGACCACGGAGGGGTCCCCGGCTGTCAGGGCCGCCGTGCCGTCCCCCTTGTGGGCGTCCACGTCGATGATCCAGGCCGTCTCGATGCGCCCCTCGGCCTGGAGCTTTCGGACGGCGATCACGATGTCGTTGATCAGGCAGAACCCATGACCGAAGTCCCGGTGGGCGTGGTGCATGCCGCCGCCGAAATAAAAGCAGAACCCCTCCGCAAGGGCCGCGCGGCAGCACTGGACCGTCCCCGAGGCCCGTTCCAGAATCCGGTCCAGGAGTTTTCCCAGGGGCAGGACGGCGGTTTCCGGGTCATATCTGTGATAGTTTCCGGTCTCGTCGATGAGTTCATAGGTCCGGATGATGGCGTCTTCCAGTCCATCCGAAAAGAGCCGGTCCACGTATGCGCTGGAATGGACCCGGAGCAGATCCTCCCGGGTGAAGCGCTCGTCGGAGCGCAGCAGATGCCAGCGGTCCCGCGCCGGCCCGATGGTCGGATGGTCGGTCAGCGCCTGGAAGGTCTTGCCCGCCCGGCTGTCGCGGACGGGAATCTGAATGCCGAAATCGGTCATGGCCAGGGGGAGGCCGGGGTCGTAGAGGATCATGGGGTTGCGATGTCCTTTCGTTTGGCTATATTTCCATGTCCGCGCAATGGTCCGAAAGATACCGAAACAGCATCCGCGACGATTTGACGCCCTTTTCCGCTTCGGCCTCCTTTTTTGCATTTCGCGCCAGTTGGGTCAGCCGTTGCCGTTCGATGTCCGGGCAGCGGGCCAGGATCTCCTCGACGAGGTCCATTTCGCCGGCCGCGAGCCGATCCCGCCAGTCCTGGATGGTTTTGAAGATGTAGTTTCTCAACCTGTCGCCCCGGGACAGGGTTTCCAGGCCCGCTTCGACGGGGCTGGCATCGATCCCCCGCATCAGGACCCCGATGTACTGGAACTGGCGCCGT
>CAZZBE010000419.1:0-2156 GCA_964652715.1 uncultured Desulfobacteraceae bacterium
GAGGGCGCCGGCGGCGTCGGGCAGGAAATCGCCCGGCGCGATCCGGTCCGACGACAGGTCGATGTCGAAGGTGGGGTCGGCCAGGGGCTCGAAGGTTCCGGGTTTCAGCACCGCGGCGGTTCCGGACGCCTCAAGGGCGGAATTTTGGTTTTTCACGGTCAATTTTTCGATGCGGACGCGGCCGTCGGAAAAATCGGCCAGCAGATCCACGTCGCCGATGGCGGCGTCGGCCGCGGCGAGATCCCGGGCCGCCAGGTCGACGGCGGCCTTGAGGTTTTTCAGGGCGCCGTCGGCCTTGAGCGTTCCGGAGAGACGGCCCGCGACCGGCGGTTCCCTGAGAAAATCGCCGGCTTCGACGGTTTTCAGGGTCAGGGAGACATCCATGGGCAGATCGGGGTCGATCTGGAGAGACGCTTTGCCGAACAGGCTCACCGTGCCGTTGGCCGTGATTTCCGACCCGCTGTTGTTTATTGACAGGGTCGCGATGGTCACGACGCCCTGGTTGTTGGATGCGGCGTCCAGCCGGATGTCGCCGACGGTGATGTCGTCGTAGGCCAGGCCGTTTCCGTCCAGCTTTACGTCGAAAACCGGGGCCGTCACGGGGCCGTCCACTTTGGCTTGCAGATTCGCGCCGCCGGATATGCCGCCGACGCCCACGGAGGCCAGGGTGCGGCCCAGGTTCGGGGCTTTCAGGTCGATCTCGGCCGAGGTGGTCAGATTGCGGATGTCGAATGTTCCGGACGCCGACAGGTCGGCGTCGCCGGCTTTGACCGACAGGCTCCGGATCGTCGCCGCGGCGTCGGACAGCGAGGCGTCCAGGCTGGCGGCCACATCCATGGCGTCTTCGATGCCGGGGGCGCGGATTTCGTTTCCGGTGAGGTCCAGTTTTACGTCGGCGTCGATGGCCGGGTAAAGAACGCCGGTTCCCTTCACTTTGAGATCCGTACCGGCCGTTCCCCGGACTCCGGCGGATTCGGGGACGACTTTGGCAAGGAGCACTTCGTCGCCGGTGAGATGGAGGTCGTAGGCCAGGGCGTTCAGGTCGATGGTCTTTGCCAGAAACCCGTCGGGGAAGGCTTTTTGCGCATCGACCCGGCCCGACAGGGTCGCCTTGCCGGCGGCGGCGTCGATCCGGAGGGTTTTCAGGTCCAGAACCCGGTCGGCCAGGGCCGCGTCGAGGGCGATGGATGTCACTTTGTATTCAAGGAGATCGCCGCCGTCATGGGTGAGCGAAAGGTTAGCGTTCGGGTTGTCGACGGGGCCGCTGGCGGCCAGTTCGAGGGACAGGCCGCCCGAAAGGGGCGGTTCCAGCGCCAGCAGATCCCGGATGTCGGCCAGGGCCATATCGGCTGTGAGGGTCAGATCCATGTCCGGTTTGTCGAAAACGGAGGCCACGGCGCCGGAAAGGTCCAGCTCGGCCGGCGGGGTTTTGATGTGCAGCGTCAACGGATCGATTCGGCCGTCTTTCAGCGTCGCCTCGGCCAGAAAGGCGTCCAGCCGGGTTGAAAGGTCCGGCGATTCGATTTCTCCTTTCCGGATTTCGAATCGAAGTCCGCCGGACATGGCCTTCAGTCGGAAATCGGCGGTGAGTCCGACGCCGGATACCGATGCGGCGACGTCTTTGGCGAGGTCTTCGTAGCTGAACCGGCCGTCGGTGATGCGGGCCGAGGCCACGAGGATGTCCACGGGCGATTCGCCGGTTTCTTCCTTGGGTTGCTCCGGCGCGGGTCCCGGCTTCGGGAACGCCTTGAGCAGGTTGAGGTCGCCGTTTTGGTCCCGCTTCAGATCGGCCCAGGGCGACGCCAGAACGAAGTCGGCGACCGTGACGTTCTTTTTGAACAGGTCGGTCACCGCCAGGTCCAGGTAGAGCCGGTCGAATCCGGCCAGCTTTTCCCCCTCCGGACCGGAGAGCAGGAAGTGAGTCAGCTCCACCCGGCCGCCGAAAAGGGAAAGGGACAGATCGTCCCATGTGATCGCGCCGGGAATGGCCGTGTCGATTTTGGCCTGGATGGTCCGCTGGGCGTGGGATGTGGAGAGGTAGACCCGCGCGCCGACGAGCGCGACGACCACCAGACCGGCCATCGCGCACAGGGTAATGAGGATGTATTTTTTTCGTTTCGACATAAATCGCGCCTCGATCTTGCTTCAAATTCCGG
>CAZZBE010000419.1:2256-3573 GCA_964652715.1 uncultured Desulfobacteraceae bacterium
CTTGCTTCAAATTCCGGGAAGTATAGCAGTTTTCGGGGCAAAGAACAATGATTGAACCGCGGTCCTCTCACCGGTGAAAAAGGTTGACGAACCGGGCGGCGGGCATGTACATGTCTGAGCGACATCATACCGCATCAAATCCAAATTCTTACCGAAAGGAGCAACCTTGAGCGAGAAACTGATCGAACTGGAGGACGGCGTGCTGGTGATGGTGGAGGTGTCCGAGGACGAGTCAACATTCAGGCTGACGCCGTTGAGGGCTTTGACCACGCCTTCGTAGGCGTGGAAATGGGTGACGAGGTTGTGGGTTTCGAGGATGCGCTGGGTTGGGAATTGATTCATCAACTACAAGACGTATGAAGGCTGAATTCAACCTTGAAAATACTATCCTCAAATCGCCTTTAGATTATCATTCGATCATAAGTTTATCAAGGTAAAGGACTCAAAAATATTCAAATCGAAAGCTGTCGGAGCTTTCATCCTCTCCGTTGCCGCGGATCGAACACATCCCGCAACGCATCGCCGATGAGGTTCCAGGCCAGTACGAAGAGGATGATGCAGCCGCCGGGGAAGGCGATGGTGTACCAGAAGCGGCGATCCCCACCACGAAAAAGCCTTTGTGGGGCATCCGGTAGACAGAGCCCAGGATCGCCGTGGGATTGGTGAAAATCCGGTGGAGGGTAAAGCGGAGTTCCCGCATGCGGGGATGGCGGGTTGCCACGGTCACGCCAGCCGGATGCGCGGATCGATGGCCGCGTAGATCCAGGGAGACCGCCGGCATCCCGTTGAGCAGGCCGTCGATGCCGTGCATGCCGGCCTAGCGGATAAAGGCGTCGGGCTGATCCATAATATAAAGGGATAGGCTGTCGTCCAGGATGCCCGGGGGGGTACATCCGGAAATAGCCGTAAAAGATCATGAGCAGCACCATGGCGAAAAGAAACGTGGGCAGGGACCATCCCACGATGGCGAAGACCCGGGCCGAGTGGTCGAAGGCCGTGTTCCGGTGGATGGCCGACTGGGTCCCCAGCCAGATGATGAGCGGCGACGCGAAAAGATTCAGCTCCAGGGTAATGGGGAACGCATAGGTCTACAAGTTTTGACATATATTTAACATACTGTATTAAATTGTAAATATCAAGATAATTTTGTTTTCCAGGCGGACTGTTTTATCCCGCCAAAAGCGCTCAGGCCGGCAAGTTTTAATTCCATCATTTTTAATTGGTATTTACTTAAACTCGTCAGTCATATGTTCCCCCAGTGTACGCTCAAGGTTACCACACCAGGGGCTTGTGGAACACCTTTTTCATTGGCCTGCT
>CAZZBE010000420.1:0-3530 GCA_964652715.1 uncultured Desulfobacteraceae bacterium
ATATGCAAAATATGCCCGTGGAATTGCCGGACGCCCTTTGGCTCCAAAATCATTTCGCTGATTACGCCAATCCCAAGGCAAAAATCGGCCGCCTTGTTCGTCAGGGAATCCTGCATCGCCTCAAAAGGGGGCTTTACATCAAAGCGGAAGCGGCCCAAGATCCTTTCGTTTTGGGAAAAGCCGCCAACCGGCTGTACGGCCCGTCTTATGTGTCCTTTGTTTACGCGCTTCGGTGGCACGGGATGATTCCCGAGCATGTTCCCCATATCACTTCGGCGACTTTTCACAAAGGCCGAACAAAGCGATACGACACCCCGGTCGGCTCTTTTTTCTATCAAGACGTGCCTGCCGCGGCCTATCCGGATAAGATCGTGTTCGCCGGCGAAAGGCGGCGCCGCTTCCTCATGGCGTCCGCGGAAAAGGCCCTTTGCGACGAACTATACCGGGTCTCCGGGGTTCGTTCCATCAAAAGCATGGCGGCCCTTTTGTTCGAGGACCTCCGCCTGGACCCATCATTGTTCAGCGAACTTGACAAGGATGAATTAATGGCATTGGCGAACCTTTACCGCGCAACGACGTTGACGACATTTGTCAAATTTTTGAAAAGGGGCGGCGATGCATGAAGCCAGCGTACGATTGTTCGAGGAATATCGGCAAAAATACGCCGGCTCCGTCGATATGGCGCTTGCCGAAACCATTCAGGCAATAGCGCTGTTGGGATTGTCGCGTGATGATTTTTTTTCCCACGCCGCGTTTTACGGCGGCCCTTGCCCTTTTCAAGCCTTGCCGCCTGAAGGCGGTACTCCAAGCCGTCACTCTCTCCCGCCCCCTTCCTCATGCGCCGGCCGAATGCCGCTGTAGGCCCGTTGCCGGGCCTGGGCCGCGGCCTGCAAGGGACCGACGCGGACGTCCACGTAATCGTAGACCCGGGCCGTTTTTTTGCCGGGGGCGGGCCGCAGCACCCGACCCAGGTACTGGATCACCCGGCCGCTGAACCGGATGGGGGTGGCGATGAAAAGGGTGGTCAGATCGGGACAGTCGAACCCTTCCCCCACCAGCTGGCCCGTGGCCACCAGGACCCGGATCTCCCCGGCGTTGAGCCGGTCCAGGACCTCGCGGCGTTTGGCCATGCTCAGATCGCCGGTGAGGAGTCCGGCGTCGATCCGGTGGCGGAATTTGAGGATGGCCTGAAGGGTCTCGCAGTGGTGCTTCCGGTCCGACAGAACCAGGATCGCCCCGTCGCTCCCGGCCGCCTCCTTGGCCGCGTCGGCGGCGATGAGGTGGTTGCGGCCGTCGTCGTGGGTCAGTTCCGAGAGCATCTTGCTGTAGTCCCGCACCGGGTCGGAGTGGGCGATAAATTCCGTCTCCCGGAGGATCACCTCGGCCTCCAGGATATGGCCCTCCTCCACCAGATCGGCGGCGGCCACCTCGTGGTGGAGGTCCCCCAGGTGCCAGTAGATGAGCCGGGAGAGCTTGTCCCGCCGCCAGGGGGTGGCGGACAGGCCCATCATGTACCGGGAATCGAAGGCGCTCACCGCCTCGGTGAAGGTCCGGCTGGGGGTGCGGTGGCATTCGTCCACGATGAGATAACCGGTGTGGCGGGCCGCTTCGTCGGCGCATTTATAGAGGGACTGGACCAGGGCCACGGTGACGGCGGACCCCATCTCCCGCTTGCCTCCGCCGATCAATCCCACCTCGGCTTCCGGGATGCCGAGGAACGCGCCGACCCGGTCGGTCCACTGGTCGGCCAGCTCCCGGGTGTGGACCACGATGAGGGCCGGCTGGCGCCGGCGGGCGATCAGGGACAGCGCCATGACCGTTTTGCCGCTGCCGGTGGGCGCGCTGAGCACGCCGAACTCCTTGGCTTCCATGGCGGCGACCGCCGTCTCCTGGAAAGCGGCCAGCTCGCCGGAAAATTGAAAGTTCACGGGCGGAAGGGACCGACGTATATCTTCGATTTCGTGGGGGATCTCCGCTTCCCGGCACATGAGGATCAGATGGCGGATGAATCCCCGGGGCACGGCCAGGCCGCCGCCGGGGGTTTCATGGCAGAAGGAGAGGTATTCCGGCACCCCCTTGTTCCACCGGCCCTGACGCTCGTTCTCCAGCCATTTGGGGTTTTTGAACCGCAGCCGCTTTTTGAGCCGGTCGGCCAGGTCGTCGGGGACGTCGGTGAGAAACAGCCGGTTTTTGAGGGTGATCCGCAAGGGCGACGGTCCGGTCAGGAGGGGAGGAGGTCGTAGAAATAGGTCATGGCGTCGGACCGGGTGACGATGCCGATGAGCCGGCCGTCCTCCACCACCGGCAATCGGCCGATGTCGTGGCGGACCATGAGGCGGACCGCCTGCATGGGGCCGATGCCCGGCTCGATGGTCACCACGTTGGCGCTCATGAACGCCTTGACCGGGGCCTCGTACTGACGGTCTTTGCGGAGCTTGGCGAAATCCCGCCGGGAGATGATCCCCAGGATGCGGCCGTCGTCGTCCACCACCGGCATGCCGGTGCAGCCCTTTTCCCGGAGCCGCATGGCCGCCTCCTTCATGGGAATGTCCGGCCGGACGGCGACCACTGGAAAGGACATGAGATCGCTGATCTGGACCGACGCCTGCTGGTTGCCCTGGATCAGGTCCCGGATCATCCCTTCGACGACCTCGGGTTTGGCGGACTTGAGCATGGCCGATCCGGCCGCCGGGTGGCCGCCGCCCCCCAGGCTCTTCATGACGGCGCCCACGTCCAGCCCTTCGGCCGCGCTCCGGCCGATGACCATGCACCGGTGGTCCTTTCCCTTAACGGTGAAGATGCCGAAGGCCGCGTCCACGTTGAGGATCTGGCGGTACATGTTGACCACCACCGACAGACCGCTCACATGCCCCTCGATCCGCTGCCGGTTGAAGCCGAGGCTGTACCCGTTGACCGTTTCCCGCCTGGGAGACTGGAGCATGCTGAAGAGCACATCCTTCTGCTTTTCGCCATAGTCGGGCCGGAGAAGGTTGCTCACAATGGCCAGATCGGCCCCCTGTTCCAGTAAAAAGGCGGCGGCCCGGGCGTCCTCGGGCCGGGTGGCGGGGAACATGAGGCTGCCGGTGTCTTCGTAAAGGCCCGCCAGGAAGAGGGTGGCCTGCATGGGAGTCAGGGGCCGGTCGTCGGCCATCAGTTTCCGGAGCATGAGGGTGATGGCGGCCCCCATGGGTTCCTGGCGCCGCCAGCCGGCGTCGATGTCGCCCGGCGTCATGTGGTGGTCCCACAGCACGATGTCGAGGTCCGGCTTCTCCCGCAAACACCGGGCCCGGCCCAGGCGGCCCCAGCGGTTCACGTCCACCACGATGAGGCGGCGGACCCGGTCGGGATCGACATCGTCCCAGGAGACGGTCGGGAAGACGTCCTTGTGGATGGAGAGGAATGCCTTGACGTTGGCGTTGACGGCCCGGGGCAGAACGGGCGCCGCCCCCGGATAGAGGATGGACCCGCAGATCAGCGACGCCATGGCGTCGAAATCGGTGTTCCGGTGGGTGGCGATGACCTGTTCCATG
>CAZZBE010000421.1:0-3528 GCA_964652715.1 uncultured Desulfobacteraceae bacterium
ACAATCCATGGACAATGGTTCCTCATCTGCCCATGACCGCCAAACCGGATGAAGCCGCAAAAGTTGACGGAGGCCTCTGTCCAAAAGGACAATCCGGAATTCAAATTGCGTATGATCCCTATCGCATCAGAAAAGTATTAAAAAGAGCGGGTAAACGCGGCGAGAATAAATGGGAAACCATCTCTTTTGACCAGGCGATTAAAGAAATTGTGCAAGGCGGTAAACTGTTTTCTCATGTGCCGGGAGAAGAAAACCGGAATGTAGAAGGACTGGATTCCATTATGGCCCTTAAGGACGGTAAGCTTGCCAAGCAAATGGGTAAAGATATTGAGAAGATATGGAAAGAAAAAGACAGAAAAAAGAAAAAAGAAAAAGTTGAACAGTTTAAGAAAAATTATCACAGTCACCTGGATAAGTTGATTGATCCCGATCATCCAGACCTGGGACCGAAAAATAACCAGTTTGTAATGGCTTATGGCAGATTAAAAAGCGGCCGAAAAGATTTTTTTAAACGCTTTCTAAAAGCATACGGATCAACAAACCTGCATGGACATACTACGGTTTGCCAGGGATCATTGTACTTTACATGTAAAGCCATTAATGTACAGTACGAAGAAGGAAAATTTAAAGAGGGAGATAAATTCTACTGGCAGGCAGATCTGGAACATTCAAAGTACGTGCTGTTTGCCGGGGCCAATCTTTTCGAAGCCAATTATGGCCCGACGAACCGTACGGTTAGGCTGACAGAAAATCTGGAAAGCGGGTATACAAAAATCGGTGTAGTCGATCCACGATTCTCTAAATTAGCCAGTAAAGCAGAAACCTGGCTACCCATTAAACCGGGTAAAGATGCAGCACTCGCTCTGGCCATTATTCAATGGATTATACAGAACAAACGATACGACTCCAAATTTTTATCATTAGCCAATTATGCTGCGGCAAAAGAAAAAGATGAACCATCATGGCCAGACGCTTGCTTACTGGTTGAAATTAAAGATGGAAAACCCGGAAAATTGGTAAGAGCTGCTGACCTGGGAATTAAACAGGCTGAAACACGAAAATCCGGTTCCGTTACGTATGTAGAAAAATTTCTTGTAGCCATGGTTAACGGGAAACCGGAATGGGTCGATCCGAATGACGAAAACAGGCCCGTTTACGGAGACTTGTTGGTTGATACTGAACTGACCAACCGCCAGGGTGAAAAAGTGCGTGTGAAGTCTGGTTTGCAGGTGCTCAAAGAATCGTCAGAAGAGAAGTCTTTTTCAGACTGGTGTGAATTAGCCGGAGTAAAAGAAGAAAGCGTGCGGCATGTGGCCAAAGAATTGACCAGTTACGGGAAGCAGACAGCGGTAGATATTCACCGGGGTCCGGCCCAGCATACCAACGGATTTTATAATGTGTTGAGCTGGATGTCGATCAATATGCTGATAGGAAACTTTGGCTGGGCCGGTGGTATGTCGAAAGCAACAACTTACAAATACGATGGTTCTAAAGGTGGCGTTTTCGACCTGACAAAAGTAAAAGAAAAGATACCGGCATTTGGTATCAGCTCCATCCGCCATGGCATTAGCTATGAAGAAACCACCCTTTTTAATGGCTATCCTGCCAAAAGAAACTGGTTTCCCCTGTCTTCATCGGTTTATGAGGAAATTATCCCGAGTATTGCGGATCGTTATCCTTATCCGGTTAAAGCCCTGTTTATGTATATGGGGGCACCTACTTACGCTTTGCCGGCAGGGCATACCAACATCGATATATTATCCGATGTGGAAAAGTTACCCCTGTTTATCTCCAGCGATATCCTGATTGGTTCTACTTCCATGTATGCCGATTATATTTTTCCGGACCAATCGTTCCTTGAAAGGTGGGAATTCCAGGGGTCACATCCCAATATGCCGCCCAAAGTCGAAAACATCAGGCAGCCGGTAATTTCTTCAATCCCTGAGAAGATCAAATTGTATGGAGAAGAAATGCCCGTAAACCTGGAATCTTTTATGATGGGACTTAATGAAAAGCTTGGACTTAAAGCCTTTGGACCGGATGCTTTAGGTGAAGGGAAGCACATAAATAAACCGGATGACTTTTATATCCGGGCGGTGACCAACCTGGCCACATCCGAAGGGGGCGTACCTGATGCGGATAAAAGAGAGCTGGAAATATTTTCCAAAGCCAGAAAACACTTGGATAAATCCGTCTTTGATGAAGAACGTTGGAAAAACCTGGCAGGACGAAAAAACTGGCCCAAAACGGTTTATCTCCTTAACCGGGGCGGACGCTATGAGGAACATGCCAAATCATTCAAAGGCAAACAGCTTGCACATCCTTTTAGGGGAATGTTGCAACTGTATCAGGAAAAAACGGCAAGTTTAAAATATTCGGCAACCGGCGAAAACTACCCTGGAATTGCCAAATATGTGGCCGTAACCAACTATGCACAGGAAGATATTTCAAACCTGTCTGACGGGTATGAATTTTCATTGATTACCCACCGTACCATTAACCAGACAAAATCAAGAACCGTTTCATCGTACTGGCTGCTTTCTCTTTTACCGGAAAACGGGATAATTATTAACCCTGATGATGCTAAAAGGCTGCAACTTGAAAAAGACGGCCGGGTGAAAGTGATAAGTGCCACCAACACCCGCGGGGTTTGGGACTTAAAGAACGGGAAAAACAAAGAAATGGTCGGAAAAATCGTTCCATCAGAAACGATGAGACCTGGTGTTATATCCTTTGTTCTCGGATTTGGACATTGGGCCTACGGAGCCGTCGATGTGGAAATTAACGGTGAAACCATTAAAGGTGATTCAAGAAGAGCTCAGGGAGTGCATGCCAATGCTGCTATGTGGACGGATTCATCCCTGCGCAACAACACCTGTATGATTGACCCCGTTGGCGGTAGTGTTTCGTTTTACGATACTAAGGTAAAGCTTGAAAAGGTATAGCTAGTGGAATAAATAGCATATTATAAATCTCCGAGTTTTGTTCCCTAAAGCTTATAAAGCCAGGGGAGCAAAACCAACGGGACAAAAGGGAAACCTGCTGTCCTCCCGACTCACGTTTGAACAGGCGTGATGAATTGGAAAGGAGTGGTATTTCTTACAGTTATTTAGATAACCTCGAAAAGGATGTAAGTGTTCTTTTACGATAGGTTGTTTAATATGTAAAAATCAAATCCACCTCTTTTCTAGATGAGAAGAGGTTTTTTATTTTTAAATACAAACATGAATAATATTGCGTCACTTAACGATACCTGGCTGAAAGCATCCATTTTGGGGGCAACGTGGGCGGCTTCTGAAATAATACTGGGCAGCTTCCTGCACAATTTGCATATTCCTTTTAAAGGGAATATTCTCACAACAATTGCATTTGTGCTATTGATAGCGGTTAGTTACAAATGGAAAAATCGTGGATTATTTTGGCGGGCAGGACTTATCTGTGCATTAATGAAGACCATGTCACCCAGTGCAGTTATTTTTGGCCCAATGGTTGCCATTTTTATGGAAGCGCTGCTGCTTGATATATCCA
>CAZZBE010000422.1:0-3523 GCA_964652715.1 uncultured Desulfobacteraceae bacterium
CGGAAAAAATCCGCGAACCTGAGCATCAACAGTGATCTGCTTCGGCAGGCCAGAGAAAGCCATATAAACCTTTCAAGGGCATTGGAACAAAAGCTCCTGGAAATATTGCTCGAAGAAAAGCGGCGGAAATGGAAGAAAGACAACCGGGAGGCCATTGAAGCCTATAACCAGAGAATAAAACGAGATGGCGCATTCAGCGACGGATTGCGAGGGTTCTGATGGCGCGGTTTGACGTTTATGCCAATCCGAACGATGCCACAAACGCCATGACGCCCTACCTTCTCGATGTTCAAACCGACATGCTGGACAATCTTTCGACGCGCGTCGTCGTGCCGCTCATATCTCAAACGACAATGGGAAAACCCATCGACCGGCTCAATCCGCGATTTACCATCGACGACGATACGGTATTCATGTCCACCCCCGAACTGGCCGGCGTCCCCACCGGCGTTTTGGGCCGAAAAATCGCTTCACTCAAAGACCGCCGGGACGACATCATGGCGGCGCTTGATTTTCTGTTTCTCGGTTTTTAAGCCGCTTCCCCCACCTACACCCACGCCATCACCGTGGACACCGCTTTCAATCCATGGCGCCATACACCCCCGCCATCCGCCCGATTTCCTCCGCAACCTCCCGCCGCAGCGCCGCCGGTTCCTCCACCGCCACATCCGCGCCGAACCCGAGGATCATCATCTTGACCTCCCCGAAATCGGCCACCGGAAACGACAGCCGGAGGCCGCCGTCGGGCAGATCCCGCATCCGCTGATCCGCATGCCAGACCTGGTCCCGCACGAACCGGGCGCGTTCCGGCGTAAACCGGAGCACAACGGGCGTGTGGTTCTCCGAATGGTACAAACCGAATGCGCCGTCCAGCACCCTTTGCCATTCCCGGAACGGGCGCGGTTTGAACGTCTCTTCCAGAACCGCGAAAGACAACATCCGGGAGAGGAAAAAAATCCGCCAGTCCCCCCGGAGCCGGCACCAGGCGAACACCACCCACGACCCCATGTAGTACCTCAAGTGGTGCGGTTCCAGAACCCGGCGGGTCGGGTGGTCCGCGGCCGGAGATTTATAGGCGGTCTCCAGGGGCCGGCTGTCCGTCAACGCCGCGCAGACGGATTGAAAGGTCTCCGCCGACACCGGACTGTGCCCGTGCCATGAAGCGGAAAAGCGCTCCTTCAACCGCTCCGGCGAAAGCCCCAGCGCGGCCGAATCGGCCATGAGCTTGTCCCCGAACCGCCGGATGGCGTCGCTGATGAATCCGCCCGCCGTCCCGGACAAAAGCCGCCGCGCCATCAGGACGGCCAGCAGTTCCTCCTGGGCGATGGGGATGCGGGACAGTTCGAAGGAATCGTCCTCGTAGGCATACCCCCGGCGACGGGCATTGTAGACCAGCGGCGCGCGGAGCCGGTCTTTCATAAACCGGATCAGCCGCTTCGCGGTTCGGTGGGACACCTCGAACTTTTCAGCCAACTGGCGGGCGTTCGGATACCGGCCGTCCCGGACCCGGCGGTCGAACCAGGTGAGTCGTTCCTGGTATAACGCGAATGACATACGGTTTCCCCTTAGATTAGGGTCCATCAGGCTAAATTTCTGCGATTTTCAATTCAAACGGGGGGTTCCCATCCGAACGGGGGTGGCGTCAACCACTCTAAAGCGGCTTGATTATGGGATAATTTGCGGCGGGTGTCAATGGAAAGGGTCTGCTGCCATTGCGCTACGGCGGTGGTTTTACCAGTGGACAGGGATATCATGCGGCGGGGCGGACCTGGCAGGGCAAAATGTCCCGGACGCCTTCGGTCAGGCGCAGGACGAAGTCTCCCTTGTTGACCCGTTCGGGGATGGGGATGAGGTCTTTGCAGGTTTTTCCGCTTGACGATTCAGATTTAATACCTTAAAATTTTAGGTAGTTTTCCACCAAACGCACCCAAGGGATATTGGAGTTGGTCGCGTTTGTCAAAATGAATCCGCACATTCTATGAGTAGAGTGAGACAATGATCCCCTGGCATCGCCTGTTCGGCCTGACGCTCACGGATTTTTTTCTGAACACCGCGTACGAGGTTGAGCTTGAAAAGGACCTCTCCCTGAAGCAGCAACTCCTGGACGTGGTGATTATCGAGAAAAAGGAGGGGAAAATTCCCGAGACCGTGCCGGACGGGTTGGAAAATCTGGCGGCCCACAACCTGATGACGTACAAATCCCATCAGGAGCGGTTGGATGGCTGGACCATCGAAGAGCTTTGCGGCCACTATGTGAACTATCGGAAACAGATCAGCCCGTCTTTCGACAATTTGCTGCCGGCGGAAGATTTCCGGTTGTTTGCGGTCAGCGCCCGGCATCCGGAAAAACTGGCGAAGCAGGTGGATTTCGCTGCCATCGGCCCCGGAGTGTATGATGTCCGGTGGGGAGTTCGGGATGTTCGGATCATCGTTCTCAGCCGGATCGTCGAGTCGGAAAATAACGCGCCGTGGCTGATGTTCAGCGCCGACGCCGACAAAGTGAGATACGGGGCGACGCGTTATGAATGGAAAAGCCCGGTCAGCGGGATACTCAACAAGTTGTTCAATAAATACCAAAGCGAAGGAGTCGTTATGCCATATACGATGGAAGATTTTCAAAGAGAGGTCAAGGAGGAGTTTCTGGGGAGCCTTACCGGAGAAGACCTTGAACGATTATTGAAAGGATTGAAACCGGAGGAGCGGTTGAAAGGTTTGAAACTGGAGGAAATCGATGAAATAGAAGCGTGTTGTCAAAAAATCAAAGCGGGCCTGAAAGATGGAGAATCGCGACGATGATCCCCTGGCATCGCCTGTTCGGCCTGACGCTCACGGATTTTTTTCTGAACACCGCGTACGAGGTTGAGCTTGAAAAGGACCTCTCCCTGAAGCAGCAACTCCTGGACGTGGTGATTATCGAGAAAAAGGAGGGGAAAATTCCCGAGACCGTGCCGGACGGGTTGGAAAATCTGGCGGCCCACAACCTGATGACGTACAAATCCCATCAGGAGCGGTTGGATGGCTGGACCATCGAAGAGCTTTGCGGCCACTATGTGAACTATCGGAAACAGATCAGCCCGTCTTTCGACAATTTGCTGCCGGCGGAAGATTTCCGGTTGTTTGCGGTCAGCGCCCGGCATCCGGAAAAACTGGCGAAGCAGGTGGATTTCGCTGCCATCGGCCCCGGAGTGTATGATGTCCGGTGGGGAGTTCGGGATGTTCGGATCATCGTTCTCAGCCGGATCGTCGAGTCGGAAAATAACGCGCCGTGGCTGATGTTCAGCGCCGACGCCGACAAAGTGAGATACGGGGCGACGCGTTATGAATGGAAAAGCCCGGTCAGCGGGATACTCAACAAGTTGTTCAATAAATACCAAAGCGAAGGAGTCGTTATGCCATATACGATGGAAGATTTTCAAAGAGAGGTCAAGGAGGAGTTTCTGGGGAGCCTTACCGGAGAGGAGCTTGACCGGTTTTTGAATAGTCTGAAGCCAGAAGACCGCTTGAAGGGGCTGAAGCCGGAGGA
>CAZZBE010000423.1:0-3521 GCA_964652715.1 uncultured Desulfobacteraceae bacterium
TTGTCGCAGTGCTGGCAGAGCATGGGCAGGAAGGCGACCTTTTCCGGGCGGTCGGGATCGACGTAACGCTGGATCATGAGCCATGACATCTCCCGCCCCGCCAGCATCCGCTCCAGCCCCACCACGCCGATGTTGTTCTCCGCGTAGCAGGCCGCCGCGCAGGCCCCGCACCCGATGCAGCGGTCCAGATCCACCGTCATGGCCCACCGGTAATCGGCGTGGTCGTGGGGCGGATAGATATCCCGATCTTTGCTGTAAGCTTCGGGCAGCGGCAGAACCAGGGGAAACTCGTGCATGGCCAGCCCGTGCTTTTCGGGGTGTTCGCCGTGAACGAGGTCGGTCAGGGAAATGGAAAGCGCGATGGCCCGGCCGTGCTGAATCCGGCTGCCGTCGGTGTGGGCCAGGGGCAGTCCGCGGCCCGTCTTCCGGATCTCCACCGGCTCTCCGCCGCGGCGGGGGCCCCCGGCGGCCGTATCGGCGCCCGGCGACAGGAGGGTAAACGGGTTGAGCCCCACGCCGTCGGCATAGCGGCCGAATCCGGCATGGCCCTGGCCGATGGACATGGCGGCCACGCCGGGCCGGATCCCATCGGTCTCGTAGACCGGCGCCTCCAGCGTTCCCCATCGGGTGGTCGCCGTTATCACGTCCTCCTGTCGGAGGCCGACTTCTTTCATTGTTTCGGGATGGAGAAGGATCGGCGTCTGCCAGGCGATCTTGGTCAGCGGATCGGGGACCTCGCAGAGCCAGGGGCGGTTGGCCCCGCGGCCGTCGAAAAACCGGACCGACGGCAGGGCCGTAAAGGCGATCCCCTCCGGCGGCGCTTCCGACGCTTTGGCGAGCACGTTGAGAAGGTAGGGCTCCGGCGAGAAATCGGCCGGCGGCCCGGCGGTTTTCCGGTCCGCTTCCACCAGCCGGCCGCCGACGCGGAAGGTCTCCAGGCGGTCCCGGTCGGAGGCCATGGGGTATTCGGCCATCAGCCGGTTTGCGAGGTAGGCGGCATAATCGGGGGCGGGCCGGGTTTCGGCGTCAAAGGCCGCCCCCAGCAGGAGATCGCCGACATGCGGCGCCGCAACCATTTTCCCCATGGCCGGCTGAAGGGTGGAGAGCAGCCCGGTTTTGCCCCCGTACTCGTCCCAGGATTCCAGGGGCAGTTGCACCGGCACGACAAGGTCGGCCAGTTGCGCGGTCTCGTCCATGAAATTGGAAAAAGCGACCACGAAAAGATCCTCCCGGGCCAGGGCGTCCCGAACGTCCCCGGCCGCGGGCATGGCGTAGACGGGGTTGACGTTGTTGAGGAGGAGCACGCCCCCGGGTCCGTCCTTGAGGTCGCTGAAAAAGCGGAGGATGTCGGCCCGGCGCGCCGCCGTCTCCACCCGGTGGCGGGCCTCGAAGTCGATGAGGGCTCTGTTCGGGTCGAGGACCCAATTGAGAAGGGCCGCGGCCAGATCGGCCTGGAGGGCGGCCTCTCCGCCCCCGGCGGCGGAACCGCCCAGGACCAGCGGCGCGGATGCCCCCAGGACCGCCTTGCCGATCTTCCCCAACGCCTCGGGCGGGACCCCGGCGGCCCGGGCCGTTTTTTCCGGCGTGAAGGGGGCCGCGGCCTGGATCAGCGCTTCCCGGAAATCCGCCGGCAGATGATCCCCCCGGCCCCCGGCAAGCGCCAACCGCAAAAGCGCGCACCCCACGGCCCCTTCGCCGCCGGGGACCGGCGGAACCCAGAGATCGGCGTTGGCCGCCGTCAGGGACTGGCAGGGGGAGACATGGAAAAACCGCCCCTTGGACCTTTCGCCGTAGGCATGCATGGCCTTGAATTTTCGGGCGTATTCCACGGGCGAAAGCCAGGTCTCCAGGAAATCGGCCCCCAGGGAGACCACGACGTCGGCCCCTTCCATCCGGCAGGACGGCAGGCCGTCTACGCCGAAGACCATCTTGTGGGCCGTTTTGGTCGATTCATAGGCAAAGGGTTCGAAGACCAAGGGCGGACCAGCTTCCCAGCGGGCCAGGGATTCAGCGAAAAGGTTCGCCAGAACCTCCCCGACGGTTTCGGTGAGCAGATGGACCCGGCGCTCCCCTTCGGCGGCCGCGGCTTTCGTTTTCTCCTTCAGGATGCCGGCGGCCCGTTCCATGGAAACGGGTTCGAGCCCTTTGGCCGTCTTCAACAACGGCGTCGTCAGCCGATCGGGGTTGTAAATGCCCTGGAGCGCGGCCTGCCCCCGCATGCAGAGTTTGCCCTTGTTGATGGGGTGGAGCGGGTTCCCTTCCAGTTTGACGACCCGGCCCTCCCGGACCTTGGCCACGACGCCGCAGCCGGCGGGGCATTCCCGGCAGGTGGCGGCGTACCAGGACGGCTTGCCCGTCACCATGTCGTCCGGGGCCTTGACCTGCGAGTAGAGCGTATTCGCGGGGCGGGAATCGCAGCCGGTTGCCAGGGAGAGACCGCCGATGCCGGCCAGTTTGAGGAAGGTGCGACGCTTCATGGAAACGGATCTCCTAAAAAAATGCCGCCGAAGTCGAGAGAAGAGACGCATCGGCGCGGGGTCGAAAAATGCGTTTCAGTTTATGAATTTTATAAGAGATTCGGCCCCGCCCTGTCAAGCAATAGAATGACGCCTGCGCCGACGCGGCCCCTGGCGGTAGGCGATTTCTACCCGAATTTACAGGGCCAGACCTATTGCCGGCGGGGACGATCCATGGAAAAATGAACGTCAGGATGCGACGATTTCCAACGAAAGGAGAGCGACATGGTGCTGACGCGACACGCCGAAACCCGGAGACAGCAGCGGGCCTTTTCCTTCCAGACCATGGACATCATCCAGCGGTACGGCCGGTGCGAGATGGTCCCCGGCGGGGCCATCCGGTTCTTTTTCGGCAGAAAAGAGCATGAACGGGCCGTCCGGGATCTGAAGGGCCGCGCCGCCCTGACCGGAGGCCGAAAGGGCCGCCGCCGCGCCGGCCGCCGCTCCATCCAGATGCTCGATCGGGCCAAGGGCGGCGCCATCGTTTACAAGGACGGCCAGGTGCTCACCGTCTACGTCCACAAATAGCGTTTGGCGCCATGCAGCGTTCCCGCTCTTTTTCAATCCTCGAAATAGTCGCACTGCTCCCGCGGTTGAAAAAGAGCCGCGGCCTTGCCTGGTCCGTCGAGCCGTCGGCGGATCAGGATTTTTTCCGCCACGCCCCGCCGATGGCCTTGTCGATGTCGATGATCCGGGTGTTTTCGATGTATTCCACGGTCTCGTAACGGGTAATCGCGTTCAGTTTCCGGGTGAGTTCCGCCATCCGCTTCAACTGATCCTGGATAATATCGACGTACTCGATCCGGGGATCGTCCCGGGTCGTCTGGAGGCCCAGGAGCTGAACAAAGCCGGTGAGGGATTGCAGCGGCTGATTCAGTTCATGACAGACCGCCCCCGCCATCTCCAGAACCCCCTGAAGCTTTTCCTCCTCGATCTGTTTTCGGATCAACTCCCGATGGGAGAGGATCGACCGGACCCGGGCCGTCAGTTCCGCCCGGCTGATGG
>CAZZBE010000424.1:0-3500 GCA_964652715.1 uncultured Desulfobacteraceae bacterium
GGTTTTACTCACCGTCTGTTCGAAGACCCCCTCCGGGTCCGCCGTTACGATGTCGAATGAGGCGATTTTACCGCCGGCATCCACCAGCAGCCGGACGGTCACCCGCCCTTCGATGGACAGCCTTCGGGCGCGAAAAGGATAGACCGGATGGATGGTGGAGATGGCGCGAGGGGGGTGGTCCACCGCGCCCGCAGGGAGCGCCGGTCCGCCGGACGGTTTCGGCGCCGGTTCGGGAGCTGGAAGCGCGGCGGGCAGCGAGGCTTTGACCGGTTTGATGGCGACCCTGAGATCGGTGTTCATCCGCACGGGGCGGGAATGAACCGGCAGGCTGCTCAGCGAGAGGGAGGGAAGGGCCGGGGTTTCGATCCGCGGCGTTTCCATCGGAAGCGGTGTCGGACCAACGGGGTCGACAGTCGGCCGGGGCGGTTCGATTTCCGGCATCGCGATCTCGGGAGGAGGCGGTTCCGCCAGCACCGGCGGATCGATCAGGTCTTCCGGCCGGGGCTCAGGCAGTTCAGGTTCCGGCGGCGGCGGTTCGGGCGCCGGTGGATCGACAACCTCCCCGGGCGGGACGATCTCCTCCGGTGTCAGCGGGATCAGACGGGCCGAAGAGGTCGTCTCCTCCGACTTCCGAAATGAGGTCTGATGAAGGAGTGTGGGAATCAGGGCCAGTAGGAGCATACTGGTGAGAATGCCCAGCCCGAACAGAAAAACGGTCCGCGGGGGGTTCGGCCTCTCTCTGACGGCCCGGGAAGCCGCGCCGTCCATTTTACCGCCCCGGCTTGGTCGCGGATACCGCGATATTGGCGGCCCCGGCCAGGCGGCACTGGTCCAGAACGGCCACCATGCGGCGGGTCGTGCAATCGCCGTCGGCATCGATGATGACCCCGCCGTCGGCGTTTTCCGCGAGAAAGATTTCCACCAGCCCGCGCACCCTCCGCAGGTCCACCTCCTGGTGGTCGATGAAGATGCGGCCGTCCCCGGTGATCCCCACCACCATGCCCACGGATTCCTTCTGTTCGGCCGTGGATGCTTCAGGGCGGTTGACCTCCACCCCGGATTCGCGCACGAAGCTGGCCGTGACCAGGAAAAAAATCAGCAGGATAAAAATCATGTCGATCAGCGGCATCATGTTGATTTCGGTATCGGCGTCGGCTTCCTCCCAGCCGACAGCCGTCCTGCCTATTCGGTGCATTGTCTCCACTCCTTTTCGAGCCATTGGGATACGGCCCGATGAAATACCAGAATATCGTTATGGATGGCGCGCACCTTTTTGCGCATGGCCTGCCCGATCAGCATCCCGGGGATGGCGATCAGCAGGCCGGCCTGGGTGGTGATCAGGGCCTCCTTGATGCCCGAGGCCATGGCCTGGGCGTTTCCCATTCCGAAAAGGCCGATGACGCGGAAGGTTTCCACCATGCCGGTGACGGTCCCCAGAAGCCCCAGCAGGGGGGCCGCCGCCGCCAGGGTCATGATGGCGGGAATGTACCGGTACAGGTCCCGCACCTGGCGCCGGATCGCCACCTCGAAAAAGAGCTGATCGGGCGCGCCGCGGAGCCGGTCCCGCCCTTCGAAATAGCGGTCCAGAAAAAAGCAGAGAGCCCCGGCCCTGGGGCAGCAGGTCGCACCATCCGGCCCTTTCATGGCACGGAGGCAGGCCATGGCTTCGCGAGCCGACATCTCCCGCCGCCGAACCCGCCGGATCCAGTCGGCTTTCCATACGATCATGATCCACATCCATGCGGAGAGAATTCCGAGCGGAATCATGACGGGGCCGCCGGTTTCCACCAATTCCAGTGCGTTACGAAGGATATCCATTGCTTTTGAGCTTCAGCATGGCCCCCAGCAGGGCCAGCCCTTTCTCTTCCATATCCTGGGAAAGCATGTGGGCGCGGCGGCCCAGAAAGGCCGCAATCATCATGACCGGAATGGCCACCGCCAGCCCCACCTGTGTGGTGATCATCGCCTCGCTGATGCCGCCCGCCATCAGTCGGGCATCCCCCGTGCCGTGGGTGGTGATGACCTGGAAGGTGTTGATCATGCCGGTGACGGTTCCCAGAAGCCCCAGCAGGGGCGCCACAGCCGCCGACACCTTCAGTGCCCCCAGAAACCGCTCCAGCCGGGGAGTCTGCTTGAGGATGGCTTCGGACAGGGCGCTTTCGATCACCTCCCGGGTTTCCCCCCGATGGATAAGGCCGGCCATCAGCACCCGGCCGGTGGGCCTGTTTCGATGGGGTTCAGTGGTCCGCAGAGCGCCGTCGAAGTCGCCCCGGGCCACCTGATCCGTCACCCGGGTCATGAGGTCATCCGTATTGTGGCGCACCCGACCCAGAAAAACCAGCCGTTCCAGGGTCAGCGCCAATGCCACGAGTCCCACCAGAAGGATGGGGATCACCAGAACCCCCCCGCTTCGCATCTGGTCCACCAGGGTCACCCGGCGTCCCAGTTGCCGGATGGCGGCGCCCCCTGAGATATCGACGGGAACCATGGCGGAGGACCCCTCGAAATAGTCCTTCAGGGCGGAGCGGACCAGGTAGGAAGGCTCGGCGGCGGCCACGAGACGCCCCGAGGAAGGACTCGGGATCAGAAAGCCGGCGTCGCCGTCGGTCCGGTGCAACGCCGCGATATGCCCCAGGCGCGCGATCCGCCCGGAGACTTTTTCGCCCCTCCGGTCCAGAAACGATCCGCTGTAAATGATTTTCCGGCGGGACTCGGCGATATCGTCGAAGTAATCCGAAAGCAGGGTTTTCAAATCCTCCATGCCGAAGCCCCGGTCGCCGGCGATGAAGGCGTTGAGGGTGGACAGCCGGCGGGGATTTTCAGCGCTGTAGGGGCTTTTTTCGGCCAGGGCCAGAAAATTCCGGGCGTGGTCGGTCAGAAGGGCGTCCAGCTCATCCTTGTGCGCCAGTCGGGTGGTGATCTGCTTTTTGACGGCATCGCGGTGTCGGGACAAATCTTCCAGGGCCGTCTGCTCGGCGGCCAGTTGTTCGTCAACCGCGGCCAGTTCCGACTGCAACGCCGCCAGCCTCTGTGTCAATTCGGTCCGCCTGCGATCGATATCCTGGCGGGTGAGCCTTTCCTCTTTCACGGCCTCCCGGTACCCGGCGTCGATTTTCCCGGCCACTTTGGGGAAAGGGTCCGCGGCATTCGCCCCGGCCGCGAAAGACAGCAGGAGGGCGAGCATCCATGGAAGTATCGTTCTATTCATTCGATTCCTGGCCAACGGCAACACCTCCGGATCTCTCTTTCTGTACAGGCTGTTCCATCGGCAGGCGGCTCAGCCCGATGATTCGCGTCCCTTCCGCGGTTTCCACGGCTTCCTCGATGTCCCGAACCCCCCGCTCCAGGGCGCGCCAAACTTTCTGCTCGTCATCCCATATAAAAGCGCTCCCGGCGTCCATGGTCAGGGCGTAGAGCCCCACCCGGCCGACCCGAAGCAGTTTGACCTGCTTGAGCTGCCCGGCCGCGGTGATTTCCTCGTCCCGGACATCCACCTGATG
>CAZZBE010000425.1:0-3480 GCA_964652715.1 uncultured Desulfobacteraceae bacterium
ACTCCGACGGCTTGAGCCTGCTGCCCAAGCACCTGTGCGTGGATGAAAGTTTCCACAACCGGGCCATGGAGGACGGCACCCTGTTCAATGCCGAAACCAAAAAAAACAGCGACAACCTGTTCACCCGCCATTTCATCCTGCCGGGAACCCTGATGGTCCAAGTCCTCTCCACGCGGGGGAAAGTCTTGCCTATGGAAGGGTTGGACCACCTGCTGCTCTCCATGGGCATCGCCGGGGCCTACGGTGGCCAGACGTCGACCACCGGCGTCAACATCCACTCCCGCCTCGTGGGGATCTACGGATCCCGGTTCGAGCGGGCCGTCGCATCGCCCTACGAACTGGTCAAGGCCATGTCCGGCAACGGCGCGGATTTGAAAGATGCGTCCGGGGTGGTTGGAAAGCTCCATGACCTGCTGGCGCCGCTCCATGAAACCGCCATGGGGCCGGACGAAGCCGACGCCTATCAGCGGAAACTGGTGGAGCGGTTCGAGGCCGACGATCCGGAGTTGAAGGACCAGTACGTCCAGGCCGCGCCCAAGGTCGCCGACCTGTTCGACAACTGGTTCGGCACGGGGAAATAGCCATGACCGCCAAGGCGATCCCCATAAAAGCGACGACCCTGACGCCGTTTTGCTACCACAGCCTGATGGTGCAAAGCGGCACGGCCACCCTTCCGGAACTGATCGGAGACCGGGCCGCGGCCTTCGGTCTGGCCGCCGTCCTGGGCATGACGGCGGCCCGTTTGGGCCTGCCGGCCAAAAACTACCGGAAGCATCTTTCCGCCATGCCCTATCGGACCGCCGTCTTCATGACGGACCGGCCGAAGCTGCTCACGCCCCTGACCCGGCGCATGAACCTGGACGCCGAGGCCGGCCTCCAGCGCAAGATCCAGGACGTGGCCAAAAAGGGCAACCTGAAGGATTTCTTCCATGTCCAGGAAGTACCGCCGGAGCAGGAGTTCAGGGGCGCGGTGTTCGGCCTGGACGGTTTCGACCCCTTTGCGGAATCGGGGGAGACGGAACTGGTGATCCGGGTGGGGCTGCACCGGAACGGCATGGTGCGGCTGGCGCGATCCGAAGCGGTCCAAAAGGTGCGCCTCAACGCCGCCACGGCGGCCCTTTTCGACCGGGAGCTGCCCGTGGAGCGGTACTGTCTCCACGCCATCCAGTTGACGCCGCCCATGGACCTCGACGCGGCGGCGGAGGAGGTGATCCAGTGGCGGTAACCATCGCGCGGCACTGCGTGGGAAGCGGTCCGGAGACCGGGCTTTCGCCGTTGCAACAGGATTTGTTGACCCGGCCGGAAAAGGTCCGCATCGCCGACGCGCCCACCGGGGCCGGCAAAAGCTACGCCTTCCAGCGGGCCATGATGGCCGGCGAGCGGGTGCTCTTCATCGTGCCCACCCGGCGGCTGGCCCAGAACCTCATCGCCGGCCTCCACGAATCCCTGGTCCGGGACGCCGGTTGGCGGCCGGAGGCGGCCACGAAGAAGCTGGCCCTCTGGACCTCCGACGCCACCGAGGAACTGAAAGCCGGGGGCGAGACGAACGTGGGCGCCCGCCGGGTCCGGGAGATTTCGGGGCTCAATACCGGGCTGGAGGGCGGCGAGATGATCGTGGCGGTCCCGGAGGTGGTGAGCCACCTGTTGCTGCGGCGCGGTATGGGGAAAGGTCAGACGGATGTGGGCGTTTTCGAGATCCTCAGCCAGTTCGAGCACATCGTCTTCGACGAGTTCCACACCATCGCGCCCCGGGGTTTCGGTCTGGCGGCGGTCTTCGCCAAGCTGGCGGCGGAATTTTCCGGAAGCCGGGCCCGGGTCAGCTTTCTGTCGGCCACGCCCCTGGACATCGGGGCCGTGCTGCGACGGCTCGATGTGCCGGACGACCGGATCGCCCACCTGGAGGAGACGCTGACCCCGACGGGACGACCGGTCCATGGCGACGTGGAGTTGTCGATCCGGGAGCGCGGGGACATGGTCTCTTTGCTGCGGGAGGAGATCCCGGCCATCCGGAAGGAGATCGAAGCGGGCCGCCAAGTGGTGGTGATCTATAATCGACTGGCGGATCTTCAGCGGCATTTTTCCGGGTTGGAGGATGTGTTGACGTTGGCGGGGGTGTCCGCCGGCCGGGCGCTCCTCATCGACAGCATCGACGACTCCCGGGTCAACATCGCCCAACCCGGTTTTTTCGCGGCCGGGCGGCATCAGCCGCCGGAGCGGTTCGACGCGCTCGTGGCCACGGCCAGCGTGGAGATGGGCGTCACCTTCCGGGCGAATCTGCTTTTCATGGAACCGGGCTTCGAGCCGCTCAATTTCCTGCAACGGTACGGCCGGGCGGCCCGGGGGGACCACGACGGGCGGGTGATCGTCCGGTGCGACGTGGGGCTCCGCAACCGGCACGCCTGGTTCCGGTCCCTGGAAAAATGGGCGTCGTCCCATGACGACCAGACCGTGGGCATCGGCGACCTGACGGAGATCCTCACCCGGCAGGTCCGGAAGCGGTTCAAGGATTGCCCGGAGGACGCCCAGCGCCACTTCGGCAAATTGCCCAACCGGGCCGCCTATGCGGCGGGGCTGTTCTGGAACGTGCTGATGGGCCATTTCAGCAACCAGGGACATCGGTGGAAACACCTGAAGGAATATCAGCCGGGGCCGGCCCGATCGGTTTACGCCATGCTCCGGAAGGTCCGGGAGATGGCGTCGGACCCGCGCATCGGTCCGATGGTCAAGGATTGGTGCGACCGGTTCGAGGCGGAGGCCCGGACCCTCCGGGATATCGCCAAGGGGGTGCGGGTGGTCAACGACGACGGCGAACAGTGGCGGGCGTCGGAGATCTGGCTGCGCCGGAACACCGACATCCTGGATCGGTTTCCGATCCTTATGGGCGAGGACGGCCGGGAGGAGGTCCACATCCGGGGCGATCTGTCGAGCAACCTGCTGGACAGCCCGGAATTCATCAAGGCGACGCGCCGGGTCCGGTTTCCCCATACGGAATACACGGCGGAACTGGACGACGACGCCTTCCTGATCAAGGGCTGGCGTCGCGCGTTTCGGGACGGGGGCGGCCCCGAGTCCCTGGCGTGGGAACGGCATCCCGAGGCCATGGCGGCGGCGGAAAAACTGGTTATCCTGACGGGACTGGCGGTGAGCGATGACGTGGCGGTGGACGCATGCGGAACGGTTCTATGAGCGGGTCGATCGCCTGGGACTCCACGGGCTCCATTTTCAGCACGTGGTCCTGTGCGAGCGGCGGGCCTGGATGTACCTGCACGGGATCAACTTCGCCCAGTGGTACGGACGGGTGGCGACGGGCGCGGCCCGGCACCGGGCCAGCTATGCCCGGGACCATTCGGTGGAAGGGCTCATGGGCCTTGCGCCGGACCGGATCGACTGGGACGAGCGGGTCGTTTACGAGAACAAGGGAACGGGCCATGGAAACCCTTTTTGTCTCCCGGGACGCGATCCTGAAGCGGAAGGAGAACA
>CAZZBE010000426.1:0-3458 GCA_964652715.1 uncultured Desulfobacteraceae bacterium
TGTCCCTCTGTCCCTATTTCCCAACACAGGAGACCCAACCCCATGTCCCTCGATAAAATCTTAAACGCCGAATCGGTGGCCATCGTCGGCGCGTCCAAAAGTGAAACCAAACGCGGCTATCAAGCCATCCGGACCCTTCTCGACGAAAAATACGAGGGGGTCATCTATCCCGTCAACCCCAAGGAAAAGAGCATCCTGGGATTCAAATGCTACAGCAAAGTGTCGGACATCGACGGACCGGTGGACATGGCCCTCATCACCACCCCGGCCAAATCCATCCCCGCCGTGCTCGGGGACTGCGGCAAGAAAGGCGTTTCCGGGGCGGTCATCATCGCCGGCGGCTTCGGCGAATCGGGCGCGGACGGCCTCAGCCTGGAAAACGAGGTGGTCACCGCGGCCCGGGAACACGGCATCCGCCTCATCGGCCCCAACACCTCGGGCATGATGAACCTGAAGGACCACCTCAACCTGGTGGGGCTCCAGGACGCCCCCGCGGGGGAGATCGCCCTTCTCTCCCAGAGCGGCAACATGGCCCTGACCCTCATCACCGAGGCCAAAATCAAGAGCCAGAAGGGGTTTTCCTACTACGTGGGCGTGGGCAACGAGGCGGACATCAAATTCCACGAATACCTGGAATTTTTCCGGAAAGACAAGGACACAAAAGCCATCCTCATGTATGTGGAAGGCATGCGCGAAGGCCGGAAATTCCTCCAGCAGGCTTACAAGACCACCCTCCAGAAGCCGGTGGTCCTGCTCAAGAGCGGCCGGTCCGCCACCGGCGCCAAATCGGCGGGGTCCCACACCGGGGCCCTGGCCGGCATCTCCGAGGTGGCCCGCACCGCCTTCCAGCGGGCCGGCATCATCGTGGTGGAGCGCTCCGACCAGCTCTTTCCCGCGGCCGAGACCCTCTCCAGCCTGCCGCCCATCAAGAACAACAACATCGCCATCCTGGCCGACGGCGGGGGCCACGCCACCATCGCGGCGGACCTGCTGACGGACCTGGGCGTCGTCATCCCCCGGCTGGCGGAAAAGACCCAGGCCCAGCTCCGGAAGATCCTCCCGGCGGCGGCGGCGGTCCGGAATCCCGTGGACGTGGCCGGCGGCACCGACGCCGACCCCACCATCTTCGCCGACTGCGCCGAGATCCTTTTGAAAGATCCCAACATCGGCGGGTTGCTCCTGGTGGGTCTCTTCGGCGGGTACGGCATCCGGTTCGCCAAGAGCCTGTCCCTGAAGGAAGAAGACGCGGCCCACCGCATGGGCAAAAAAGTCCGGAAGCGGAAAAAGCCCATCGTGGTCCACAGCCTCTATGCCTCCAAAACCCCCCATCCGCTCCATCTGCTCCGTTACTACAACATCCCGGTTTACGACTCGCTGGACGTGGCCTGCAAATCCATCGGCGTGCTGGCGGAATACGGCCGGTTTCTCGATTCCTACCACGCCAAGGCCAATTTCGTGTTCAACTGGCGGTCCAAGGCCAGGCCCGAAGGGGAAAAGATTATCCGGGCGGCCAAGGAAGCGGGCCGGGACGTGCTCCTGGAGCACGAGGCCAAAAAACTGCTCCAGCTCCACGGGGCCCGGAAATTCAAGGATGTCCTGGCCAGGGACGCCGACGCGGCGGTGGCGGCGGCCCAAAAGATCGGGGGGCCGGTGGCCCTCAAAATCGTCTCCCCCGACATCCTCCACAAGAGCGACGCCGGCGGGGTCCGCCTCAACCTGGTGGATGAAGCCGCCATCCGGGCCGCCTACGAGGAGATCCTCCAGAACGCCGCCGCCTACAAAGCCGGGGCCGACGTCCGGGGCGTGCTGGTGTCGCCCATGGCCCGGCGCGGGCTGGAGGTGATCATCGGCACCAAGATCGACGACCAGTTCGGCCCCATCATCATGTTCGGGCTGGGGGGCGTCATGGTGGAAATCCTGAAAGACGTGGCGTTCCGGGTCCTGCCCATCTCCGAATGGTCGGCCCGCCGGATGATGGCCGACATCAAGGCCGCCCCCATCCTGGACGGGGCCCGGGGAGAACCGCCCTACGACAAAAAGGCATTGAAGGCGACCCTCCTCATGTGTTCGGAACTCATCGAATCCTACCCGGAGATTCGGGAGATGGATATGAACCCCATCATTGTCTATGAAAAGGGAATCAACATCGTGGACGCCCGGATTCTCCTGAAAAACGGCGACGAGCCGCCCATTATCGAGGTATCCCCCGACACGGCGGGAAAAGCCCGGAAAGGCGGAAAAAAGAAATGATCGCGGAAATTCTGGCCACGGGAGACGAGATCCGGTCAGGGGCCCTGGTGGACAGCAATTCGGCCCACATCGCCTCGGAACTGGAAGCGGCCGGGGTGGCGGTGGCCCGCCACCTCTGCGTGGGGGACGACCTGGACGTGTTGACGGCGGCTATCGAGGAGATCGCGGCACGGGCCGCCGTGGCGGTGGCCACCGGCGGCCTGGGACCGACGGAGGACGACCTCACGGCCGATGCCGCGGCCCGGGCCGCGGGCGTCTCCCTGGTGCTGAACGAGACGGCGCTGTCGGACGTGGAAGCGTTTTTCACCTCCCGGGGCCGGGAGATGGGGCCGTCCAACCGGAAGCAGGCGATGCTCCCCGACGGGGCGACGATGATCGCCAACCCGGTGGGGACGGCCCCCGGCTTTTCCCTGAATGTAGGGGACTGCCTGTTTTTTTTCGTGCCGGGGGTCCCCTTCGAAATGAAGCGGATGATGGCCGACGCGGTGCTGCCGGCCATCAAGTCCCGGTTCGGAAAAGACCGGGAAACGGTGCGGGTCAAGACGCTGTCCACCTTCGGACTGCCGGAGTCGGCGACCGGCGAAAAACTGTCGGGATTCGAATCGGCTTTCCCGGAATTAAAGCTGGGATTGCGGGCGAAGTTCCCGGAAATCCAGGTGAAGCTCTACGGCGCCGGGCGGGACGAGGCCGCCGTCGGGGATCTCCTCGAATCGGCCGCCGGATGGGTCCGCGAGCGCCTGGGGAGTAAGCTCTTCTCCGAGACGGGCCAGTCCATGGAAGCGGCGGTGAGCGACCTGCTGCGCCGGAACGGCGCCACCCTGGCGATGGCCGAAAGCTGCACCGGCGGACTCATCGCCCATAAAATGACCAACGTATCGGGGAGTTCGGACTATTTTCTCTTCTCCGGCGTCACCTACTCCAATGAGGCGAAAATGCGGGTCTTGGGGGTCTCCGAAAAGACCCTGAAACAATACGGCGCCGTTAGCGAGGAAACGGCCCGGGAAATGGCCGTAGGGGCCAGACAGGCGGCCGACGCCACCTGGGGCATCGCCACCACCGGCATCGCCGGCCCCGACGGCGGCACGCCGGACAAACCCGTGGGCACCGTCTGCATCGGCATCGCCGGCCCCGACGGCGTCAAAGCCAAACGGTTCGTGCTGTCGTTTCCCAGCCGGGGGATGAACAAGACGGTCTTTGCGGTGACGGCG
>CAZZBE010000427.1:0-3445 GCA_964652715.1 uncultured Desulfobacteraceae bacterium
CCCGAATTGAATCATTCAAGTCAGATAGTACAGGCTGAAGCAACAAATATTTTTCCAGCAGATATTTCCTCAGAGCAACAAGCCAAAAATCGGCAACGACTGCTCCAGATGATGAAAAAAGTAGGCAAAACAATGAAGCATGGTAAAAAACAATCAAAAGTATATCATCTGAATATAGAGAAATTAAATGCACAACTAACAGATCCATTACTCAGAGCAGACCCTGTCTACCAAGCACAGGCAAAGAAATTTCTAGAAACTGGAGCTGAAGCCATAGAAGATGACAACGGATTAATTTGTCAAGTGATGGAGGTAGAGTTTTGATTAAAGTCTTGTCTTTATTTTCTGGTATAGGAGGACTTTGCTGTGAGGCAATAAAAGTTGCCTCACTAGAAGACACATTTAAAATATACCAGTTTGTTGAATCAAATCCTTTCTGCCGGAAAGTGTTGCAACAAAACCACCCAGGCATACCAATTCACACAGACATAGCAAACTATAATCCGCCAGAGTTGCCAGAGCATTCAACAACTACCACAATCATTTGTGGTGGGAGTCCTTGTCAAGATACATCAAAAGCAAATCCCAAGGGAAAAGGGTTTAAAGGAGAACGCTCCCAACTGTGGTGGGAGATGTACAGAATCATAAAGCGAAATAAGCCTGATTACGTTATTTGGGAAAATCCAGATGGAGCAAGGCATCCAAAAGGATCTGACAGAATATCCCCACTGGGATATGTTATCGGGTCCCTTGCCGCGATCGGGTACTCTTCAATCTGGGACTCAATCAAAGCTTCAGATTTGGGAGCGCCCCAGATCCGAGAGAGAATCTTTGTTATTGCCTACCCCAATGAGTGGGGGAGTAAGTGGGGAAGTGAGTTACAATCCTGCTGGCTCCGACAAGTTGGAAAGGCGGTTAAAAGCAGTAATGCCACCCGGAACAGTAAGCAGCGTAGAGTTCCGGTTATGGCTGATGGGTTTCTCAGTTGGCTTGATGAACGGACTAATAACCATTGGAAAGAGTCATCAGTACCAAACTGGTTTGTGCCAGCTTACTCACAAACCAACCGAGGAAAAGCAATCCAGGCGATCGGAAACTCCTGTTGCCCACAACAGGCAGCAACAGTCTGGAAGACAATATACGAAGTACAAATACAAAGGAGTGAAGAACATGTACACAACCAATGAAGTAGATTATTCCACTTTCCCATGCAACCAAAATGCAAATGATGCAGTGAAAAGAGGAATTGCTAACGGACTACGTACAGCAATTCTTAAAATTGAAAATTTTGAGGATTACATTGCAATAAAAAATGGTTATACAAAAGACCAGATTTCTTGGGTAAAAGACAATCTTCTAAATGATGAAGAACGAAAAAAGCTAATAAAGTTTGCAGAATCAAACCTTGCTAAAAATCCAACACCAGATCAGCAGATAATTATAGATCCAGAATTCGAGAAACTGTTTCCTCCGTTGTCACAAGAATCCTATTTAGCACTGGAGAAAAACATTCTCGCTGATGGTTGCAGGGAACCATTAGTTGTTTGGAAACAAACCAAAAAATTAATTGATGGTCACCATAGGTTATCAATTTGCAAAAAAAATAATATCCCATACACAGTTATCCTAAAGAGTTTTGGGAATCGCACTGATGTATTGGCGTGGATAATAGAAAATCAGTTTGGGCGTCGCAATGCAAATTTGACGCGCAATCTTAACCCAATCCAAAAATCTTACTTGAGAGGAGTTCGTTATACTTTAGTTAAGAAAGATCGGGAAGACAACTTACTAGAGCGGCACAAATCAAAGTCAAAGGAACAAAAAGGCAATCCAGAGGTTATCGAAATTGCAACATACTTTAATGTATCACCATCTTCCCTGTCAAAAGACGGGAAACTAGCAATGGCAATTAACGCTTGCTTAGAATTTTTTTCTGATATAGAAATCTCATCGTATATTTTTGGAGAAGATCCAGAAATAAAATTGAGTAAACGGCAGATACTTAAATTAGGGATGACAATTGAGCAAGAACCTGCTGAAGCAAAAAAGCTTCTTAACTCAATGTTACATCCTGTTGCGACATATCCTTTATCATCTTACTTTGTAGGTGAAGCAGTTTTGCTTCTTCCTTCTGGGAACGAAGAGGCAGAGGGAATACCCAAGATTTGCAAAGAGTCTTTTGGGATAGTACGAGATGTGAATCAAAATTCACTTTTTATTTTCTCCCCGCGAACTATGCGGGAGTATATAGCTTTAGCTCATGAAGTAGAAAAACATTCCGTTAATCAAGAAGAAATTCAGAGTGTCATCAATCAAGTTACAAGAATCAAAGAGGCGATCGCAGGGAGGCTTAACCATACAGACAATCTATTCTTAAACGACATTGTAAAAAGAGATAAATATAACCAAACAGATATGCAGATCTTAGAAGCTTATAAACTAAGCCTCTTTTCTGACAACGAGTAAAAACTCAATCGCGAGAATCCCCGTCCTCATGAAGTAGGGCGGGGTTCAAAAACTACCTAAATTATAATTAACTCCAACTATTTGAGTCATAAGACAATGGATTTACGGAATAACCATCTGCATTTGCAAATGCAGACGTAGATGGAGATTCACCGCTTGCATAATAATAATTTGGCGTTGGTGCTGGCGTTGGTGCTGGCGTTGTTGGTAATGATTCAGTTGGCGTTGATCTCAATTGTGGTTCAGGTTCAGTTTCTGGAGTCATAGAAAAAGTACGATAACGCTCAAAGTCATTATTTTGCCACTGCCTTTGTTTTGCAAAAGTACGCTGCTGTTCTAGTTGTTTTCGTTGATATTCTATTGCACTTAATTGGTTATAAGCAGAAGTGGCATCATTTAGCATTCGAGTCCAGACCTGAGCATCAGCATACCCTTCCGGAGTTTTCTTTTTCATCGATTGATTTAATTGATTTACGATAGCTAAAATTGTTTCGTAAAGTTCGTCTTGCATAGGATTCATTTTTGCATGCTTTTATTTATTTATATCATTATTTTACTTGTATTTACAGAAATATAGTGTATTATTAAATTTGTGCAGTAACAAAAAAAACCCCTCAGAACAATCTCTTCAAGTTTTGAGGGGTTTTTTGTCGGTACATTTTTTTTTGAAAAATGTGTGGGGAGGTTCAATATATATATATATACAAATTTGGGGGTAAAAAAGGTTGGTGCCTGGGGTGGTACACGATCGCAGCTAGACTTATTAGATCGCAGCTAGACTTATTAGATCGCAGCTAGACTTATTATAACATTCAGGTTCTCATAAAACGAATTGATCAATTTAATTAAATAGCTCCAACTTACGTGAAGTATGCCTTTCAGGAGAAGCGAGGGCGAATACAAACAGTAAGTTGGAACAAAGCCATGTACGCATACGATGAATCTTACACAATCGACTTCATTGAAGAGTTTGAACTGA
>CAZZBE010000428.1:0-1884 GCA_964652715.1 uncultured Desulfobacteraceae bacterium
GCTTTGCCGCCGGTGATGCGAACCCTGCCCCAGGCGGAACTGTTCCACCGCGCCCTGACGAGCCATGCGACCCGGGACGGCGGGACGCGCCCGGCCATCACCGGCTGCGACGCGGCCGGCCGGCCCCTGAAAGGCCCCCACGACCACGCCCATGTGCTGCCGCTGGACCTGGACGGCGACGGGCATCTGGACCATGTGCTGGTGTGGGCGCCCGGCGGGCTGGACGGCGACGCCCAGGGCGCGGTGCGGGCGGTTCGCCAGACCTATGCAAAGGGCGGGGTTGACCCGATTCGGTCGGCGGTTGCCGCGATCGGCGATGCGGACGACCTTCGCCGGCTGCCCGGCGAATACGGGCGGCGTCTGCGGGCCGTCCTGGGTCCGGAAGAGGGGGCGCGGGAATGGGCGAGCCTGACGCCGTTCGTGGCGCCGCGATATCTGAAAAAATCCGGAAAAAACGCACTGGACGGCCAAGTGGCCGCCGAACTGGCGTCCCGGGGGCTGCCGGCGCCGGCGGCGGTCGAAGTGCTCGGCCCCGGCGACGACCCGGAACGCCTCCGGCTGCGCCATTTCGTCCGGGTGAGACGGCGCGGGCCGAAACCGCCCATCGACTTCGGGTATTGCCTGAAAATCCGGTTCGAGACGCCGGTGGCCGGTCCCCTGTGCCTGGGGTACGGCGGTCATTTCGGATTGGGGCTGTTTTCGTCCGATGTCACTTAAACGCCCGCTCGAACAACGCCCGTTCCAGCTCCCTGGACGGCGTCCAGGTGAATTCTTCCTGGAACCGTTTCCACGCCAGCCGGCCGGAAGCGCGGACGACGTTGTCCGGGTCCCCCGGCCACGGCATGTCGCCCATCATTTCGGCGATCACCCGGCCCATCTCGTCGGCGAACGCCTGATCGAGGTTGCCGTCGGCGTCGAATTTCATGTAGTTGTAAGCGCTCCTAACGATCCCGACCGGCGCCCTGTTTTCGAGTTCGACAGCGATTTCGGCGCATCGGATGCGGGCGTTTCCGTATTCGGGAAACGCCGCCTTCGGGTCCCCGTTCTCCAGCTTTTTGTGTCGCGTTTGGGGTAATTGCTGAATCTTATCGTTTTCGTCGATTAAAAAAGTTCGAAGGCTTAAGCCCATGGTCACCTCTGCGTGTCGTTAAAAGATAGGGAGGTTTTATCATGAACGGCAGGGACAAATCCATACCGAATGACAAAAAGGACATCCCCCTCATCCCCGCCCGCATGCTCAACGAGTTCGTCTACTGTCCGCGGCTGGCCTACATGATGTGGGTCCAGGGGGAATTCGCCCACAACGCCTATACGGTGGACGGCAAGATCCAGCACCGGCGGGTGGATAAAAAAGGCGGCCGGCTGCCGCCTTCCGACGAAGAACAGGAGAAAATCCACGCCCGGTCGGTGGATCTGTCGTCGGAAACCCTGGGGGTGACGGCCCGGCTCGATCTGGTGGAAGGGGACGGCGACGGGGTCCGGCCCGTGGATTACAAGCGGAGCAAGCGGCCCCATGTCGCCGGCGGGGCCTATCCGCCGGAACGGGCCCAGCTCTGCGTCCAGGGGCTGCTGCTGCGGGAACATGGCTATGACTGCGATGCGGGCATCCTGTATTACGCGGCGTCCAAAGAGCGGGTGACGGTCCGCTTCGACGAGGAACTGGTCGCCGAAACCCGGCAGGCCGTCGTCGATCTGCGGGCCGCGGCGGCCGCCGGCGAGATCCCGCCGCCGCTGCCCGACAGTCCGAAATGCCCCAAATGTTCCCTGGCCGGCATCTGCCTGCCCGATGAGTTGCGATTCCTGCGCGACGCCGGCGTCGAACCCCGCCCGATTTTCTCTTCCGTGGAAAAAGGGCTTCCCCTGTACGTTCAGTCCCGCCGGGCC
>CAZZBE010000428.1:1984-3421 GCA_964652715.1 uncultured Desulfobacteraceae bacterium
GGGCCGCCCTGACCACGCCCGCTCTCCACGAGTGCTTCCGCCGGGAGATCCCCGTCACCTACCTGAGTTACGGCGGATGGTTCATGGGGCATACGGTCGGGACCGGCAATCGGAACGTGGAAACCCGCACCCATCAATACCGGGTGAGTTTCGATCCGGATGCCTGCCTGAAACTGGCCCGGGGATGGGTGACGGCCAAAATCGCGAACTGCCGGGTCCTGATCCGGCGCAACCGGCGCGATGACGACGGCGATGAAAAGGCCCAGGCTGAACTGATGGGGTTGATGAAGATGGATATGGCCGCCGCCGCGGGCGCCGAAAGTATGGAAACGCTTCTCGGGCTGGAGGGGGCGGCGGCAAGCCGGTATTTCCGTCATTTTCCGAATATGTTGAAATCCGACCCGGCAGCGGGGTTGCCGTTTGATTTCAATACCCGGAACCGGCGTCCGCCCAGGGATCCGATCAATGCCATGTTGTCGTTTGGTTACGCCATGCTGGCCCGGGAATGGACGGTGGCTTTGTCGGCGGTGGGGCTGGACCCCTACCGGGGCTTTTACCACCAGCCGCGGTTCGGGCGACCGGCCCTGTCTTTGGATATGATGGAGCCGTTTCGCCCCCTGATTGCGGATTCGGCGGTTTTGACGGCGGTCAACAACGGGGAAGTGCAGCCGGGAGATTTCATCCACGCCGCCGGCGGCTGCGCCATGGTGGACAGCGGCCGGAAAAAGTTCATCGCTGCTTTTGAGCGCCGGATGGGTCAGGAGGTCACGCATCCGGTGTTCGGATATCGGTTGAGCTATCGGCGTCTGCTGGAGGTCCAGGCCCGTTTGCTGATCCGGCATCTGGCCGGTGAAATCCCGCGGTATCCCAATTTTGTGACCCGGTAGGAAAAGGGGGAAACAGGGAGATGGATCATTTATATGTGGTGTGTTATGATATTCGGGATCCGAAGCGGTGGCGGAAGGTGTTCAGGAAAATGAAAGGATACGGCGAATGGCTCCAACTGTCGGTGTTCCAGTGCCGCCTGGACAAGGTTCGGGTCCTGATGATGGAAGATGATATCCGGTCCATCGTCAACCAGAAGGAAGATCACGTCATTATCGTTGATATGGGTCCGGCGGATGCGATCCGCCCAAAGGTCCGGAGTCTGGGAAAGGCGTTCGAGCCTGTTGAGAGACGGGCGGTTATTGTTTGAGCGTGTTGCCGGTCGCTGCGAGCGCTGAGGTGGCGACGCATTCCCAGGCAGCGCTCGCAAGGATGCAGCTCTTTGAAAATTCAATAGGTTGTAATTTTATGGTTGCAAAATATGGCGGAGGTGATATGGGTGGATTGACCGGAAATCGGCAGCGCTCGCAAAACAGGGCGCAAACCCTTGCCCATCAAGGGCTGAAACGCGAGCGGTTTTCCGGGGCTTGATTGCCCCGGCCTCATTGAAGC
>CAZZBE010000429.1:0-3416 GCA_964652715.1 uncultured Desulfobacteraceae bacterium
ACCGGCAACGCGATTCGCCTTGATATTCAGGCGGGATGCAGCACAGCAACCCGATACGGATAAGTAGTCGGGGGCATAATCGCCGCGGGTCACGTCGATCATGGGATGATCGGCCCAGACGCCGCCCCCTGAAAACGAGAATCCCATCTTACGGGCAGGTATCCGATCTGAAAAAGGTTTCCTTTTCGTTCCAGAAGGTAAACTCCCGATTCAAAACTTCCCCCAGAACGGCGAAATCAACCCCGCCCGCACCCCCCGGAAACAGGCCGTTTGCGGAAAAAGCGGCCTCCCGCATCCGTCCGGTTATGGCGTCGCTTCCTTTTTCAAACCCATTTGAAACAATTGCGTCATTCCCGGAGCCACAGATTCCAAGGCGCCGGGATTTGGCAAAAATTCGCGCCTCTGTTTAATCAAGGATGGCCCGCTCTCCAAAACCCTCTCCTGCTCCTTGACGGAGACGTTCAGCGCCGCCTCGGCGTCTTCCATTGTCACGGGCCCGCAAAAGGCGGGCAAGCGGGCCGCGACGCGATTGGCGTCTTTCACCGGGTGACCTGTTATACAATGTAATACTCCCGATACCATTCCACAAACCGCTCCACCCCTTTCTCAATGGGCGTATCGGGCGAAAACCCCACATCCCTCGCCAGATCGTCGATATCCGCATAGGTCGCCGGCACGTCCCCCGGCTGCATGTCCATCATCTCCTTTTTGGCTTTTTTTCCCACCGCTTCCTCGATCACTTCGATGAACCGGGTCAGTTCCACCGGCTGGTTGTTGCCGATGTTGTAGATCCGGTATCGCGCGTATGAAGTTCCCGGATCGGGGGCGTCGCCGCTCCAGTCGGGGTTGGGTTCCGGCAGGCGTCCCAGGACCCGGACCACGCCTTCGACGATGTCGTCGATGTATGTGAAATCCCGCTGCATTTTTCCGTGGTTGAAGACCTGGATGGGGCGGTCGTTAAGGATGGCGTCGGTGAAGAGGAACAGCGCCATGTCGGGCCGGCCCCAGGGGCCGTAGACCGTGAAAAACCGAAGCCCGGTGCAGGCCATTCCGTAAAGGTGGCAGTAGGTGTGGGCCATGAGTTCGTTGGATTTTTTGGTGGCCGCGTATAACGAGACCGGGTGATCCACGTTGTCGTGGACTGAAAAGGGCATTGCGGTGTTGGCCCCGTAGACCGAACTGGAAGACGCAAAGACAAGATGGCCGGTTTTGTTATGGCGGCAACATTCCAGAAGATTGACGAATCCCACCAGGTTGGCTTCCACATAGGCGTGGGGATTTTTCAACGAATACCGGACCCCCGCCTGGGCCGCCAGGTTGACCACGCCGTCGATCCGCTCCGAGGTGAAAATCCCCTCCAGCCCCTTCAGGTCGGCCAGGTCCAGCTTGTGGAAGGCGAAATTGTCGTGGTCCGTCAGCCGGTCCAGGCGGGCCCTTTTCAGCCGGACGTCGTAATAATCGTTCATGTTGTCGATGCCCACCACCCGGCATCCGCCGGCCAGGAGCCGCCGGGAGAGGTGGTAGCCGATAAAGCCGGCGGCGCCGGTCACCAGAACGGTTTTGTAGTCGAAATCCATCATCGGTTCTCCATGTACCAGTTGAAAGTGGTTTCAAGACCCTGTTGAAATGTATAAGCCGGTTGGAATCTCAGCGTCTCTTTTGCCTTGCGGATGTCGGCATGGGAGGCGAAAAGATCGCCGATCCGCGGGGGCCCGTATTCCGGCGCCAGGTCGCAGCCGGCCATTTGGCGGATCGTCTCCCACAGCCCGTTGATGGTGACGGTCTCGCCGACTCCGATGTTGAGGATCGATCCGGCGGCGCCGTCGACGGTGGCGGCCAGGAGGTTGGCCCTGGCCACATCGGCCACATAGACGAAATCCCGGTATTGCTCTCCGTCTCCGTGGATCGCCGGGGCCCGGTTTTCAGCGGCCCGGGTCATGAAAATGGAGATGACCCCGGAATAGGGCGACGATGGGTCCTGCCGGGGCCCGAAGACGTTGAAGTACCGGAGGCAGACCGTTTCCAGTCCATAGAGGTCGGTGTAGAGCCGGGCGTTGAGTTCGCCCGTCAGCTTGTGGACGGCGTAGGGGCTCATGGGGCGCAGGTCCATTTCTTCCGTTTTGGGGAAGCCGGGCAGGTCGCCGTAAAGCGCGGAAGAACTGGCCAGCACCACCCGCCGGACCCCGACCCGCCGGGCCGCTTCCAGCACATTGAGGGTTCCCAGGTCGTTGATGGCGGCGGATTCCATCGGCATTTCCACCGACCGGGGCACCGACACCAGGGCCGCCTCGTGGAAGACCGCGTCGCATTCCGCCATGGCCGTTGCCACCGCTTCGGGATCACGGATGTCTCCCGGGTAAAACCGGATGCGGTCCGCCACATGTTCCAGATTCTCCCGTTTGCCGGTGGACAGGTTGTCCAGCACCGCCACGTCGCATCCCTCGGCCAGGAGGGCGTCGACGATGTGGGAACCGATGAACCCGGCCCCGCCGGTCACAAGGGCGCGCGATAAGGTGTGCGTCATCTTCTCTCCTCTTTTCCGTTCATCTCATTTTGGTTTTCGGTCCTGATTTCATCCCATTCCGATATGGAGCCAGAAGGCGAAGGTCCCGGCCGACAAGAGGGTGGTGGCCGAGATGACCCCCACGGCGAGATCCGCGTCGCCGCCCATCTCCCGGGCCATGACGTAGACCACGGTGGCCGACGGCGACGCCAGGAGGATCAGGCCGGGCAGGTAGACCTGCGAGGGGATCCCCCACAGGGAAAAAAGCCCGAATCCCAGGGCCGGCATGGCCATAAGCTTCATCACCCCCACGCCGATGATGGGCGCCGTCCGGGACCGCATCCGTTCCAGGGAAAGGGAGGCCCCGATGAGCAGCAGCGCCAGGGGGAGGGCCAGATTCCCCAGGATGTCGAGGCTCCGGTCGGCGATGGCGGGCAGGGGAACCCGCAGCAGCGACGCCGTAATGCCGGCGATGGCCGACAGGATGATCGGGTTGACCAGGATCCTGCGCAGGATCTCGCCCGGGCCCCGAGCCGTGTTTTTTTCCTCACCATATACCGAGAGGACCACCACCGCAAGAAAGTTATGGAATATCATCACAAATCCGGTGAGGATGCTGGCGTGGGCCAGGCCCTCTTCTCCCAGGAAATAATAGGAGACCGCCAGCCCGATGTAGCCCAGATTGCCGTGGAAGGCGCTCTGCATAAAAGTGCCCCGCAGGGATTTCGGAAACCGGCCCAGGGCGGCCCAGATCCAGGAGAGGCCGAAGATCAGCAGGATCGACCCCAGAAGGGCGGCGAGCACGCCGGGATTGAAATGGGACCGGAAGGAGGCCTTGGCGATGGCCCGGAAGACCATGGCCGGGATGGCCAGGTAGTAGACCAGCCGGTTGGCCGGTCCGAGGAACTCGGGG
>CAZZBE010000430.1:0-3397 GCA_964652715.1 uncultured Desulfobacteraceae bacterium
CGATTTTTTTGTCAAAGGCATGGGTGAGCGGATCGACGCCTTCGCGGGCGAAAAAGGGGTGGTCCGGGGATTGGTCGAGCGCGGATTTGAAAAGGCCCGCCTTTCCGTCCTGGGTGATGGTTTCCGTCTCCATTGGGGTCAACCTCTGTTTGGGCAATTCAATAAAAAAGGCGTAATCCGGGCAGGCAAAAATGCCCCGGGTTACGCCTTCACTATCTCCCGCGCCGATGTCGGCCGTGAGTCGTAAGACATATCAAATAAAATTAGCAAGCACTAACTTTATTTGATACCGCTTTTATCACGTTTTTTTTTCTTGTCAACCCTTTTCCCGCCAGGGAGACGAAAAATGTCCCGTCCGCCGCCGACGGAAGACCGGCGACGCCCGTCCATCCGGCCTTTACCGCCCCGGGGATCAATTCCGCCAAAGGATTGGCGGCGTCAGGACGCCTTGTCGAGCGCTTCCAGGAACCGGACCGCTGCCGCCGCGGGCGCGATGCGCCGTTTGGTTTCCAGCGACAACTCCATGCGGCCGCGGGTTTCGAAGGCGCTGTTTTCATAGGCCTTCAGAAGCACGCGTTCGTATGCTTCCCGCAATTTTGTAAACGACTCTTCGACCTCGGGGAACGCGTTATCGTTTCTCATGGGAAGCGTCACCGTCTCTTTTCGGCAACGGGTTTGGTGGGACGGCGTACACAGTTCGTACACCTCCATTGGCGCCTCCTTTCCACATTCCTTGGTTCCCGGCCAGACATAATATTGCCCGGCATCAGGCGGCTTCGGTATGGTGCTTGCGATGCTGGCCATGGGCACCGCCAACGCGATCTCGAAAGGTTCGAGAGTGATCTGGTAGTGCAGTTTAGGCCGCAGATGCCCCGCCCTTTTGTGAATTCTCCATTCGATCAGCATGGAATCTCCTTTGTTTATTCTTTTTTTGACGTTACGTCACGGCCAAGGCATCTCCGAAAGGAGGCCGGATGTCTTCGTTGCCAATAAACGCCCATAGTACAGGGTAGGGCGGTTCCGATGGAAATCGGTTGCAGGCCATGTCGGTCAGATAGATCATGCACATAGGGGCGATCCCCTGTCGGTCCACCCAGTCGAAGGCCGGTCGAAAGTCCGTCCCTCCTCCTCCCGCCGGCTTAAGGACAAGCGGCAAGTCCTGCCGTTTAAACCTTTCGGCGCGGACCACCCGCATATCGCAATAGAGCAAGTGGACGGTCATGGCGCAGGTTTCCAATATGGCCGAAAGCTCGGCGGCGAACTGGTCGAGTTCCCCGGGGGAAACGCTTCCGGAAGTGTCCAGCGCGACCACCACTTCGGGAAGATCGTCGCTGCGCATGGCCGGCAGGTAAAGACCCCGGTGGATATAGCGTCGATTGGGCGGCGTCCACGCGTAGTCGCATCGAATCGACGCCTGTATGAATCGGTTGAGGAGGCTTCGCCAGTCAAGTTTGGGGGCGAGCAGGTTTTCGACCAGCCGCTCGAGACCGGCTGGAAGGTCTCCCATGCGCCTGGCCCGGGAAAGGGCCTGAGCGAGGTTGATGCGCCATCGGCTTTCTTCTTCGATTTCGTCGCCGGATTCGACGGCGCCGGCTTCCGGCGGCGGCGCGTCCCGCACTTCTCCGGCGCGGCCGGGATCGCCGTGTTCGGATCTCTTCCCATCGTTTTCGGGGTCGGCCTCCTGGGCGGCATCGGGTTCGGCATCCAAGTCTTCATCGCTCCCGGACTCCGAAGGATCGCTTTGCTTTCCACGCCTGCCCTTCGCATCGACGTCTTCGTCCTTTTCGCCGTTTTCCGTTTCTTTGTGTTCGGAAGGGCCGTCCATCGACTCCGGTCGGGCGTTATCGGGGTCTTCGGCGAGCCGCGCGTAAATCTCGTCGGCGTTTTTTCCGCGAAGGTCCGGATCGTCCAGATATCCGTCGGGAAGCGTCAACCCCGCATCCAGAAGAATCCAGTTGATGGCGTAGTCGCAGGCCATGTTCCATAAATTTTTATGGCGACCGTTTCGGCGAAGATGGTGGCGGCAGGCCGGATGCATCGTGACATGCCCCATAAGCCCCTTGAGTTTCTCGCCGGAAAGCAAGTCGGCGTACAAGGGGTTGTATGCCAGGACCTTGCCGTCGGACCACGCCGTGTCGCAATCGCGGTCTTCCACCAGTTTCAATCGGAGAGCCAGATGGCCGAAAAACGGGTGGTCCAGCACGAGGCCTGCCCTGGCCCGCATCACTTTTCCGCGGATTTCGTCTTTTTTTTTCATGGCTAGAGCAACACGTCGGCATGGGCGGCGGCCCACTCGCCGAAATCCGGGGTGTCCAAGATTTCCCGATTGACCTTGACGGCGTCCCGGACCAGCAGAACGCTGAATTCGGGGGGAAGTCTTCGTGCATAAGCCATGATTTGCGGAAAATTTTGCATATCGGTTTTTCCGGACAGCAATTCGCAGACTGCGTACAATGTGGCCGGATCGTCGGGCACGTCCGCCGCATCCGGGTCGTTCAGGACCGTTCGGGGATCGGGCAAGTCGCGATAGATGTGCAAAAATCCGCAAAATTCCGATGCCGCCCCTTCGCCGATCACCCCGGCGATCAACTCCAGGTCGGGAAGAGCGGCCTTTTGGCGGTTCATGATTCGGGAAACGAACTCCCAGGAACGCGGCGTGGGAAACGCCTTGTCGTCCTTTTGGGAATCGAAGGCGTGCAACAGGTTGGGACGGAATCGCACGAATGCGACAACCTCCGGGGCCAGCGCGTTGGCTTGGGCCCAAAAGAGCCACTCGTCCGGGTCTGCGTCGAAATTGAGATGCACGAATCGATTGGCCAGCGCGGACGGCATCCGATGGGTCACGGCCCGGTCGGTTTCCCGGTTGCCGGCGGCGACGATGCTCCAGCCATCCGGAAGTCGGTATTCACCCAGTCGGCGATCCAGCACCAACTGGTAGCAGGCGGCCTGCACAAGCGGCGGCGCCGCGTTCAATTCGTCCAGGAACAAAACGCCGGCGCCTTCCCGCGGCAAAAACTCGGGCGGACTCCAGCAGGCCCGATTCCGCTCGTCAATGTGCGGAAGCCCCCGCAGATCGACCGGATCAAGCAACACGGCCCGGACGTCGATCAGCCCCAGCCCCTTTCTCGAGGCCGTCTGGGCCACCACTTGACTCTTGCCCGCCCCCGGCGGACCCCACACGAAAACGGGCTGTTGGATATCGATCAGGATTTTCAACGTATCGATCACACGACTGGGTTTCATCTTCCCCTTTCTCGGAACCGGTTGTCCGGCTGCGATGTTTTCAACAAAAAGGCGGAACAAGCGGTTCAGTTTGGGGTGGTTCTCTCTTAGTCTGAAAGCGATTTATGAAAAAGCATTCGCCTCAGAATTCCAGGCCGAACTGCGCGGTCAACAG
>CAZZBE010000431.1:0-3395 GCA_964652715.1 uncultured Desulfobacteraceae bacterium
CGATGTCGTGGGTGGCGAACATCCGCACATCGAGGACGGGGCCGCGCCGATCCCGGAAGAGGGCGGCGCCCGCCGCCAGAGACTCGGTCAGGGCGGCGTTGATGATGAAGACGAACAGGGGGCGCGCCATGAATCCTTTCCGGTAAAAAGGGTCCAAAAACAAAAAAGGCCACGAAGAACGGGCGGCTTCGCCCTTGCCTTCGTGGCCTTGGTTGCGACGGTTTTTACGGTTGTATTGCGAGGTTCCCAACGCCTTCGTGGCATCGGATTTTCGGAAACCCTCTTAGCGCGAATCCTTCGGTACTGTCAATAAGATTTTCATGGACATGGTTTCGGATGGTTCCGATGATCGCCTGACTTTTCCATCCGCGGCGGTACAGGGATTTGCTCAGGTTCAGTCGGTTCTGTTTTTCTATGAAGCCTTGTAGGCGTCGGCCGCGAAATCCCAGTTCACCAGGTGGTCGAGCCAGTTCTGGACGTAGTCCCCGCGTTGGTTCTGATAATCCAGATAGTAGGCGTGTTCCCAGACGTCGAGGGTCAGCAGCGGCGTCATGCCGTGGGCCGGGGGCGTGTCCGCGTTGAGGGTGTCCACGACTTTCAATTCGCCGTCGTGAACCGCCAGCCATGCCCATCCGCTGCCGAAGCGCCCTTTGGCCGCGTCTGAAAAGGTTTTGACAAACCCTTCGTAGCCGCCGAACGCCTTGTCGACGGCCTCGGCCAGCGCGCCCGAAGGCCGGCCGCCGCCGCCGGGTTTCATGGAATGCCAGTAAAACGTATGGTTGAACACCTGGGCCGCATTGTTGAAAATGTTTTTATGGGCCGGATCGCCGGCGGTTTTTTCGATGATCTTTTCGATGGCCAGCCCCTCGAGGTCGGTTCCCTCTAAAAAAGCGTTGGCCTTCCGCACGTAACCGGCGTGGTGCTTGCCGTAGTGGAATTCCAGGGTCCGTTTGGAGATGTGCGGCGCCAGGGCGTCCATGGGGTATGGCAACTCCGGAAGGGCGATGCCGCCCGCGGCCAGGGCCTGAAACGGCCGGGCCAGACCCGAAACGGCGAATACCGCGGCGCCGGTCGCGGCCGCGGTCAGAAAATGACGACGATTCATCGGTGCGCTTGCTTTTGACATGTCTCCCCCTTTTCTTCAAGAGTTAAAATGATCGGTTTGCCCCGCAACGGTGCGGCCCCGCGGGCGGGGTTTTCTACAATTTAATATTATAAAACGATAGCAAGGATATGGCAAGAAGCGGTTTCGGCCGTCATCGGGCGCATCGGAGAGGGATGATGTATGGCCGCCCCGAGGAAAATACATCGTCCGGGCCAGTTTCTCCCAAAAGCGCATGCTCTGCATCCCCGATATAAACGGGTTTCAGAAATCAGGAAATATCCACCAGCAAAAGCAGTATGCCCAATATCAAAATGATGACAATGGCGGCATACTCAAGCATATAGACATACCGACTGAACCGTTGAACCAGGTGATCCCGCATGGTAATACTGAAAAAAGAAACACCGAAAATTACCACCCCCATTCCCAGGCTCATGGCCGTTGCCGCCAGAAATCCCACCAGATAAAGCTGCAAACTGATAGCGAATAAAAATACGGTGACCGTTCCGGGACAGGGCACGATACCGGCAGTCATCACCATCATGATATCGGTGGTATGAGACGTGGGCCTGCAGGCGGCACAGGTGCATGAAACCGTTTCTGACATAGTCAAAGGAAAACCTGCGGCCGCAACACTATGCTGATGACTTGTGGAGGCAGAATATGCGCGTATTTTTAAAATCGCCAGATAACCGGCTATCAGAATGATCAACCCACCGGACAACCGGGTTAATATCAGCGTTGCCTGCTGCATGGCCGCGCTAAAAACAAGATTTAACACCAACAACATCCCGGCTGTCAGGATAAAGGCGGAAAAAACATGAACCACTCCGATAAAAAAAGACATGATTAACGCTTTTTGAAACGGATGGCGGTGGGAAATAAGATAGGAGGCCACCAGGGTTTTGCCATGTCCTGGGCCGGCTGCATGCAGTAACCCATAAGAAAAAGCAAACAGGATCAGCCAGAAAATATCTGCTTTGCCGCTATGGGTTTTGATATTATAAAGATAGGTTTTCAAACGCTTGTGCATATCCTGCAGCAAGGCGCTCAGGGTTGACATCAATTTTCCCTTCCAGGATATCTCATCATTTTTCCTGGTATTTATCAGGCCACCCTCTGATTCTTTTGTTGGCCCCTGCTTTGGCGCAGCGCCTGGTGCGGTTGTACCCAATGATTTGTTTTCCGGATGGATGCTTATTTCCAGCACCTGTGGGAAATACGAGGCATTGTGGGTCAGGCGATACCCTTCCGGACGATTCCAGGTCACGCTGTCTTGGCGGTAATAGAACATGAAGTAAAAGTCAGGATCCATAACCTGCATTGTGAGATCCAGCACATCATCGATTTCATATGACAGCGGCATGCTGAACATAAAAGCTGCACCGGTGGGCTGCCATTCAAACCGGGGATTTTCAAAATCAGGGGCGGACAGTTTCCGGTTATTAACAAAAATCGTGGTAAAATAATCAGAGGGTTGCAGGGTTTCTGAAAAAAAACCGGCCAGTGCGTCGGTTTCTTCCGTATCCAGCCGGCCATCCTGATTCACGTCATATTGTTCCAAAAGACTCTGGGACAGAATTTCACTGAGGTCCCAGCGGACATCAATCCGCTCCATGCGGGTATTTTGAACGGTCACCCGGACATGCACATAAATATCGGAACCAAAACCTGCACAGGCGGCACATCCGTATGCAGACGGCAACCTGCATGAAAATCCAGTCGCAAGGCATAAGGTGAAGATACAGAATATCAGGCGAATTTTATTGTGTGCCAGCAGCATTGCAACTAATCCCCCCATACCATCGGTGTAAAGGTTCTGTACCGTACAGTCATTGCGGGCGTGGAAAGTACGGATGAAATTATTTTTCCATCTGTCAGACCTTTTGTGTTTTTTCATTTCCAGTGCTTTTATCGCTTCTTCCGTCATGGGAACCGGTAACAGGATGCCGTTTTCATCCACACGGAACATGGCCCCGTTTTTCCCGGTGGTCTCGGTTTTTCCATCCGCGGCGGTACAGGGATTTGCTCAGGTTCAGTCGGTTCTGTTTTTCTATGAAGCCTTGTAGGCGTCGGCCGCGAAATCCCAGTTCACCAGGTGGTCGAGCCAGTTCTGGACGTAGTCCCCGCGTTGGTTCTGATAATCCAGATAGTAGGCGTGTTCCCAGACGTCGAGGGTCAGCAGCGGCGTCATGCCGTGGGCCGGGGGCGTGTCCGCGTTGAGGGTGTCCACGACTGGGCCGCATTGTTGAAAATGTTTTTATGGGCCGGATCGCCGGCGGTTTTTTCG
>CAZZBE010000432.1:0-3395 GCA_964652715.1 uncultured Desulfobacteraceae bacterium
TGCAGCGCGGCGCAAATCATTGAACAGGCTGGTGCATTGAAAATGGGAACATCCGGACCTGGAAATGGTGTTCAAAGACTTGGGCCGATCAGTACTATAGCCGATTCCCCTCCATTCGCCGCCGGCATTCGGCCGCGTAGGTCCGGGCCGGGTCTGAATCGGGGAACTTCTGAAAATTTTCCAGGGCGGCTCTATACGCGCCCAGGTTCATCCGGCTGATGCCCAGGCAGGTGTGGAGATCCGGGCTGTCCGGGAAACAGGCGATGCCCCGGGCCAGGATTTCCGCGGATTCCCTGAATTCCCGCCGCTTCTGAAGCAGGATCCCCAGGCCCAGATAGGCCCGGTGATCCGGCCCGTACCGGAGCGCTCTCCGGTAGAGCATCCGGGCGACGCCCTCCCGGTCCGGAATGGCGTCGATGCCGGCGTAATCGCCGTGGCTGAAGGTCATGGCCAGCCGGCTGAAAAAATCGGCGTGGAAGGGGTAGAGGGTCTCGTCGTCCACCACCTCGATGGCCGCCGCCGCCTCGGGGAGCATCCGGTAAAAAGATTCCCGGAGCCGTTTTCCGAAGGCCAGCACATCCTCGCGGGACAGGGCCGGGTCCACCTGGAAATAGAGGATGTCCTCGATCCGTTCCAGCCAGAGGTCGTCGGTCATGCCGAGTTTTTTCTTTATCCCCTCGAAGAGCGCCGTTCCGGGAAACAGGTCGAGGATGTAGAAGATCGCCGACAGGGGCCTGATCCGTTTCATCAGCGCGAGGGTCTCCCCGATGGTTTCGGAAGTTTCGCCGGGGCAGCCGTAGATAAAATAGGCCCGGGCCAGGATGCCGTACCGGACCGTCAGGGAGAAGGCCCGTTCGATCTGATCGTCGGTGATGGCCTTGTTCAGCACGGACCGGATCGTTTCGGACCCGCTCTCCACGCCGTAGGAGATCTGCACGCACCCCGCCCGGCGCATCCAATGGAGCATCGTTTCGTCCACATGGCTCACCTTGGAAATGGCGGCCCAGGAGACCGCCAGCCCCCGATCGATGATCTTCCGGCAGATCTCGATGACCAGGCCGGGCCGCATGGTGAAGATGTCGTCGGACACGAAAAAGAACCCGACGCCCCGCCGGTGGAGCATCTCCATGCCGTCCACGAAATAATCGGCGGAATGGAACCGGACCCGTCGTCCCCAGAACCCCGGCGAGCCGCAGAAGGCGCAGTTCGAGGGGCATCCCCGGGTCAGGGAGAGGTGCTGGAAGGTGAAGTGTTTTGCCGGATGGGGCAGGCGGTCAAGGTCCTTGACGGGTTCGGCCGGTTCCGAGCGAATATTAAGGCCTCCACGGCGGAAAGCGATCCCCGGAATAGCGTCCGCCCCCTCCCCTCCGCTGTCCCGGAGATGGCGGATCAGGCTCAGAAACGTCCGCTCCCCTTCCCCCATCACCACGTAGTCCACCTCCGGGAAATGGGTCAGGAAATGGTCCCAGAGATAGGTGGCGCCGACGCCGCCGAAAACGACAGGGGTCTCCGGTTTGATCCGTTTGACGATCCGGGCCGCGTCGATGGCCCCCCATCGATTGGCGTTGAGCACGGAAAAGCCGACGACGTCCGGGGCTTTTTCAGCCAGGAGCTTTTCGATGGCCCCGGGCCGGCCGCCGATCTCCTGCAGGTTGATGATCTCCGCATCGTATCCGTTCTCCCTGAGCAGGGCGCCGATGTAGAAAAGCCCCATGGGCGGGGCGGATACGTCTTCGGTGTGAATCCGGTCTTCGAGACAGTGGGGGTATATCAACAGGATCTTCATGGCCGGGCGGCCCCTTCTCCGGCCAGTTCGGGGCGTTCGTCATAGACGGCCAGCACGGAGCGTTCCTTGTCTTTGACCTCCAGCATGACGTCCATATCCATGTCCCGGATGGTCTCATAAAATCGCCCAAACGCCTTGAGATCGATGGATTCCGAATGGGCCCCGGCCTGCTTGCCCGCCCACTGGTCGGAATAATGGATCTTGGGCCGTCCGTCCTCCGCGGACCATGTGGCCGCGGCCCGTTCGATGATCCAGCGCGGGGATCGGCCCCCGAAGGAGGGCAGGCAGGCATGGTGGAAAACATCGAAAACCATGGGGATGGACAACTCCCCGGCGATGGCCAGAACCGCTTCGGCATTGAAGCTTTTCTCGTCGTTTTCGATGATCAGCCGCCGCTTGACCGACCCGGGAAGCCGGGCGTGGGCGTCGGTGAACCGCCGGGCGGCCGCCTCCCGGTCGCCGTAAACCCCGCCCACGTGGAGCACGATCTTGTGACGGGCGTCCAGGCCAAACCCCTCCAGGAGCCGGTCGTGGTAGACCAGATCCGCGACGGCGTTGTCCACCACCCGTTGTTTAGGGGAATTGAGCACCGTAAATTGCCCCGGGTGCATGGAGACCCGCATGTCGTTTTCCCGGATAAAGGCCCCGATCCGGTCCAGGAGCGGTCCCAGTATTTCGGGCCAGTCCATCCTATTGATCTCATGGGCGCCGAAGGGGATGGTTTCCGACGAGATGCGGAACACCTGAACGCCGCGGTCCCGATTCCACTGGAGAATCTCGTAAAGCGCGTCGAGATTGTACCGCGCCAGTTCAATGATTCGCTCCGGCGAGGCATTCTTGAGCCGACAGGTGCGATTGGGGGACGGCAGTCGGGTGTTGATGCAGGCGTAGCCCAGGCGGATCATGGGTCACCCGTCCCATCGGTACGCCGCCATGGAGAGCAGGCCGTACATGAAGGACCGGTGCAACAGTCGTCCGGCGGCGCCTTCCCCGGCCGCGCCCAGGGGCGCGAACAGCGGCAGAAAATGCTCGGCCGGCCACGGATGGTTCCGCGCGGCGAACGGCCCCTCCGCCTCGTAGTTCAAAAGGGACGCGGTCCGTCCGTCCCTGATGGCTTCCTCCAGCCAGGCGTCAAAGGCTTCGGCGTAATCCACGGGCGGATCGGTCATCCGATGCCCCTGGATTTCCGGCAGGTTGTGGGTGGCGCCGCCGGACCTGAAACCATGGGCCGCCACGCCTCCCAGTGGGCCGAAATGCACAGGATCGCCCGGGGTCTGGGCAGCTGGGCCCCCAGTCCTTTGAGAAACGTCGCCGCCGGCGCGTCCAGGATCGCCAGGGTGGGCGGTCCGTGGGATACAAACAATGTGGGCATCGGTTGGGTCATCCGCGCTCCTTATCCGGTTCCATAAAATTGTCATGTGTCCGGCCATATCGGGTTCGCGGCCGGAAATCAACCTGTAAGAGGATGTTGACATCAAAAAACAATGATTATCTTTTTCTGCAAAAACGAATTTACCCAAGAGGCTTGGCGGCCGCCCCTTTTTTATCATCCTTTGTCATGCAATCCGCCGTTGACGCCGGATATCCAACCGGTTTACAATGAAGCCAT
>CAZZBE010000433.1:0-3384 GCA_964652715.1 uncultured Desulfobacteraceae bacterium
GAGGACCATTTTCCGGATCTTCTCCACCATCCCCTTGACCACGTCGAGGCCCTCCCGGACCTGTTCCTGGTTCTCTTTGGCCAGCCCGCTGTTGAGCAGATAGACGCCGCCGTCCAGGCCCGTGAGCATCCCCTTGATGCCGTGGGAGACCGAGCCGACCATGAGGCCCAGGGAGGTCAGATGGTCCTGGAGATCCAATACATCCGCGATGTCGGTGGACATGGACAGGACGTGGAGGATCTCCCCGGCCGCGTCCCGCAGCGGTGAGGTCATCACCAGGACGTTTTTCACGGTTCCGTCCGGCGCGGTCCATTCGGTTTCCAACTGCCGCGATCCACCGGCGTCGAAGGTCTCCCGGACCGGGCACTCCGGGCAGGGGTCGGATTGCCCCCGGAGAACGACGTAGCAGTATTGTCCTTCCCCGTCTCCGAAATCTTCCCGGAACCGGCTGTTGACGGCCGTGAAGCGCAGGTCCGGGTTCTGGACGGCGATGTAGCAGGGCAGGTGGTCGAAGGCCGCCTTGAAACGGTCGAGCAAATCGGCCGGCGACGCGTCGGGGGAGAACTCGTCCATCCCCTTGCGGACGGCTTCGAGCTGCTTCGATTTTTCGTAGGCCAGCGATTCCAGGTGATGGGTGTATTCGGACAGCTTGCGCCGAATGAGGATCTTCTCCCGCGCCCGGTTGACGGAGATCCGGAGGGCGTCCACGTCGATGGGCTTGGTGATGAAATCGACGGCCTCGTCCTTGAAGGAGCGGATGGCCAGGTCCATGTCGCCGTGGCCAGTGATCATGATCACCTCGGTCTCGGGGTCCTCGGCCTTGATGCGGCGCAGCAGCTCGATGCCGTCCATGCCGGGCATCTTGATGTCCGTGAGCACCACGGGCGGCCGCGCCTCCCGGAATCGACGCAGCCCTTCCTCCCCGTTTTCCGCCGTGTAAACCGTGTACCCGGCGTCCATGAGGGAGATGCTCAGGACCTCCCGGATGTCTTCTTCGTCGTCTACCAATAGGATGGTGTCATTCATGTCATGGCTCCGCGATCAGCTTTTCTTTCAGCAGGTCCCCGGTCCGCCCGTTTTCATTCTCCTCCGGCGGGGCCGCTGGAAACCGGATGATGAAACACGCGCCGCCGTCGGGTTCCGAGCCGGCTTTGATGGTCCCCCCGCAGTCCCGGACGATGCCGTAGGAGATGGAGAGCCCCAGCCCGGTCCCCTTGCCCACCTCCTTGGTGGTGAAAAAGGGCTCGAAGACCTTGTCGGCCACCTCCCGGGGGATGCCGGCGCCGGTGTCGGCCACCTCGATGCGGACCCCGTCCCCGTCCCGCCGGACCCGGAGAAAGATCCGCCGGTCCGGGGTTTCGCCCCCGCCGTTTTCGGCGTGGGCGAAGGATTCGCGCCGGTCCTCGATGGCGTCCCGGGCGTTGATGAGCAGGTTGATGAAGACCTGCTCCAGCCGGCCGGCGTCCACCATGACCGGGGGCAGGTCGGGTTCCACTTCCCATTCCACCTCGATGCCCCGCACCTTGAGCTGCTGGCTGAAGAACTCGCAGGCTTTTTCCAGCACCGACTCCACCCGGACCCGGGCCAGGTGGATCTCCGATTTCCGGGCGAACTGGCGCATGTGTTGGATGATCCGGGTGGCCCGGTCGACGTTGCCGTCCACCTTTTGGAGCATCCGCGTCAGCAGCTCCGGGTCCATGGCCTCGCCCCGGTCGTACTTGAGGAGGCAAAAGGAGGAGGCGGTTTTGATCACCGACAGGGGCTGGTTCAGCTCGTGGGCCACGCCGGTGGCCATCTCGCCCAGGGTGGCCAGTTTGCTGGCCTGGATGAGCTGCCCCTCGGCCTCCAGCCGCTTGGTGATGTCGCTGGCGGTGACCAAAAGCACCTGTTTCCCCGAATATTCCGACGGCGACAGGCGGAGGTTGACGTAGATGGGCTTCCCGTCCCGGGTGGCGTGGCGGGCCTTGTCCACCGTGGCGGCGGTGCGCAGGGTCCGGGCCGCGGCGGTCCGTTCGCCGTTGTGGAAGAGGTCCGGAAAGGCCATGCCGATCATGGCCTCCCGGTCGTATCCGTAGACATCCTTGACCCGGTCGTTGCAGTCGAGGACCGCCAGGGTCCCGGTATCGAGCACGAAGACCGGGTTGGGGATGTTGTTGAAGATGGCGTGGTATTTCTTCTCCGACCGGATCAGCTCCGCTTCGAGCTGCTTAATGGGCGTGATGTCGAGGCTCATCTCCATGGCCGCCTCGATCTCCCCCCGGGGGTTCTTGATGGGCGCGGTCTTGAAGATCCAGTGAGCGACGCTGCCGTCCCGGTTCCGGCCCACCTCCTCGCCGGAATGGGACTGGCCGTCCCGGAAGGTCGGTTCCACCGGGCAGTTCTCGCATTTTTCGTCCCGTCCTTTATAAGCATGGTAACACCAGTCCCCCAGCCGGGGATGGAACCGCTCGGCGAACTCCCGGTTGTACTTGATGATCCGGAAATTCCGGTCCTGGACCGTGATGAAGCAGGGGACCAGTTCGAAGAGGTTCTGGTACTCGTCCTTCTGCTGGTTGAGTTCGGCCTGCTGATCCCGGATCTCCCGGCCCATCTTGTGGATGGCCATGGCGAGCTGCCCGATTTCGTCGCGCCGGTTTACGGGCGCGGGCAGTCCGTACTCGCCCCGGCCGATGGACCGGGTGCTCTCGATGAGCCGCTTGATGGGCCGGTTGACGAACCGGACCATGAAGGCGGACATGATGGCGAAGGTGATCAGAAAGATGGAGACGGCGAAGGCGATGATGCCGTTTTCAAAGACCTGGATGTCGCGGTCGGTCTTGGCCAGGGAGACCACCAGGTCCAGGGCCCCCAGGATCTTTTTCCCCTCGGGGTGGACGTGGCAGGCGTCGGTGGCGCACCCCGGCTCGTTGCAGATGGGGGTGATGATCCCCAGCCGCCGGTTGCCGTTTTCGGTCCGGAAGATGCGGGTCCGGGAGGCCAGGTCGAGCTTGGCGATGGGCGGATCCTTCTGGTGGCAGATGTAGCAGGCCTCGTCCTTGATGTTGGTCCGCCGGTCCACCTCTTCGGGCCGGTTGGAGAACTTGATCTGCCCCTCCTTGTTGTAGATCCGGATGTTCTCGATCTCCTTCTGGGAGCCGATGTTCCGGATGATCTGGTTGATGTCGTCCCGGGAGTTGAGCATCATGGCGTAGTGGGTCCCCAGCTTGATGGTGTTGCCCAGCCGGTCGGCCCCCACTATGATCTCGTCCATCACCTTCTCCTTCTGGTACCGGATGTTGAAAAAGGCCCAGGTGGCGATGCCCACCAGAAAAATCAGCTCGACGGTGAGGATCAGTTTCAATACGAGGCTGTTGCGGAAATTTTGGATCTGTTTGAACATGCCGG
>CAZZBE010000434.1:0-3356 GCA_964652715.1 uncultured Desulfobacteraceae bacterium
GCGGAACTGGGACGTCTTGAAGCATGATGCACGCCGTCTGAACCGGGATGGCCGGGATTAACGGATTGACTGGATAATCCTGGCCATCCTTTAATCCTGGCATTCCGGTTCAGAACTGTGAATGATGAATGATGGGCCGCGACGTCGTCGTCGCGGCCCATCTTCGTTTGAATTTCGGATTTGCGTGGATATCCATGTTATACTGATCGCATGTTTAACCAACACAACACAGGGACGCGGAAAATGCCGATTGCCGAGCAAAAAAACACAACAAGCCCGACCGCCTTCCATTGGCGCGGCGGCGCCCCGCAAACCCATCGATCAACCGCCTGGCGATGGGCCCCCATCCCGGTATTTCGGGCCGGTCGTCAGCGGCGAACCAGCCGGCTTCGGCGATCTCCGTAAGATCGGGGGTGATCTCGCCGCCGGTGCATACCCGGCGGCCTGGTAAACGGCGTCCGGGAGTCGCCCGTACAAACGCCGGAGTCCGATCCGCTCCAGGGCGGGGAGTCCCCGTTCAGCTCGCCTGCATAACAAAAGCGGCCGTCGAGAGATCCGATAGGGATCGTTCGGAGGGGCGTCTCCGGCAGGTCTTCGGTTGTGGGGATCTCCGGCGTCGCTCCGGACCGTCGGATCAGAATGTCGCTGCCGTCAAACAGAAAGACCCAGGCGGGTTCGGATCGCTCCGCCGATGTCGGGGCGATGTGGGGCGTGAAGAATATGAAAGGCATCGTCGCCCTTTCAGCCGGGGTGTTTGTCCATAAGGTAATAGATGACCACCAGGAAGACCATCAGAAAGAAAAGAAGCAGATAAAGGGATGCGTACAGGATCGTATGGTACATGAGCTTTTTTTCCGATTTGTCGGAGATGAGAATCGAACAGTCTCCGGAGGTGAGGACGGGCCGGTCTCCTTCGAACCGGTTGACGTATCCGAGAACGTACAATTCGTCCCCTTCTTCGAGGAAGGTCTCGTAAAGGATCACTCCCTCCCCGGATGCGTTTCCGATCTTGTCGGACAGGTTGTAGTGGTCCAGGACGGCATGTACGGCCGGGTCCGTGGATTTGCTCTTGGCGGCCCGGCGTTTTCGGTCGAGGTTGAGGGCGTATTCGGCGTCTTTCAGGTCGATGATCGCGGCGCCGGTCTCATCCTCCAGGCCGAAAGGGCGGTGGGATTTGTCCTGGATCATCGACTGGCCCTTGGAAAACCATCGGCTTCGGCGGCCCGCGACGACGGCGACATCGTAGAAGACGCAGGGGGTTCCGGACACCGGCGAAGAAAGGGTCCCTTCCAGCGGGACGATGCGGCCCTTGATTTCGAAACAGCCGGTCCGGACCTCCCCGATGGGCGTGGTTTCCGTCTTCCGGATGCGCCGATACCGGCTGAAATAGCTGTAAAACGCGCCCATGCACGCCAGGGCGACGACAATGCCGGTGATGTAAAAAAGGGCCGATATCATGGTTGCCTCTTTCAATAAGGGTCTGTCCTGTCGGCCGCTTGCCCATGGCCGCCCTTCGCCTTTTCAACCTCTCCTTTGATATCATTGATGGGTCGCCGACACAATGACCTTCGGACCGTATTCTTCAGCGCTCCGGCCCCGAACCGAGGAGGGCCGCCCGAGCGGCGTCGCCGTCCTTCAGCAGGAATCCGATCACCGCGCCGTCCCGATCCGAAACCACGACGGCGCCGTGCCAGTCGTCGCTGAAGGGAAGGTCCGGGTCCACGGCCCAGTGGTCGTTGTTTTGGGTGTAGCGATCCGCGGATAGAAACCGGGAGGGCTGCCGGGGATCCCCGATGACGACGGTATCTTCGGGACCGGTCGGCCGCCGCTGATGTTCCGACGGCCAGGCCGGATAGGAATGAGGGAAGGGCAGGCGGACCAGGCCGGCCCCCCGGGGTTCCGGGGCGGCCGGGACGGCGACCGCGTGATCCGCCTCCGGAAGACGAAGCCGAACCGGCTCGCCCGCTTCGGCGGGGCTCAGGAGATCCGCCGGGCCCAGCAGCCCGCCGTCCACCGGGAGGACCCATCCCTGGCGGTGGACGTCCCGGTTCCATCCCAGCAACCGTTTTTCTTGGGTGACGGCGATCCGGACCGGCCGGGGGAGGGGGCCGAGGTCCTTTCCGGGGAGATTCAACGCCGGCCGCCAGGCCAGCCAGTCCGGGTCGGGCCGGTCGTGGAGGCGGAACCGGTGGCCGGGGTCCACGGGCGGGCCGGGATCGGGCGGAACGGAGATGTTGACGCCGCCGGCGATCAGCCCCCGGACCGAATCGAGCTGGAAATCGAATCCGGTGAATCCGGCGGACAGCCGGGCCCCGGCGGCCCGCCAGAAGCGCGTGCGGCGTCGAATCAGCGGGACGTTTTCCGGGGCGATGTAGATCTCGGCCGTCACCGATCCCGCGTCCCGGGACAGGGCCACCCGGGAGACCACGCCGATGGCCATCTCCCGGTAGGCGACCGGCGCGCCGGGCCGCAGCCGTCCTTTTTCCGGGGCCGCGACCGTTACCGTCAGGCTGCCGGGCGCGATGACGGCGGGATGGGGCGGTTCTTCCAGACCGGTAAAGCGGTCCCTGAAGGGCCCGTCGCCGGGACGGACGTTGATGTAGTTGGCCCCGATCACCGTATCCAGCCCGGACAGGCCCCGGATGGAGACCTGGGGCCGGACGATCCAGAACCGGCTTCCCGCCCGGGCCATCTCCCGGGCGGAGGGATCGATGCGGGCCGCGATCTCCACGGCCCGTCCGTCGGCGGCGAGGCGGACCCCGGTGATCCGGCCGATCCGGATGCCCCGGTACCGGACGGCATCGCCGACCTTGATGCCGCGGCCCTGGGAAAACCGGATTTCGATGGGAACGCCCTCTGAAAAAAGCGCGTTGCAGGCGAGGACGGCGGCGGCGATGAAGGCCGCGGCGGGGACCAGCCACATGAGCGAGACCCGCTTCCGCGGACGGATCTCGGCGGCGGGGATATCGGTCCGGGCGGTCATCGAACGGCCATCTTCAGGACCGGAGGGAAAGGCGGGTCGCCCCGCCGGGGGCCGGCCGCCGGACGATGGCGTGTTGGAATCGGTCATTGGGGCCGGTTTGCACGGGTTCGATGCCTTTCTATGACAGGTGTCGGGTCAAAAAGTCCGTCAGTTTCCGACGGTATCGGAAGTCGGTCGCCTTGGGGCCGAAGACGGCCATGTGCCCGCAGTCGTCCACGACCCAGAGCGTCTTGGGCTGGGAGGCCTTTTCATAAAGATAGCGGCCGTGGTGCGGCAAAACGGTGCGATCCGTTTCGCAATGGATCAACAGCACCGGAATCGGCGACAGCTCGCCGATGCGGTCGCCCGGGTTCAACGCGTCGCTCACCGCCAG
>CAZZBE010000435.1:0-3348 GCA_964652715.1 uncultured Desulfobacteraceae bacterium
GCCGGTACCGGCGCGCCGCCCAAAAGCTGGCCGATTATTTTTCCGAAAGCGCCCTGATCCGCTACCGGGTGCTGGTGGAAGTGGAATATTTCATCGGGCTGGTCAACCTGAAGCTGCCCCAGTTCAAGGGGTTCGACAAGAAAATGAAGGGGCCGCTGCGGGAGATCCACCAGAGTTTCAGCATGGAAGACGCCCAGAAGGTCAAGGAGATCGAAGCGGTCGCCAACCACGACGTCAAGGCGGTGGAATATTTTCTCAAGGAAAAGTTCGACGCCCTGGGCCTGGCCGCTTATAAGGAGTTCATCCATTTCGGGCTGACCTCCCAGGACATCAACAACACCGCCGCGCCCTGCGCCCTCAAGGAGGCCTGGACGGCCGTCATGGCCCCGGCCCTGGACGCCGTGGTCGCCGACCTGGTCGGAAAAGCCGACGCGTGGAAGAAGATTCCCATGCTGGCCCGGACCCACGGCCAGCCCGCCTCGCCCACCACGCTGGGCAAAGAAATCTACGTCTTTGTGGAGCGGTTGATGAAGCAGCGGACCCTGCTCGGGACCGTCCCTTTTTCCGCCAAGTTCGGCGGCGCCACCGGCAATTTCAACGCCCACGCCGTCGCCTATCCGGAGGTCGACTGGCCCGCCTTCGCCGACAACCTGGTCAACAACGTCCTGGGGCTGGACCGGTCCCGGGTCACCACCCAGATCGAGCACTACGACAACCTGGCCGCCTTCTGCGACGGCGTCAAACGGATCAACACCATCCTCATGGACCTGTGCCGGGATGTCTGGTCCTACATCTCCATGGCGTATTTCAAGCAGAAGATCAAGGAAGGGGAGGTGGGGTCTTCGGCCATGCCCCACAAGGTCAATCCCATCGATTTCGAGAACGCCGAGGGGAATCTGGGCGTGGCCAACGCCCTGCTGGAGCACCTGGCGGCCAAACTCCCCATTTCGCGGCTCCAGCGGGACCTCACCGATTCCACCGTCATCCGGAACATCGGCGTGCCCCTGGCCCACTCCCTGGTCGCCCTCAAGTCCCTCTCCCGCGGACTGGACAAGCTCATCCTCAACGAAGACGCCGTCAGGGCGGATCTGGAGAAGAACTGGGCGGTGGCGGCCGAAGGGATCCAGACGATCCTCCGGCGGGAAGGATATCCCAAACCCTACGAAGCGCTGCTGGCCCTGACCCGGACCCACGAACGGATCGACGCGGCGGCCATCCGGGCGTTCATCGATGCCCTGGACGTTTCCGAGGAAGTAAAAAACGAACTGCGGCGGATCACGCCGGAGACGTATACGGGGATCCTGAGCTTCTGATTCCGCACTGGTCTCCTCTTTCCGACGGAAACACCCGCCCCCTGGAACGCCGACAATCGATGTTTATTTTTCCAGCCGGATCGGATAGTGTAGAGGCCTTTCATGAACAGGCGCTAACCGAAAAGGCTGACATCACGGATGACGGAAAACAAGTATACGGCGGAATCCATTGAGGTTCTAAAGGGGCTGGCGCCGGTGCGGCGGCGGCCGGGCATGTACACCGACACCACCCGGCCCAACCACCTGGGCCAGGAGGTGATCGACAACAGCGTGGACGAGGCCATCGCCGGACACGCCGACCGCATCGACGTGACCCTCCACGAAGACGATTCCCTGGAGGTGTCGGACAACGGCCGGGGCATGCCCGTGGACATCCATCCGGAGGAGGGGATTCCGGGCGTCGAGCTGATTTTGACCCGCCTCCACGCCGGGGCCAAATTTTCGGACAAAAACTACCAGTTTTCCGGCGGCCTCCACGGCGTGGGCGTCTCGGTGGTCAACGCCCTTTCGGCCCGGCTCGACCTGGAGGTCCGCCGGGACGCCCGGAAATATCACATCGGATTTGAAAACGGGGCGAAGGTCGAGGACCTGTCGGTGGTCGATTCGGTGGGCAGGAAGAACACCGGCACCACCATCCGGTTCTGGCCGGATCCCGGCTATTTCGACTCGCCCAGATTCTCGGTCCCCCGGCTCAGGCACACCCTCCGGGCCAAGGCGGTTTTGTGCCCGGGCCTTCACGTCCGGTTCACCGACGCGCACACCGGCGAATCCGAGGAATGGCGCTTCGAAAGCGGCCTGTCGGACTACCTGATGGAGACCCTCCGGGACTTCACCCTGCTGCCCGCATCCCCCTTCACCGGGGAGGTGAGCGGGGAAGGGGAGATGGCGAGCTGGGCCGTTCTATGGCTCCCCGAAGGGGGCGAGGCGGTGACCGAAAGCTACGTCAACCTCATCCCCACCCCCCAGGGCGGAACCCATGTCAACGGATTTCGCAGCGGGCTCCTGGCCTCCATCCGGGAGTTCTGCGAGTTCCGCAACCTGGTGCCCCGGGGCGTCAAACTGACGCCCGACGACATCTGGGACCGGTGCGGGTATGTGCTGTCGGTGAAAATGCAGGATCCGCAGTTCTCCGGCCAGACCAAAGAGCGGCTCTCGTCCCGGACCTGCGCCAATTTCGTCTCCTCGGCGGTCAAGGACGCCTTCAGCCTCTGGCTCAACCGCCACACCGACGTGGGCGAAGCCCTGGCGGAAATGGCCATCGCCAACGCCCAGAAGCGGCTGCGGGCCAGCAAAAAAGTGGCCCGGAAAAAGGTGACCGCCGGCCCGGCCCTGCCGGGCAAACTGGCCGACTGCGTGGGCCAGGACCCCATGCGGAGCGAACTTTTCCTGGTGGAGGGCGACTCCGCCGGCGGGTCGGCCAAACAGGCCCGGGACCGGGAGTTCCAGGCCATCATGCCGTTGCGGGGCAAGATCCTCAACACCTGGGAGTCGGACCCGGCCACGGTGCTGGGTTCCAAGGAGATTCACGACATTTCGGTGGCCATCGGCGTGGATCCCGGGGCCGACGACCTGAGCGGGCTTCGATACGGCAAGATCTGCATCCTGGCCGACGCCGATTCCGACGGCCTCCACATCGGGGCCCTCCTCTGCGCGCTGTTCCTCCGCCATTTCCGGCCCCTGGTGGCCCGCGGCCACATCCACGTGGCCATGCCGCCGCTTTACCGCATCGACGTGGGAAAGGAGGTCCACTACGCCCTGGACGAGAGCGAAAAACGGGACATCATCAAGAAGATCGAGTCCCGGAAAAAGAACGGCCGGCCCAACGTCCAGCGGTTCAAGGGACTGGGCGAAATGAGCCCCTTGCAGCTCCGGGAGACCACCATGGCCCCCGACACCCGCCGCCTCGTCCGCCTGGTCCTGTCTTCTGAAAACGCGGCCGACAATCTCATGGACATGCTCCTGGCCAAAAAACGCGCCGCCGACCGGCGGTCGTGGCTGGAGGAGAAGGGGGATCTGGCGGAGGTGATTGGATGAT
>CAZZBE010000436.1:0-3320 GCA_964652715.1 uncultured Desulfobacteraceae bacterium
TCATCTCCACCGAGGCGCTCGCCGACCGTTATCTCAAAGAATCGTCGGCTCCTTTGCTGATCGACACGCGGCAGGAGTGGGAATACCGCACCGGGCACATCGCGGGGGCGATCAATTTTCCCATGGCGCCCACATGGTGGGCCCGCTGGCGCAAGGCCGGGGATCTGGAAGATGTTTTGGGGCCGGACAAGGATCGAACCCTGGTTTTTTACTGAGCGGGCCTGACATGAGCCCGCAGCGACTCGGCGGCCCGGGTGGCCGTTTCACTGGGATACAAAAACGTTTATCGCGATCCTTACGGTTTTCCGAAATGGCGGGAACACGGACTGCCCATTGCAAGCAGTCCGGCGGGCCTGGCGGAACCGGCCCGGGCGGACCCGGCGCCCGCAAGCGGCCGGTCCCTCCAGGGATGGGCCATGGTCTGGACCCTGCTGGGCATCTTCGCCGGCGGACTCGCCCTGAACCTGACGCCGTGCGTTTACCCCATGATTCCCATCACGGTGTCGTTTTTCGGGGGGCGGGCCGCCGGGGACAAGCCCGGCCAGATCCAACTGGTTCTCCATGGGATCTGCTATTTGATGGGGCTTGCCCTGACCAATTCGGCGCTGGGGGTGGCGGCCGCGCTCACCGGCGGGTTGATGGGGGCCATGCTGCAAAACCCCATTGTCCTGGCCGCCGTGGCCCTTGTCCTGCTCCTGTTCGCCGCCAGCCTGTTCGGGTTTTGGGAACTGCGCATGCCCGGTTTCCTGACCCGGGCCGCCGGCAAATCCTATTCCGGGTACTTCGGCAGCCTGTTCATGGGCATCACTTTGGGGGTCGTGGCCGCCCCCTGCATCGGCCCGTTTGTCCTGGGGCTGCTGACCTGGGTGGCCGGCATGGGCAACCCGTGGCTCGGTTTTCTGATTTTCTTCGTTCTCAGCCTGGGGCTGGGACTGCCCCTTTTTGTGCTGGCGCTGTTTTCAGGTCAACTTCAGCGGCTGCCGAAGGCCGGGGGCTGGATGATCTGGGTGCGCAAGCTGATGGGCTGGGTCCTGGTGGGCATGGCGGCCTATTTTATCCGGCCGGTTTTGCCCGAAGCCCTGAAAATCGCGCTGCCGGTCGCCGTGGCCCTGGCCGCCGGCCTGCACCTGGGATGGCTGGATAAAAACAAGGCGACTTTCAGGGCGTTTCCGTGGTTGAAAACTTTGGCGGGCACGGCCTGCCTGGTGCTGGCGGCCTTCTGGATCACTTCCTGGGCCATGCGCGGACCGGGCGTCGACTGGCGCGCCTATTCGGAGAAAACCCTGGCCCAGGCGGCCGAGCAGGGCAAACCGGTCATCATCGATTTTTACGCCGACTGGTGTACGCCCTGCCGGGAACTGGAGGAAACGACCTTTCATCATGCCGACGTGGTCCGGCAGGCCAGCGAAGACTTTGTTATGATCAAGGTGGACGTCACCCAGGGCGGCGATCCGCTTCACGAAAGGCTGTTGAAACAGTACGACGTCAAGGGCGTGCCCACCATCGTGTTTCTGGACGCCCGGGGCAAGGAACGCGCCGATCTGCGCATGGTGGATTTTCTGCCGCCCGAACCTTTTTTGAACCGCATGGCTGATTTGAATTAAAGGAGAAGATCATGCTCACCGTCCGTTTTTTTCTCAACGAGCCCAACGGCAAGCCTTGAAAGCATTTCAAACAGATGATGCCCAGGTTGGGCGAACAATACGACATCGACATCGACGTGGTCTCGAAGCCCCCGGCCGAGTACCAGACCGATGAATATTTTGAACTGGATCTGCCGGTGGCCCCGGCGGTCATGGTGGGGGAGGAAATCGTCGTGGAAGGTTCGGATGTCGACTCATTTGAATTGGAATCGGCGATCTGCAGACAATTGGACCTGCCGCCTCCGGAAAGAGAGGGCGGGGGAATTTTGAAGAAGCTTTTCAAATCATGATCCGGAAACCAACAGATCGAAAGCATCAGGAGAAACGACATGGCAACGATTGAAAAGTTTTTGGGCCGGCGGGTGGAGATGCCGGAGGATCGCCGCTACGATCTCAAACAGGGGCTGTGGGGCAGGTGCGTGGACGACACCATCGTATTCGGCCTGACCGAGCCCGCTTTGGTTCTGTACGGCGGCGTCAAGGATATCGATTGGCTGGTCGACGAAAGCCAGCCCGTTAGAAAAGGCGACGCGGCGCTGTTCGCCATTACGGGTAAAATTTTATATTTGGAATCGCCGATCGCGGGGAGCATTCAGTTCAACAAAACCTTAAAGGGAAATTTGCCCCTTATCCAGACCGATCCTTACAAAGACGGATGGTTGTTCCTGATCCAGCCGGACGGGGGAATCGACGCGGCCTACCAATCCCTGGCGCCGATAGACGATTACCTGGAACACCTGCGGCGTTCCGAAGGCGGCAAAAACCCCGAAGGCGTCAAAGGCGGGGTTTCCGGCATGTGCAAGGCCGTCTATAGCGGCATTGGAGAACAAACCATTTGATTTTCAGATATGCGCCCATCGGCTGACAAAGGAAAAAAGCAAATGGCCCATCATCGATTTGAAACCAAGGCCGCGATAAAGGCCGTTCTGTTTGTCCTGTTTATCTCGGCGGCGATTTATCTTTTCCGTTTTTCGCCGATCAAACAGCATCTGACGGCCGACCAGCTCGGCGTGTTTCTAAAGACGGCGGGCTTCTGGGCGCCGGTGATGTTTGTGTTCATCTATGCGGCGGGCGTATGCCTTTTCCTTCCCGGCACGCTCCTGACGGCGCTGGGCGCCGCCATCTTCGGCCCCTACTGGGGGTTTCTGTACGTCTGGATCGCGGCCATGATCGGCGCCGGCCTCGCCTTTCTGATCGGGCGATACCTGGGGCGGGATTTCGCCGCGTCTCTCGTCGGCGACCGGCTGAAACGATTCGACGACGCCATTGAGCGCAACGGATTTGCCGCGGTCCTTTACTTGCGGCTGGTGTATTTTCCTTTCACGCCCATGAATTTCGGCATGGGTCTGACCAAGGTTCGTTTCCGGGACTATATCGCGGGGACGGGTTTAGGGATCATGGTGGGCACCTTTATTTTCACGTTTTTCGTGGGAACGATCAAGGAGGTCTGGGTCAGCGGCCAATGGGGGGAATTGTTGAGCTGGAAGGTGTTTCTTTCCGTCGGCCTTTTCGTTTTCTCGTTTTTCATTCCGAAACTGCTGAAAATGGCAAAGAGGCCCGGAGCGGCCGAAACCGTTTAAACGATGGAAACCATGAGCAAGTCTGAAGACATTTCCGCGGCGAGAAAAACGCTTGAACTCCCGGAAAGTCCGAAACCTTAAATTCCAGCCCATGGCG
>CAZZBE010000437.1:0-3320 GCA_964652715.1 uncultured Desulfobacteraceae bacterium
TGAGTATCATCAATCGATACAAAATAGGCGTCATCATCCAATCCCGAAAACAAGTAAGTACCGTTGGCATCAGTGGTCAGCGTGGCCACAACGCTGCCGTCGTCCGCACCCGGCTCGAACAGACCATCGTCATCGGCATCCAGGTAAAGTTGCAAGACAACGCCGCTCAACCCCGGTTCCCCAGCGTCTTTCGTCCCATCGCCGTCGAAATCGTTGAAAACGGTATCGCCGATGCTTCCATTCAGATTGTATCCAAAATTCGGTTCCGTTGGCTCGATTGTATAGTCGATATCCGCGGACAAATTCACAATCGCGATCTCACCTGCGGTCGCCGCGGATGTCGTGGGATAGTAATCGCCCAATACGCCATTGTTATCGGTAATCCTGATCGTATAATCAGCACCTTTGCCTTCGACGCCAGTGAAGCTGAATTCTCCGTTGGCATCGCTGACGACAGAAGCAATCACCGCCTTGCTGGCATTGATCAGACTCACGGTGACATTGGCGATGCCGCTTTCGCCGCCATCGTCTTCTCCATCTTCGTTTTCATCGAACCAAACCCGGTCCTTGATGGAATATGTGGTCCCTTGGTCTCGGTAGCCAAAATCCTGATCAAGAATTGCATCTCCGGCGCTCACATCTGTTATTATAAATGGATTGCTTGAAGTGGTCCGGGCATAGTCCGTCAGCACGGCCTGAGTTTCGTCCACATAGACAAAATAATCTTCGGTTCCACTCGCCGTGACGCCCGTAAACAAGAAAGAGCCATCGGAAGCCGTTGTCGTCGTGGCGGGCGTCTGTGAATCATCCCCCGCTGGCTCAAACACGCCATCGCCGTCCAAATCTTCATAGAGTTCAACCGTCACGCCGCTCAATCCAGGTTCGCCGGCATCTTCTACGCCATCACCGTCCGCGTCGCTCCATACAGTGTCTCCTATGGTCGCCGTTCCCGCGGTTGTCATGTAGCCAATATCCGCATCGAGGTAGGTTTCTCCCGCCAGCAGTTCAAAAGGATTGCTCCTGTCATCAGTGCGCCCGCTCGGAGCGGACTGCGTCAATCCCGTTACCCCTCCGGCGACATGCGCATAATACCCATGATACGTCCATACTTCACCGGCCCCTTCGCAGGACGATTGATCCGTGTAGGCGGCATCCGAACAATAATCCGGTTCGACGCCTGTAAATAGAAAATTGCCGTTACTATCGGTGGTTGTTACGGCAATCGGCGTGTAATATTTGTCTCTCAATGTGACTTCCAAATTGGACAAGCCCGGCTCGCCCGCATCCTTAACACCGTCCCCATTTGTATCCAGCCAAACCGAATCGCCGACCTTGCCGCTCTGCGCAGTTGGATTTACAACCGAAAGCGTCTCGCCGGCGCTGACCGGAAGCAGCGTCTCCTCCGTGGTCACATACGCCGTGTTGGTAATGCTGGTGATGCCGGTTCCAAGAGGATCATCCACTTGCACATCGAAGGTAAGGGTCAGGGTGTCGTCCGTAGCCAAAATATAGCCATCATCCTTATCGACAAAATTTGGAGGATTGTTGGATGCTCCCCCTCCACCGGAGCTTAGACTTACGGCTCCTGAACTAGCGACGTAGCTCACGCCGTCCGGCAGGGGATCATAAATGCTGATGCCGTTGACGGTTGTAACGCCTGGATTGCTCACCTTAACGGTGTAGGTATATTGATCACCAGGGTTCAAGGGTTCAGTCGCATTGGACGTCTTTTCAACTGCAAGCGATCCAAAAATGTTGAAACGATTGTCTGAAGCGCAAAACGTCTGGGTCACACCGCCCACTGTTCTCGTGGCGCAGATCTCCGCGTCGTTCCGGGTGATGTCGCCATCGGTGAAAGACGAGGAGGCGGCTGTTTTAGCCTCGAACCGGATGGTAATAGTTTGATTGTCGGCCATATCCGCCAGCATAGCGCTGTCCCAAGTTAACACCAACCCGCCACCACTTATGGCGGGGTCGGCGGCATTGCCGCTTATGGTCGTTAAATCGGCGAGTGTGATGGTGGTGCTGTCATCCACATACTCCCAGTCCGGCGGCAAGGTATCCACCGCATTGACGCCATTAATGGAAAAGGAATATGTGTTCACCTCCAATTCGTAAATCACACTTGAACCAGATGTCGGGTCGACCACGATGGGGTCGGATGTTTTGTCGACTGTAAGAACTTTTTCTACGAAGTCAGCACCAGGAACGGTTGTATATCCCACATCGACGGCCGGCGACCCGGTCACGGCAGTGTCAGGATTCTGGCCATAGGCGACTGTATAGGGACCGGTGCCATAAATGTTGGCCTTGGACATATCGCCGTCAGCGGCATCATAAACATACTGCGTTTCCAAGCGATCCATGTCATAAGTGTCGTCCACTGCGCCGTCGTTGTCATAATCGATGTATATCCTGACATTATCCTGCGCGGGCGAAATGAAAAGACCGGAGTCATCCGCATTGCTGCCAGCACCAGCCGGAACCGCTCCCGGCGCCCACCCCATGAAATGTTCGTTCTCCAGCAGAAAGGCCGGCACCAGACTGTATCCCCAGTCATGGACAACGCCCTCCGTATCGATGGTGGAAACGCCCCAGAAGACATCGCTTCCTTTCAGATAAACGGCCGAATCCTCTGGGACATAATTTCCTCCTGTTGCCGCCTCGAAAGAGACGCTCGTTTTCGCCGCTATGGTGAACGATCCACCGCCGGAAACCGTCTCATAGTTAATGGTAATTTCGGTGCTGTGGGGATTGTGAAGAAAGATATCGGTAGGCCTGTCGTAATCGTTGTCACTGTCCACCGGAGCATAGTATTCATCATCCCAGAACCCTCGGGGAAATGCACTGAGACCGCGAACCTCATAGCTCGATCCTTCATCTCCAACCACATATTGCACTTGAAGCGTTTTCGAGCCTTCGATCGTTGTTCCGCTCCAAAGATCTGAACCGATCACGACATCCTGATCCAGAAGGAACACCTCGCCTTGGTCGAGAGTAACGGACGATACAGGCGTCGTCGTGCAAGAGGCGGCATCTCGACTCTCACAGATCTCATCGCCCAATGTTCCATCCACATCCGTGTCGAACGTCAGCACCGTATCGTCTTCCGTTGCCTGAATCACCGCGAAAACCCGGTCAAAATCGTCCAAAGTGGGCGCCAAATCCTCTCCAAAAGGAATGATGTAGGTCGTCAACTGCGGCCTTATTGGAAAGATTTCCCATGCTACAGCCAGAACCGTACCCGTGTTTTCCGTCCAACCCGCACGCGTAACGGTGGCGGAGCCGCCTGCGACAAACAATCGGTCCCGGCCGTCATA
>CAZZBE010000438.1:0-3299 GCA_964652715.1 uncultured Desulfobacteraceae bacterium
GCGAAGTGGACCGGGCTTTTGCCGTAAATCGGGTCCCAGCCGGCCGGGTCGGCCGCGCAGAAAAACTGGATTTCCAGGCCGATGCGGGTGGGGGCCGCGTCCAGGGGCATGCCCTTGACCTTTTCGGCCGCGTCCCAGGTGCCGGCGCAGGGGGCGCCGCGAACCACGTGGATCTCGCTGAGTTTGCCATCTTCCACTTCCACCTCGAACTCCGGCGCGCCAAAGGCCTCGCCATACCGCCCCAGCCGATCCTGCCGGGGAAGGCCGCATCACGTGGGCGGGGCGCTGACGCCCTCCATTTTCATTTTTTTGCCCGAGGCCACCATGGGCACGTCCTGCTCCCGGCACCGCCGCGCCAGGTCGTGGGACAGGTCCGGATGTTTTAAAAAGTCGAGGACCATGTCGGCCTCGATCCGGTCGGGCAACAGCCCCTCGGTGTCGTCGAGCACCGGGGGCAGCATCTCGTCGATGGAGACCACCTCCATATCAATGGTATCGCCGGCGTATCGCCGGATGCCCTCGATTTTTTTCTCGCCGCTGCCGTTTTGCTGAAAAACCAGTATCCGCTGTTTCGATTTGTCCATGCTTACATCCATTTCTTATGATAACTCATTTTCCCGAAACGATCCACAGGGTCCCGGTATAGAGGTCTTTCCCCTGGAATTCAACCCCAATTTCCGGTTTTCTTTTTGCGTCGGGCATGTTATCAATTCTCCCTTTAACGTAAAGGGGCCGACGGCGGATCGCGCCGTCCTTCTCCAATCCAGACGACGCAATGGAAACGATGCAGGAAACCATCCAGAAAGAGTTGACCGATATCAGCCACGAACTGGCCGGCGTGCTGGCCGAAACCGAGGGGATTCCCGGTCTGGGCAACGGCGCCGTGACCGAATGGACCCGGGTCTGCCGGGACGTGGAACGCCAGCTTGGCGACGCGGCCATCCGCGTGGCGGTGGTGGGGGCCATCAAGTCGGGGAAATCGACCTTCGTCAACGCGCTGTTCGGCGGTGATTATTTGAAGCGGGGAGCGGGGGTGGTCACCTCCATCGTCACCCGCATCCGTCCGGGGGACCGGTTGCGGGCCGTCCTGGTCTTCAAGACCTGGTCGGAGATCAACGCCGAAATCGATTCGGCCCTGGGTCTGATGCCCCCCGACATCTGGCCCCCCGCCGAGGACGGATTCGACCTGCGGGACGACGACGCCCGGCGGCGGCTGGCCGAAACGCTGGCCGGACTCGCCCCCGACCAGGTGCTGACCGAAGAGGCCCGGAACCCCCAGATCGCCCTTATGACCGCGTTTCTGGACGGATACGACGCCATCAAAAGAATCGTGTCGGACGCGCCGGTCACCCGGCGCTTCGAGGACGCCGATTTCCCCGAACACCGCCCCTTCGCCGCCAACGACCACCTGGCGGTTTTCCTCGACGACATCCGGCTGGAGATCGACACCGGCGACGTGCCCGCCAACACCGAAATCGCCGACTGCCAGGGCAGCGATTCCCCCAATCCGCACCACCTGGCCATGATCGAGGACTACCTGCTGACGGCCCATCTCATCGTCTACGTGATCAGCAGCCGCACCGGCCTCCGCCAGGCCGACATCAAGTTTTTGAACATCATCCGCCGGATGGGGATGCTCGACCACGCCCTGTTCGTGGTCAACGCCGACCTGAACGAACACGAAACGGCCGACGACCTGGCCCGCCTTGTAAAAAAGATCCGGGAAGAACTCGCCCTGGTGGCCCCGGAACCGGAAGTGTACGTCTTTTCGGCCCTGCTCGACCTGTTGCGGGCCCCGGCCAACGACCCCACGGAAAAAGACCGGGGACGGCTGGCGGCCTGGGAGGCCGACGCGCCCCTCCGGGACCTCTCCGACGGCGGATCGAATCGATTCAACGCCGAATTCGCCGGGAAGCTGACGCGGCAGCGCAACGCGCTCCTGTTTAAGAGCCACCTGGAGCGGCTCGGGGTGATGGCCGCGGGCATGATCCACCGGATCGACGTCAACCGGGAACTGACCGGCCGGAGCGCCGGCGGCGCGGACGAGATGATCGAACGGATCCAGGCCCACCGGAAGAAAATGGAGGGGATCCAGGCCATGATCCGCTCCACCCTTGAAGGGGCTTCCGGCAAGCTGAAGAACCAGCTCAAAAGCGAGGTGGACCGGTTCTTCGACTCCCGCCGCGCCGCCGAAACCGTGGGGGGGCTGCTCCGGTTCATCGCCAATTACAACCTGCCCGGCGACGGCGCCGCGTCCGGGGAGGGCAAAACCGGATTCCACGCCGACATGTACCGGGTGTACAGCGATTTCAAGAGCGCCGTGGACCGGTACATGGCCGAGTCGGTCAACCCGGAGATCATCCGGTTCGTGCGGGAGGCCGAACAGAAGATCCGGGCCCATTTCGAGACCGTCACCGGCCCCTACGACGTGATGCTCGGCGACGTGCTGTCCGAATACAACCGGACCCTGACCGCCTGCGGCATCCCGCCGGTTCGGGCGCGACGGGAGGGCATCGAGATTCCGGACGTGGACCGCATCCGGGAAAAGGCCGGCGTGACCCTGCCGGCGGCCGAGGCGTCCATGCGCTACAGCGCGCGGATGAAATCCGAGGCCATGATGCGGTTCGGGTTCTTTTCGCTGCTGCGGCTGTTCAAAAAGCTGATCCGCAAAAAGGCCGGCGACGGAACCGGCAACCGGCGCAAGGCCCTGGAGGCCGGACTGAAGCGCCTCAAGGCCGACACCCGGGATTCGATCCACTTCCATTTCAAGGATTACCGGGAAAACCTCAAATACCAGTACCTGTTCAAGCTGGTGGACGCCGCCACGGAAGTGCTCAACGCGGCCCTCATCCACCGGTTCGGCGCCTATGCCGGCGACCTGTCGGAGATCGCCCGGCTCATGGGAAAAGGGCAGGGCGACAGCGCCAAGCTGACGGCCCGGATCGGCGACATCCACACGGCCCTGGGCGACATCCAGACCCGCATCGACCGGCTGCGGCAGCGCCTCGACAACGGCGACGGCCCCGCTCCGGCGGCCGAAACACGGGAGGAGACCTAAAATGAGCGACATCCGCATGACGACCGAAACCCGAACCGACTATGACTGCGAAGCGACCGGCCTGCCCGCCGAACGCTGGGGCGAAGCCGTCTTCAAGATCGGCGACGAAGAACTGGTCATGGAAGTGAGCGTGGAAAAAACCGTCATCGTCTCCATCATGGCCGGCGAAGACGCCATCTGGAAAGGCACCCTCGACGGCCTCAAAGAGATGCTCAAGGCCCAGATCAAACGCCCCTAACCC
>CAZZBE010000439.1:0-3292 GCA_964652715.1 uncultured Desulfobacteraceae bacterium
GACGCCACCCTCAACCCCGGCGGGGTGCGCATCGGCACCGCCGAGATCTACCGCCAGGTGGAGGGACTCGACGAGATCGCGGACAGCCTGGTCATCGGACAGCCCTGGCAAAACGATGTCCGGGTGGTGCTCTTCGTCAAGCTGATGCCGGGGTACGAATTAACCGACGACCTCAAGAATCGGATCCGGTCCACCATCCGGTCCAACGCCTCGCCCCGCCACGTGCCGGCCAAGATCATCGAAGTGCCTGATATCCCTTACACCCTCAACATGAAAAAGGTGGAACTGGCGGTCAAAAAGGTGATCCAGGGCAAAACGGTGCTGAACAAGGATGCGTTGCGGAACCCGGAGATCCTTGATTATTATGCCGACTTGAAGGAGCTGCAGGAGGATTGATCGGGATTTTCAGGATGGGGCTGGGTGGCCGGGATGGGAACAGGCCATTCAGCATATCTTTTGGCGAGCTTGACCTTTGGCTTATTTCAGCCGGTAAGCGGCATCGTGGGGGCCTACCAACACGAATTTAATTGTATCGTCAGGTGTTTCAGCGCAATCGGAGCAGGCGACGAAGGGCGCGTCTCCCTTTTTTCGACAGGCCCGGCAATAGAGATAGATGATGATAAAGTTCCGGCGGACGGCGCAGGAATAGAACCCTCGCCAATTGTCTTTCAGCGGTTCGCCTAGTTCGATGGGATGCGCGACGATTTGACGCACCTTCTGCTCTATCTGCTTTTTAATGGCGGCATGCTTTCGAACCCCTTTGAGGAAGGCTTTTTCAAACCGGATCTCCATCAATCGCCGAACACATCGTCGAAGGTGTACCAGCGGGCCGTTCCGTTTTGAAGCTTGGAGCGAACCTCATTCATTGCTTCCCGAAAGGCCGGATCCGACATCAAAATTTCCGTAGCTTCGCCGTTTGCTCGCCGTTTGATGGCAAGGAAATATTGCGTAACGACATCGGAAACGGTCATACGATTTTCCCTGGCGTACACTTTGGCGAAATCGGCCAGATCCTGATCGATGCTGATATTTAAGCGGGTTTTCGACATGGGGATACCTCCTTTATATGCGCCTATTTTATGCATGACAGGAACATTCGTCAATCTGAATCAACATCTGAATCTTCGGAGGCGTTTGGCAATCGAGTCGAAAGTCCGCTTTACAAACTTTCCGAATATTGCTAAAAACAGGGGATGAATCACCTTTGACGCCACACGGCGACGTCGCACCCTACAACCATCCTGATGAGCAAGGAGGCGTTTCATGTCAGTCATCACCATCTCCAGGCAGTTCGGCGCCGGCGGAAAGACCCTGGCCCAGAAAGTCGCGGACAAACTCAACTACAAGATCGCCCACGAGGAGATCATCGAGAAGCTGGCGGAACAGGCCAAGGTGTCGTCCGATGTGGTCAGCGCTTTCGAGAACGAGGGGAGAGGACTGCTGAGACGGGCCTCCAATTTCCTGACGCGCCAGCGGTTCATCGACCATGTGATGGATGAGAACCGGAATTATATGGACGGGGAAATTTACATCGACCTCCTTGGCGAAATCATCCCGGAGATGGCCGACGAAGGGAACATCATCATCCTGGGGCGGGGCTCTCAGTTCATCCTGAAAGGGCGGAAAGACGCCTACCACGTGCTGCTGGTGGCGGAACGGGACGACCGGGTCCGGTTTATGCGGGAGCAGTACGGACTGTCCCAGGAGAAAGCCCGGGAGGCGGTGGACCGCCAGGGCGAGCGACGGGAGGCGCTGATGCGGCTCTTCAAGAGGGGGGATTATGACGACGCCACCCACTACAACATGGTGATCAACCAGTCGAAAATGGACCTCGATATGGCGGCGGAACTTGTCTGCGAGATGGTGAACAACGCAGCGCGATAAGGGTCTAAAAGACGTCCTGTCCGGGCTTCCGCTATGGAGACATCAAGAAACAGGATTATGGCGGAGGCCCGGATTACCGGTTCATCAGTTCCTTGATCTCTTCGGCTTCGACGGGAATCCCCGCCATCAAATCCACAGGCGCGTCCTCGGTAACGAGGATGTCGTTTTCAATGCGGATCCCGATCCCCTCATCCTTTATATACAGGCCCGGCTCGCAGGTGAACACCATGCCCGGCGTAAACTCCCGGTAAAGATCCCCCACATCGTGGACGTCCAGCCCTAAATGGTGGGAGGTCCCGTGCATGAAATATTTCTTGTACAGGGGCTTTTCGGGGTCCTGGGCCTTCACGTCTTTGGCGTCCAGCAAGCCCAGAGCGATCAATTCTTTTTCCATGAGATCGCCGACCGCCTTGTGGTATTCTTTCAATGCCGTTCCGGGCCGCAACATATCGATGGCGGACCGCTGAACCCGCAGCACGGCATCGTAAACGGCCCTTTGGCGGGGCGTGAAGCGGCCGTCCACGGGGACGGTTCGGCTCAGATCGGAGGCGTAATTGGCGTATTCAGCCCCGAAATCCATCAGGATCAGGTCGCCGCTCTGGCACTGCCGATCGTTTTTGACGTAGTGGAGGATGCAGGCGCTGGCCCCTGACGCGATGACGGGCTCGTAAGCCGGCCCCCGGGAACGGTTTCGGAGAAACTCGTGGACAATTTCCGCTTCGATTTCAAACTCCCACACGCCGGGCCGGATAAACTTCAGCAGCCGGCGGAATGCCCTTTCCGTGATGGCGCAGGCTTGTCGGATCAGCTCCACCTCAATGGGCGATTTAACGGCCCGCAGGTGGCGCATGATGGGGGCCAGCCGCTCGTATTTGTGGAGGGGAAAAGCGGACCGGCACCATTTGATAAACCGGTCGTCCCGGGTTTCCACCGATACGTCCGCCCGGAGGTGTTCGTTGGTGTTTAGGTAGATATGTTCGACCTCGCAGGCAAGGGACCGGAAAATGCTCTCGAACTCCGACGTCCACAAGACCGTTTCGATGCCCGAGAGCCTGGACGCTTCTTCCTTTGTGTGTTTGGGCCCTTCCCAGGTGGCGATTTTTTCGCTGGTTTTCCGGATAAAGAGGATTTCCCGGTGTTTTTCGTTCCGCGCGTCGGGGCAGATCACCAGAATCGATTCCTCCTGATCGATGCCGCTCATGAAGAAAATATCGGTATTTTGAATGAACGACCGAACGCCGTCGGCGCTGGTGGGCATGATGTCGTTGGAATTGAACACGGCCAGGGAGGAGGGGTTTAACCGGTTAACAAGCCGCTGGCGGTTGCGGATAAATAGATCTGATTTGATAGGCGTGTATTTCATCTGGTGGTTGCGGGCTTTCCTGGAAAAGGGTATTTTATGTTATGT
>CAZZBE010000440.1:0-3286 GCA_964652715.1 uncultured Desulfobacteraceae bacterium
TCCGCGGGGGCGCCCAAGGCGGTAGCGGCAGGATGAAGAGTGGAGGCCGCCATGGCGATTGATCTCACCCGGGGATTTCTGGTGGAATACGGCCTGTCCCCGACGCCCCTGGCGCTCCAGTTCGAGTTCAACCCGGAAACCCTCTCCCGGACCCGGACCATCACCATCAACACCGGCAGCGCTCCGGGAACCCGGGGCGGCTACGATTTCACCCTGCCGACGGAAACGCCCCGGGTGGCCCAGGGGGTGAGCGTCGCGCCCGAGGAATTCAACCTCGACATTCTCCTGGACGCCACGGACCGCATGGCTGATCCCAACCTGCCGGGCCACGCCATCGCCGCCGAATTCGGCATCGAACCGGAGCTGGACACCCTGCGGTCCATGGTGGAGCCCAAATCCCAGGGGCCGGGCGGGGTCCAGATGCTCTCCAGCCTCGGCCTGGGGGGCCGCAAGGCGTTCCAACGGGACGAGCACCCGTCGGTGCTCCTCCTGGTCTGGGGCGCCCACATCCTGCCGGTGTTCATGAAAAGCGTCCAGGTGGACGAGACCGCCCACCTGCCGACCCTGCGCCCCTACCGGGCCAACGTCACCCTCGGCTTCCAGGTCATCGAAGGGAACAACCCCTTCTACCAGGTGGAAAAAGTCCGCCAACTGGTGGGCGCCGCCCTGAACCTGGCCGGGGGGATATCGGTGTCGGTGTCGGCGTCGTTTGGGGCGTCGTTTTAGAAGAGAAACAAATGCCACCAAACAAACCACCGATAGCCCGAACGCACCCAGCGCCCTTTAGGGCGGTTCCCTTACTTGCCGGGGGGTTCAGCCCCCGGCAGGCGGCAGGCGGCCCTGGCGCGGCCATGGCCCTGGCGCCGAGCGGCCGGGGGCTAAACCCCCCGGCAAAAAGGGGAAGCCCCCTGAAGGGGGCTCGGATCTTCTGGATTTTTAATAAACGCTTTGAAAGTGTAACTGGAAAAACGGCTTATGCTGCTTAAAAAATCCCGCTACAAAAACGCCGAACCCTTCGCCCCTCTCCCTGACGGCTCCGACGTCTTCCCCGGCCTGCGGGCCCGGGAGATCGGTCCGGCCACGGGGGTGGTCGAACACGAGGTGAAAGCGGACGACCGTTTAGATATGCTCGCGCGCCATTACTATAACGACGACCAGCTCTGGTGGCGGATCATCGACGCCAATCCGGAATTCGTGTTCGGGCACGAGGCCCTGGGCGAGGAAATGGCGGGCCAGGTGATCCTCATTCCCAAGGCGAGGGAGTAGGGTCGCCATGGGCCTCATGGACCTCTTGACCGGCAACCTCCGCCCGCCGGCGGAATGCGTCATCGAGCTGGACGGCGAGGAGATCGACGACCTCTATCCGGGCTTGATCGAAGCGACGGTGGAGGCCGACCGGAAGGAGTGGACCACGGCCACCCTGGTCTTCGAAACCCGTCGACTGGAGGACGGCGAGTGGACGGTCCAGGACGACGACCGGGTCAAGCCCTGGGTCACGGTGAAGATCACGGCGGTCTTTGGCGATGACCGGGAAGAGGTCATGCGCGGCTACATACGGGAGGTGCGGGCCGAATACCCCTCGGATCGGGGATCGGCCCGGGTGACCGTTACCTGCCAGGACGACTCCCTGCTTCTGGACCGGCGCCATGTGGACCAGCGCTGGGGCGAGGACGCCCCCACCACCGACGGCCAGATCGCCGGGGCCATCGCCGCCCGCCACGGCCTGGGGCTGACGGAGCCGCCCGATGAGGGGATGACGGTCCAGGACCTGAACCAGAACACCACGGACCAGGAGTTTCTGTCCAAACGGGCCGAGGCCAACAGCTACGAGGTGATTTTCCGGGAGGGACAGATGCATTTCGGCGGCATGCGGCTGGACGCCGATCCCCAGCCCACCATCATGGTCTACGCCGGACCGGACACCCACTGCATCCGGTTCGACCTCCAGGACGACGGCCACAAACCCGACCGGATCGCCTACCAGGTGGCCGCCGAGTCGGGAACCGAGTCCCCGGTGGAAGAGGTGACGCCCGATCTGCCGCTGCTGGGCAACGAACCCGCCAACAGCGAGGGGGCCGGGCTCGACGACTTCGTCTGGCGGCCCCAACGCCGGGGCGTGAGCGACGATTCCCAGATGCGGGCCATCGCCCAGGCCCTGGCCAACGAGCAGTCCATGAAGATCAAAGCCGAAGGGGAGCTGGACGGCAGCCGCTACGGTCATGTGCTCCTCACCGGCCTGCCGGTGGGGGTGGACGGCCTGGGGACCCGCCACAACGGCGTCTATTACGTGGATGCGGCCACCCACCGGTTCGACGCCGACGGGTACCGGGTCGACTTCCGGCTGCTGCGGAACGCCTACGGCGACAACCTCCCGGAATCGGGACATCCGCTGGAAGGGATTATTTAGATGGCAAACGGCGCAACCGACATCGCGCGGCAGCAGACCCGGCGCTATTACGGCAAATACCGGGGGTTCGTGACGGACAACGCGGACCCGGAACAGCGGGGCCGCGTCAAGGTCCGGGTTCCAAGCGTTTTAGGGGATCAGGAGACGGGATGGGCCCTTCCCTGCCTCCCTTTTGGCGGCCTGACGGACCAGGGCCTGTTCATGATCCCCGAAGTGGACGCCCAGATCTGGGTGGAATTCGAAGAAGGGAACATCGATCACCCCATCTGGGTGGGCGTCTTCTGGCAGCAAACAGGCGATCCGCCGTCGGAAGCGGCCAAAGACGAACCCACCACCCGGGTGATCAAGACGCCGTCGGGCCACGTCCTCCAGTTCGACGACGCCTCCGGCGAGGAGCAGTTCCGCCTGTTCCACCCGGCCGGCGCCGAGTTGATCATCGATCCCCAGGGCACGGTGACGCTGACCGACGCGGCCGGTTCCAAACTCACCCTCGACGCCCAGGGAAACAAGGCGATCCTGGAGGACAGCAACGGCAACGCCATGACCATGGAAACCGCCGGCACAACGGTGGAGGATATCAACGGCAACCGCATCGAGATGGCCGCCTCCGGGATCACGGTCAAAGGAACCCAGATCGTGGTGGAAGGGGTCCAGGTCCACCTCGGCGGCCAGGCCGGCGAACCCCTGGTCAAGGGCCAGACCTTCATGGCCCTGTTCAACAGCCACACCCATGTCTGCACGGCCCCGGGGTCGCCGTCGGGTCCGCCGCTGCCGCCGTTGACGCCGGCGGCGATGACGATCAAGACGAAGGGAGAGTAAGTGAGAGGGACAAAGGGACAAAGGGACAAAGGGACAGAGGGACAGAGGGACAAAGGGACA
>CAZZBE010000441.1:0-3279 GCA_964652715.1 uncultured Desulfobacteraceae bacterium
TGTGGCTGCCTTCGGGATCGGGAACATGGTCCAGTCCAACTCCGTGGCCCGGGCCGTGGAACGGGCCTTCGCCATCCCCTACTGGCTCACCGGCGTCATCCTGGCGGTGCTGGTCTTCGCCGTGATCATCGGCGGCATCAAGCGGATCGCCGAGGTCACCGAGCGGCTGGTCCCCTTCATGGCCATCGTCTACGTGGCCGGCGCATTGCTCATCATTTTGCTCAACATCGACAAGCTGATCCCCGCCATCGTCCTGATCTTCTCCGACGCCTTCACCGGCACCGCCGCCACCGGCGGATTCGCCGGCGCCGCCGTGGCCCAGGCCATGCGCTTCGGCGTGGCCCGGGGCGTCTTCTCCAACGAGGCCGGCCTCGGCTCCGCCCCCATCGCCCATGCCGCGGCCCGGACGAAAGATCCGGTCAAGCAGGGCATCGTCGGCATGCTGGGCACCTTCATCGACACCATCTGCGTCTGCTCCCTCACCGCGCTGCTCATCATCATGACCGGCGCCTGGGACAGCGGCATCACCGGCGCGGAACTTTCCCAGAGAGCGTTCAACTTAGGGCTGCCCGGACTCGGCGACTTCGTGGTGGGCTTCGGCCTCATCATCTTCGCCTTTTCCACCATGCTGGCCTGGAGCTACTACGGCCAGGTCTGTTTCGAATACATCTTCGGCCTGAAGGGCGTCATGCCCTACCGGCTGATCTACGTGGTCGTCATCTTCATCGGCGCGGTGGTCCAGCTCGATTTTGTCTGGACCTTCTCCGACATGATGAACGGGCTGATGATTGTGCCCAACCTCATCGCGCTCCTGGTGCTGAGCCCGGTTATTTTTCGGGTCACCCGGGAGTATTTCACCGGATTGAAAGCATTGAAGCGTTAACCCATCCCTTTCAGAAACCGCTTCGCCGCCCCCGGCGATCCCCGATCGGGGATCGCCGGGGCTTTTCATTGCCCGGCCCTTTCGCGACGACCATCAGCGATGGGAATCCGCTGAAAATCGATGATCCCCCCGAAAACGCGGCCCCCCGCCGTTGCCGTTTTCGGGCCGTACCACCCGGGACTGACGACGGGACGGGCTTCCACGAACCCGGAAGGCGGTTCGCTTCGGACACTTGCGTTGTTTATCGCCTGAAATCGTCGATTACGGCCCCCCTCGCGCCTCAAGAGATAAAGGTTTTCTTCAGATAACCCCCGGTTCGCCATGGGCCGACCTCCCGGTTTTTGAAAATGGAATTCCAAAATCCGGCCGCGGCATATCCGCGCTTTTCTAATTATAACCTTTTATTTTAGATCTTTATAAATTCAATGCTGTTTTGTTCGAAATGTGTGCAAAAACAGGTCGATTTCCGACAGCCAAAGGGCCGAACCCCGGTCTTTTGTTCTGAATTTTCAAATTTAAAAGATTTTCGATGAAAAAAGGAGAAATGAGGCGAAATCCAATTGTTCATTTTTTTCTGAGAAGTCTGGAGATGCTTAATATGCTTGGATAAGCCCGGCGAAGGAAAAAACGCTCAGTTTCGGGGCGGTTGACGGATCGACCTCAAGAATTTAACACATTATCAGATAGATGCGAAAAGCCATCTCTTTTCCTCGTCCCGGTTTTTAAACCGTGTTCTTTCGGTTTGACGAAAAATCCGTAATGCAATAGACCTCTTTCAAACGGTCGATAAATTCGGACGGACCGAAACCGCTGTTTGTATCGCCGACCGGCCGCCCCGCCGGTCGGTGCGAATTTGTGATCCGCTGTTCTATTTCCGGCCCAAGGGCCCTATTGGGATCATCACTAAAAAAAACGAGAGACGGCTGACAGCCATGGAAGACATCTGGGAAAAAGCAAAAGCGACCATCAAGACGCGGATCCCGAGCCACAGCTACCGGATGTGGATCGAACCCCTGGCGTTCAAGGAAAACGGGGGGGATCGGGTGGTCCTGACCTGCCCCAACTCCTTTTCCAAAAAACGGGTCAGCGATCATTACCTCCGCCTCATCGACGCCGCCTTCCAGGAGGCCGCCGGAAAACCGTTCGACATCGCGTTCCAGGTGTCGGACCGGAAGCCGGCGCCCCCCCAGGACCCGATCAACGACCGGCAGCTGACCCTGCCCAACATCCATGTGCCGCCGGCCTCGGGACGGCGGCTGCGCCGTAATTTTACCTTCGAGAACTTCGTGGTGGCCGGCAACAACGACTTCGCCTATTCGGCGGCCCTCTCCCTGGCCACCCAGCAGTCCATGCAGCAAAACGCCTTGTTCCTGCTGTCCGGAACCGGGCTGGGCAAAAGCCACCTTTCCCAGGCCGTGGGCCACCACATCCTGGACAAATGCCCCAACGAGAGCGTCTACTACATCACGGCCGAAGACTTCACCAACGAAATGGTCAACGCCTTTAGAAACGACGGCATCGACAAATTCAAGGAAAAATACCGGACCCGGTGCGACACCCTCATCCTGGAAGACATCCATTTCCTCACCGGCAAGGACCGGACCCAGATCGAACTCGCCCTGGCCCTGGACTACCTCATGGACGCGGAGAAAAAGATCATCTTTTCCAGCTGCTACCTGCCGTCGGACATCCCCAAGATCAATGACCAGCTCCGGTCCCGGCTGGCCTGCGGCCTCATCCCCACGATCCAGCCGCCCGATTTCCAGACCCGTGTCAAAATCCTCCGGCGGAAGGCCCGGGAGCACGGCCACGCGCTGCCCGGCGAAGTTCTGGAGTTCCTGGCCGGGGAGTTGTGCGAAAACGTCCGTCAGCTGGAAAGCGGCCTCATCGGCGTCACGGCCAAGTCCTCCCTCCTGGGAAAGCCCATCGACCTGAACCTGGCCCGGGACGTCGCCCAGAACATCGCCCGGTCCAAGAAGGCCGTCACCCTGGACCTCATCAAGGAAACGGTCTGCAAGCACTTCAGCATCTCGGTGGCGGACATCGTCTCCAAATCCCGCAAGCAGGCCATCGCCCGGCCCCGCCACATCGCCATCTACCTGGCCCGGCGGATGACCGACCACACCCTCCAGGCCATCGGAAAGAGCTTCAACCGCTACCACGCCACGGTCTACCGCTCCGTGGGGACCGTGGAAAAAGGACTCAAGGACGACGCCGCCCTCAAAAAACAGGTCCGGTACCTCACCGAAAAGATCGAGTCCGAGATCTGACCGCCCGCGCCGCCGTTCCGTCCCCGAGCGCCCGACGCCCATCCCCGGCGGGACACGCCCATGTCCCGCCGCCCTTTGTCCCTTTGTCCCTTTGTCCCTTTGTCCCTTTGTCCCTCTGTCCCTCTG
>CAZZBE010000442.1:0-3264 GCA_964652715.1 uncultured Desulfobacteraceae bacterium
CGAGTTGAACGTCGATGAGATACGGCGGTTGAAGCGCGAGTCGGAAAAGGCTTCTACCGGGGGCGACGAGATCAGATGACGCATTCCGACAGCTTAGGTGATTTTCTAAAATCAATATACCTCTGATCCCAATGGATAATCGATCTTATTCCAGTCCAGGTCGAGCGCCCGCGCCGCCTTGGGTTAAAACCCCAGGCTGAACCCATAAAACCGGCTGGAAGCCGGTTATGGCTGCCGCTGGGGAGATGGCGGTTTGCAATTTGAACCGGCTTTTAGCCGGTTTTGGATGATTGAGCCTGGGGTTTCAACCCAAGGCGGCGCGGCCAAGGCGTTGGACTTTATGTGTTTCAGCCAAAATGATCCTGGTTCTTATCCTGGCAAAAAATATCTGTCGAGGTGAATGATATGCGAAAATTTTCATCATACGGCCCAGTTGACAAAGATATGCACTACTACGCGCCCAGGCGGCATTTGATTCAAAGCGCGTGTTTGCAACTTGTCGGCGAAGATTTCGACAAAGGCGGCCATTACATCACCGTCTGGGCGCCCAGGCAGTGCGGTAAAACCTGGATCATGCGGGAAGTGTTGTGGCGTCTTCAGGGCGATGAGCGATTCGACATTGTAAAACTGAACATCGAAGACCTGAAAACCGAATCAAACCCGGACCAGGCGGCCGGGCTTCTTTCCGAAAAAGTGTTGAACGCGCTGAAACTTAAAAAAACCGCGCCGAGTGGTCTGAGAGGTTTTGAAAAACTTTTTACATCCGAATTTCTGAACAAACCGTTGATCCTGATCATCGATGAATTCGACGCGCTGGACGAAAACATCATCGCGGACGCGACCTCCATATTCAGGAACATCTATCTCAGCCGGGCGGAAGACAAGAATCCTTCTCCCCAAAAAGAACACCTGCTTCACGGCGTGGCCCTTGTCGGCGTGCGAAGCGTTTTGGGAAGCCTGCACATTCCAAAGCTCACTTTCGACGAGGCGGCGTCCATGTTCAGATGGTATGAAAAAGAGAGCGGCCAAACGGTGGAAAAGGGTGTCATTGACCGCCTGTTTTATGAAACCAGGGGGCAGCCGGGGCTGGTGTCGTGGTTCGGGGAACTGTTGACGGAAGGGTATGAGGATTATGAACCCGACCGAACCCGCGGGATCACGATGGATAATTTTGAAGATGTCTATGCCGACGCCACCTACGCGCTCCCCAACAACAATATCATCAACATTGTCAGCAAAGCGAAACAGGAACCATATAAGGAATTCGTGCTGGAATTGTTTAAAACCGACCGGAAAGTCGAATTTGCGTTTGATGAGCCTTGCGTGAATTTTCTTTACATGAACGGCGTGGTGGACAGGGAAAAAGAGGGTCGGGAATCCTATGTGCGGTTTTCCTGTCCATTTGTTCAAAAACGGCTGTTCAATTACTTTTCCCGGGAACTGTTTCACTACATGGGCCGTATTTTCGACATCACTGAAGGGGTGTCCGACATCTACGAGCCAAAGGGCTTGAACATCAAAAACCTTGTGCGAAGATTTGAGCGGCACTTGCAAAAAAACCGGAAATGGCTGCTTGAAGACGCCCCCCGGCGGAAAGATCTGCGCGTGTTCGAGGCCGTGTTTCATTTCAGCTTGTATCAATATCTGAGCCAGTTTTTAGCCAACAAAAAGGCGAACGTGTGGCCGGAGTTCCCCACGGGAAACGGCAAGGTCGATTTGATGATCCGCTATTTGGAAAAGCTGTACGCCATTGAAATCAAGAGTTTCACCGATGACGGCGATTTTCGGAGGGCGTTGGCTCAGGCCGCCGGATACGCGCGATCCCTGAGTCTCGAAAAGATTGATCTGGTCGTTTTTGTTGAACATATCCCGGATGGAATGCGGGAAAAATATGAAGCGGTCTATTCCGATGAAGACACGGGGACAACGGTTTCCCCCGTGTTTGTCGCCACGGGTGAGTGATTTCCATCGAATCATAAAATTTTAAAGGAGTATGGCATGTTACTGGCTGAATTGGAAATGATCTACAAGGATTGGGGATAAGCAAGGATTTTCCCCGCCAAGCGTGAACGCCGAAGTTCAACACGCCAAACCAACGACAATCCTTAGAGTCTATCCGAAAACCTTAGATTTTGGTTCCAGGCAAGGCCGCGGCGCTTTTTCAACCGCAGGAATAGCGGGCCTATTTCGAGGATTGAAAAAGAGCGAGAACGCAGCATGGGGCCAAAAGATGAGGTTTCCGGATAGGCTCTTAATCCTTGCTTATCCCAAATCCTTGTAGTTGGCGATCCGGCGGGGCGCCCCCTCCGGTTGACGCCGAAGCCGCTTTGGTTATATAAAGTGGAAGAGTCCTTTAACTGACGATCAGGAGGAACGGATGAGTATCGCGGAAAATATCCCCCATGCCCCTCTGGCGCCGGAAAGAAATAACGAACCATTCCCTCGTTCCGAAGACGGCAAACGGGTATCCGAAGCCCTTTACTGGGATGCCTACTATGAATATTCCGACATCAGCTATGAATGGAACAACGGCGTGCTGGAGGAAAAACCGGCGACCGATTATCTCGGCTTCCTTCTCTACTTATGGTTCGTCTCCCTCTTGGAACAGTTTCTCAGGGTCCATCCCATCGGCAAAATGGTCGGCCTCGAATTCGGATTCCGTCTGGCGCTGCCGGACAAAGCCGCGATTCGAAAGCCGGATCTGGGCGTTCTTTCCCTGAAGAACCCGGTTGATCTTAACCTTTACGACCGAAGCTTCGCCGGCGTTTTCGATTTGTGCATCGAAGTGATATCCGATTCAGAGCGCGGCGAAATCGAACGGGATACCCGGGTGAAGTTCCGGGAATACGAACAGGCGGGCGTTCGGGAATATTTCATTCTTGATCGCAAAGGAATCCATACCGCCTTTTACCGTCGCGGACCGGGCGGCCTTTATCAGCCCATTCTCCCCCAAAGCGGACATGATCCGAATCTAATTCGCTCGGAGGTGCTGCCCGGATTTCAATTCAGAATCGATGATCTCTACCGTCGCCCCTCCCCTGAAGAAATGGCCGAAGACGCGGTCTATAAAGCGTTTGTTCTTCCATTTTACCAGGAAGCCCTGAAAACGGCGTCCGACGAAAAATCGAGAGCCGATCGGGCGGAGGCAAAGGCGGCGCGATTGGCCGAACAATTGAGACGATTGGGGTTGCCGGAAGAATAATCGAAATGCCGTGACGGTTGCCGGGCAATTTGCATGCGCCAAGCGGCGCCGCTGGCCATCGG
>CAZZBE010000443.1:0-3258 GCA_964652715.1 uncultured Desulfobacteraceae bacterium
GCGATACTGTCCCATAGATCTTCTACAATCTTTATTCTTTCTTCTATGGGGAGTGTACGAAGGTTGTCTATCATTGCATTCTGCGCTTTCAACGGATGGGGCGGCCCCGATTGTCGGCCGCCCCATCCAACATTTCTGCTTTACGCCGCCCCTTTGGCCCGGGCCGGTTCCGCCTGGGCGGTCTCTTCCAGCGAATGGACCGTCTCCCCGGTGGACCGTTCATAGCAGATGAGGCCGCACTGGAGGCAGCGGGCCGCTTCGGCCTGGGCTTTGTCCTCGTCGTATCCCAGTTCCAGTTCGTCGCAGCGGCCCCGCTCCCTGGCTGAGCACAGCGGCATGATCTGGCGGGCGGTTTTGCCCACGTTCTCGACGTGATCGACGTTCTGGATGACGTCGTCGGGGGTGAGCACGTGCTCGGGCAGGTCCAGGGGGATGCCGAACATCAGCTCGTGGATGGACGCCGCGGCCCGGCGCCCGGCGCCGATGGCCCGGATGGCGGCGGAGAAATCGGTCAGCGCGTCGCCTTGCGCCAGGAGACCGACCTCGCCGGCGAATGCCGGATTTTTGTAGGGCGCCGCGGCCTTCCACTTCAGGGGGACCGCCGACATGGACTCGGCGGCTTCCGTCGGGACCTCCTGCGCGTTCCGGACGAAGATCAGCTCGGGGAACCGGCCGGCGGCCAGAAACAGGTTCTGGGCCGGGACCCGGGTCTCCACGCCCTTGTCGAGGGTGACGCAGGTCGCATGGGTAAGGCGTCCGCCCTCCCCGTACAGTTCGCTGACCGCGGCGTTGAAGACCACGTTGACGCCGTCGTCCACCAGTTCCTTCAGTTCCGCCAGTTCCGCATCCTTCTTGAAGACGTCGTCCTGGGCTTCCCGGAAAATCAGCAGGACGTTCTCGCACCCCAGATCGGCGCAGATCCGGGCGGCCCGCAGGCCCGAGATGCCGCCGCCCACCAGGACCACGTCGTCTCCGACCGCGATGCGGTTGCTCCGGCCGGTGTCGGACTTGATCAGGTCGATCATCAGGTAGACGCCCCCCACGGGCTCCTCCACCTCGTCGCCGCTCATGCGGGTGAGCCGGCTGTCCCAGCCGCCCGAGGCCAGAAAAACCGCCTCGTGACCTTCGGAAAAGAGGGACTCCAGGGTGAAATCTTTGCCCAGGGTCATGTTCGTCCGGGCGACGACGCCCATGTCGAGCACGCCCTGGATGTCCCAGTCGAGGATGTCTTCGGGCAGCCGTTCTTTGGCGATGGCGCTGCGGAGCAGGCCGCCCAGCCGGTCCGCGGCTTCGTAGAGCCAGGGGGTGTGACCCAGACGGGCCGCGAAAAAGGCGGCGGACAGGCCCTGGACCCCGCCGCCCACCACGGCCATTTTCCGGCCCGTGGCCGGGGCCTTGTAGGGCTGGATCCGCTCGCCGCCGTCCCGCTCGTAGTCGGCGGCGAACCGCTTCAGGTAGTTGATGGCCACCGGTTCGTCCACCATTTGCCGCCGGCAGTCCTCCTCGCAGGGGCGGGGGCAGATGCGGCCGATGACCGTGGGGAAGGGGTTCCGCTCCTTGATGACCTGGACCGACCGGTGGTAGTCGCCGAGGGTGATCTGGCGGATGTACTCCCGGATGTCGATTCCCGCCGGACACCGACGCTGACACGGGGTGGTGCATTCGTCGGTGGTGTACTCCCGCAGGATGCGGCGGGTCGCCGACGACAGGGTGATGATGTGCTTGGGGCAGACCCGTTCGCAGGTTCCGCAGCCGGTGCATTTGTCTTCCAGCACGATGGGCAGCCCTTCGGGGCCCATGACGATGGCGTCGAAGGGGCAGGCGTCGGCGCAGGAGCCCAGCCCCAGGCAGCCGATGGTGCAGACCTTCATGCCGCCGTTGAGCAGGGCCGCGGCCCGGCAGTCGCTCAGCCCGTTGTAGATGTATTTGAGATCGGCGTCGTCCGTGCCGAAATAACACCCCGGACGGGCGAAATCCGGTTCCTTGGCCTCGATGGCGACCCCCATCACGGCGGCGATGGCCTCCGCGGTCTCTTCGCCGGCGGCCACGCAGGAGTTGACCGAGGCCTTTCCGGCCACGATGGCCTCGGCGTTGGCGCTGCACCCCGGCAGGCCGCAGCCGCCGCAGTTGGCGCCCGGCAGCACGGCTTCCACCGCTTCGATTTTGGGATCCACCCATACGTAGAACACCTTGGAGGCCACCGCCAGCCCGACGCCCACGGCGACTCCCAGTCCTCCCATCATGAGAATGGCTTGGAACATGATCGCGACTCCTTTATCAGTTGATTGCGTCGAATTTGCACTTGGCGAAACAGGTGAGGCATTTGACGCATTTTTCCTTGTCGATGACGGCCTTTTCTTTCTTTTTCCAGATGACGGCGTCGGCCGGGCAGGCCTTGAAGCACAGGCCGCACCCCGTACACTTGTCCGGATCGACTTCGAACTTGAGCAGGTTGACGCACCGTTTGGCCGGGCACCGCTTTTCCAGAACGTGGGCCTCGTACTCGTCGCGGAAATACCGGAGGGTGGACAAGACCGGGTTGGCGGCGGTCTGACCCAGCCCGCACAGGGCCGTTTCCTTGATCACCACGGCCATCTCCTCCAGGGCGTCGATATCCGCCAGCTCGCCCTTGCCGTCGCAGATCTTCTCCAGGATCTGGAGGAACCGTCGGGTGCCCTCCCGGCAGGGGGTGCACTTGCCGCAGGATTCGTCCTGGATAAAATCCATGAAGAACCGGGCCATGTCCACCATGCAGGTGTCCTCGTCCATGACGATGACGCCGCCCGACCCCATGATGGCCCCCACCTTGGCGATCTCGTCGTAGTCCACCGGCGTGTCGAGGTACTGTTCGGGAATGCAGCCGCCCGAGGGGCCGCCCAACTGCACCCCCTTGAATTTCTTCTTTTTGGGGATGCCGCCGCCCACGTCGTAGACGATGCTCCGCAGCGTGGCGCCCATGGGCACTTCCACCAGGCCGATGTTGTTGACGTCGCCGGAGATGGCGAAGACCTTGGTGCCCTTGCTCTTCTCCGTTCCCACGGAAGCGTACCATTCGCCGCCGTTTAAAATGATCTGGGCGACGTTGGCGAAACTCTCCACGTTGTTTAAGATGGTCGGCTTCTCCCACAGTCCCTTGTGGGCCGGAAAGGGCGGCCGGGGCCTGGGCATGCCCCGCTTCCCCTCGATGGAGCGCATCAGCGCCGTCTCTTCGCCGCAGACGAAGGCGCCGGCCCCCTGGTAGATCTCCAGGTCGAAATC
>CAZZBE010000444.1:0-1694 GCA_964652715.1 uncultured Desulfobacteraceae bacterium
GCCGGAGCCCGGCGATCCCTGCGGGGGCTTGATCCGTCGGCCTTTTCGGATCATCTGATCCACCGGACCGCGCCCCTGGTGGAACGGGCCGCCGCATCATCGAAAACCGATACGACCGACGCCGTCGACGCGGTCGGCATCGCGCTCTACGATCTCTCCCTGGAGCTGTTCGTCAAGGGAATTTTGGGCGGGCCCGACCGCTATCCCGCCGCGGCCCGGGCCTGGATGGAATTGTTCCCCGCCATCGCCGGGTTTATCGCGAACGCGCCCCGGCGGATGCCGGCGGCCATTGTCAACGCCCTGTGCAACCTGTCGGCTGAAAAGGGGGCGGACGCGGATCGATGGCTCGACGTCATGACGGCGCTGGTCCGGCTTTGCCCCGACGGCGAAACGTTCCTGAGAGCCGGCCAGGTCGCGGCGTGGCGGTGGGGCATGGCCCATTACCGGGAAGGCGCGCTGTCCCTCTGCCATGACCTCCCGACGGGGGTCGTCGCCGCCATCCTCGATCTGCCGGAGGGGAGCGACGCCGCCTACGTGGAGACCGTCTTGTCCAACCTTTCGGCCGATCCTTGGTATGACCCGGCGATCCTGCCCGACCGCCAGTACAAGACCCTGGCACGGGTCGGCGGGGTTGGCGGATTTCGCGGATTCGGCGGCGCCTTCCTGAACCCGCCCCAGGCCGAGACAGGGGCGGACGGCCGGATCTACCTGTCCGACAGCGAAGCGACCTTCGTCCTCCACGCGGACCGTTTCGGGGCCACCCTCCACCGGGCCGCGGCAGCCAAACCGCGGCCGAAGAAGACCGGCCCCTTTTCCATCGACGCCGACGGCAAGGTCCGGCGAAACGGCGCGTCCCGGAAATTTCCCCGGCTCGCCGGCGCGGCCTCTTTCGCCGCAACGGAACACACCCTGGCGGTTTGCCTGGACCTTTCCCACCACGTCCATATCGTGGCGTGGGGAAGCGAGAGCCATGGGTAGGGCAGCAGCCGCCAAAGGGGAAACGTCGCTCCCAAGCCTGCGGGACGCCTGGCGGGCCCAGTGGCCCCCCGCCCTGTCGATCTGGAGCCGGTTCACCCAGCTCGAACCGCCCCGGTGGTGCCTGACCGAGGCGGACGAGAAAAAGCAGGCCCTCTCCGGCTCCTTCGCCATGATCCGGCTGAAGGATCACGCCGTGGTGGTGAGCCTGCGCCTCGTCCGGCATCATCGCCTGGACGGTTTCGCCCGGGAGATCCTGGCCCACGAGATCGGCCACCATGTGCTGGCCCCCGCGGATCTGACGGACAACGGCCGGCTGATGGCCCGGGTCCGGGCCGGTCTGCCGGGCAAGGAACACCTGGCCGGCTTCATCGCCAACCTCTACACGGACCTCCTCATCAACGACCGGCTCCAGCGGACCGCCGGGCTGGACATGTCCGGCGTCTACCGCGCCCTGGGCGGGAAGGCCGCCGATCCCCTCTGGACGCTTTACATGCGGATCTACGAAATCCTGTGGGGGATGCCGCCCGGAACCCTGGCCGCGAAGAAAATCGACGCCAAATTGAGCGGCGACGCCCACCTGGGGGCCCGCCTCGTCCGGGTGTACGCCAAAGAATGGCTCGACGGCGCGGGCCGGTTCGCGGCCCTGTGCCTGCCCTATCTCCTGGAAGACGACGGCAAGGGAACCATGGCCGTCCTGTCGCCCATCCTCGACGCCC
>CAZZBE010000444.1:1794-3258 GCA_964652715.1 uncultured Desulfobacteraceae bacterium
CCCGGCGGCCGGGAGACCATCGGCGGAAAGAAAAACGATTACCGGACCCCGGTGGAATACGCGGACCTGATGAAAAGCCTGGGCGTAACCATCGGAGAAGACGCGGTCATCGGCCGCTACTACCGGGAGCGGGCCAGGCCCCACCTGATCCCCTTTCCCACGCGGCGGATGGAACGGGCCACCGACCCGATCCCCGAGGGCGAGGAACCCTGGGACATCGGATCGCCCCTCGGCCGGATCGACTGGCTCGGCACCGTCTCCCGGAGCCCCATCGTCGTTCCCGGCATCACCACCGTCCAGCAGGTCCACGGCCAGGCGCCGGGGGACGACCCCGAACCGCAGCCGGTGGATCTCTATCTGGGCATCGACTGCTCCGGGTCCATGCCCAATCCGAGATATCAGCTCTCCTTTCCGGTATTGGCCGGTACGATCATGGCCCTTTCGGCCCTGCGCGCCGGCGCCCGGGTGATGGTCGCGCTTTCCGGAGAGCCGGGAGAATTCAGCGAAACCGACGGCTTCACCCGCGATGAGGCCGATCTTTTGAAGGTGCTCACCGGCTACCTGGGCACCGGGTTCGCCTTCGGCATCGGACGACTCAAAGAGACCTTCCTGTCGGACAAAATCCCCATCGAACGGAAAACCCACATCCTGATCATCACCGACTCGGACATCTTCTCCATGCTCGGCCAATCCAGCGGATGGGATATCGCCGAAGAGGCGCTCCAAAAGGCGGGCGGCGGGGGAACGTATGTCCTCCACAAGGTCAACACAAAGCGGGGCGAAGTCGCGCGAATGGAAAAACAGGGGTGGACGGTTTACGGGCTGACCGAATGGGAAAGTCTCGTCCGGTTCGCCCGGGAGTTTTCGCGAAAACGGTATGGCGATGGCAAAAGCTAAGAAAAACAGCAAGGCGCCGCGAGGCCCGTCGGTCGAATCCCTGACCCACCGGCTCGCCCGGTGTCCTCGGGAGTTTCTGCTGACGCCCAGGACCGGCCAGACCGGTAAAATCCACGCGGCGGCGGTGGTATCGGACCTGATGGGCGATGTCTTCGGGAAACCGCCCGACCGCGCGACGCTCGGCGTTTTCGAAGATGCAAAGGTCAAGGACGGCAATTGGCTCAACACGGTTCTGGTCGCCTGCTGGCTGCTTTCCGACGTCTGGTTTCAGGGAAAAACCGAATTGGCGGCGTCGGCGCTATCCTTGCTACAAAATGAACTGAACGCGCTGGCCGGGGTGGTCCAGGCCGATGCGCTTGTCCTGGAACCGGACCGGCGGGAAGAACTCGCCCGGCTGTGCCTCCGCGCACTGGGACTGCGCCCCCCGGGAGAAACCCGAAAAACCGCCGACGACCGCCTCAACGCCCTGGACAGCGTGGAACGCCATCGGGTCATGATGGAAGCCAAAAAAGCCGAGGAGCATGCCCGGAAAGTCCGGGAGGCCCTGGCGAAAAAGAAGGCGCGGGA
>CAZZBE010000445.1:0-3232 GCA_964652715.1 uncultured Desulfobacteraceae bacterium
CATCTCGCCGTAGAGTTCCACGTACCGGAGCAGGATGATGGAGTCGGTGAGGGTCGAGATGTGGGCCTCGGTGACCGAATCGCCGCCCATGAGGGTGGGGGTGGTGGAGGTGAAAAGCCCGGCGGTCTCCTGGTGTTTGATGAAGGATGTCAGGCCGATGACGAACTCCCGGAACCCCTTGTTGGAGGAGATCCGCTCCAGGGCCGACAGGCTGTCCACGGCCACCCGGTCGGGGTTGAAGTCTTCGATGACCCGCTTCATCATGATCAGCCGGTCCTCCATGCCCGAGACCTCGGGATATTCGCACACCAGCCGAAGGTTGCCCTCGGCTTCGATCCGTTCGAAATCGACGCCCCAGCCCCGGGCGTTTCGAAAGAGCTGTTCCCGGCTCTCCTCGAAGGCGAACAGAAGGCACCGCTCGCCGTTGGCGGCGCCGCCCTGGATGAACTCGGTGGTCATGAGGGTCTTGCCCGTGCCGGTGGCGCCGGAGACCAGGATGATGGAGTCCCGGAAGAATCCGCCGCCGCAGATCTTGTCCAGGGCCTCGCTGCCGGACCCGATGCGGATGTCGCCGGATTGCTGCTTCAGCTCCATGCCGGCCAGGGAGAGAACCACGATCCCCTCGTCGGGGACGATGGTGAAGGGGTATTCCCCCTGGTGGTGAGGCGCGCCCCGGTACTTGAAGATCTCCACCGTGCGCCGCCGCTTTTCGTCCTCCAGGATGTTCCGGAGAACGATGACGGCGTCGGCCACGAAGGCCTCGGCGCCGAACCGGTCCACGGGCGCCGCTTCGTCCCGCCGCTCCGACGTCACCAGGGCGGTGACGTTCATCTCCTTAAGGGAACGCAGGACCCGAAGCAGCTCGCTTCGGATGGCGGTCCGGTCGGTGAACCGGGAAAAGAGCGACCCCAGCGAATCCATGACCACCCGTTTGGCGCCGATCGTTTTCACGGCGTGCTCCACCCGCACCAGCAGGGCCCCGAGGTCGAAGGATCCGACGGCCGCCGTGTCGGCGTCGGACTGGTTCGAGACGTCCACAAAGGACCATTTCCCCTCGGACTCCCACCCGGCGATGTCCCAGCCCAGCGACCCCATGTTCCGGCGGATGTCTTCCGGGGATTCTTCAAAGGTAACGAAAACCCCGTTGTCTCCGGATTCGACGATGCCGCCGGCGAGAAACTGGATGGCGAACACCGTCTTGCCGGTGCCGGACCCCCCGGAGACCAGGGTCGGCCGCCCCTTGGGCAGGCCGCCCCTGGCGATCAGGTCGAACCCCGGAACATGGGTGGCCAGTTTTTCCACGGTCGGACGATGGGCTTTCTTCATGCTTCCTCTCCTTCTAAAGGCCCGGAGGGGTCTCCGGCGGGCGACATGTCCAGGTGAAACATCACTTTATCCGGGTCGGACAGATCGCCGATGATGCGGCGGGCCGGCGGCGGATAGACCCGGATCAGGGTCGGCGTGGCCAGGATCTTCTTCTCCTCGGCGACGGCCGGTCGCTCCAGGACGTCGATGACGGCCGTCCGGCAGGCGCCCGAAAGCTGGCGGTCGCAAAGATGCCGCAGGTTGGCGACCGCGCGGCGCGATGTCGGCGTCCGTCCGGCGACGTAAAGTTCGAGCTGGTATCGATTCATCTTACGGTTCCTCTCCCGCTCTAACACTGGAGTCGATAATAGGCCGCCAAATGCCCCATCAACTCCAGGGCCATCAACCGACCTTCGTCGGTGCAGGCGACGGCTTTTTTGTGCGAGACTCCCCGAGTCTTCCGCTCCAGCGACATCATGTGGACCTCGATCACATCCCGCGGCCCGGCCCCCATAAACCCGAACCGCTCCCCCAGTTCCCGGAGCCGCTCCTTCTCCCGCCGGTCCACCCGGTAGGCGCGGGCCTCCAATCTCCCGTCCAGGATTTCCCCGTGCTCCCCGACCAGTTCCTCGAACCGTTCCGGCATGACCTCCCGCAGGGCGCCCTGGCCCAGAGCGCACCGGGAAACCGACACCGCCGGCCGGGAGTGGAAGACGTTCATGGCGCTCAGGTCCGCCCGCATCCGTTCCTTTTCGTCGGCCTCCCGCCGCAGCCGCTGGATCGCAAGGGCGTAAAGATCGGCCAGTCGCTCCACAAGGTGGCGGTCCCGGTCCCGGTAGGGTTCGGGCCGCCCGCCGAAAACGATCCGGCCGGCCGGGACGCCGTCGATGACCGAGTCGGCGGACAGCGCCGCGTCCGGTTCGCGGTCCTCCGTCAACGATCCGTTGGCTTCGGGCGGGTCCCCGATCCGGGCGGCCACGACGTCCCGGCCGTTTTCCACATAGACGGCATATCCCCAGTCGCCGCCGGTGAGATCCCGGCCGTGGCGCAGCACCCGGTCGGCCACCTCCCCGATGGCGGTCTGCACAATGAGCGTCCCGGCCAGTTCGGCCAGGGCCGCGTCCCGGGCCGCCTCCCACGCCAGTTCTTCCCGGCTTCGGGCGAGGTCATTATACAGAATGCGATGGGGCGTTTCAAACCCTGTTTCCACGAAGGCCTTGTAGATGAGATAGAAAGAGGCGACCTTGAAAAAATGGCCCAGAAGATTGTAGAACCCGTAAACGTTCAGATAGGCAGTGAAGGAGAGTTCTCCAAGGATGGTCAAAAGGATGGACCCCGCCAGGAGCCGATAGACCTTCGGATCGAACTGGTTCCGGTTGAGATGGAGCCGGACGACGGCCCCGGCGAGGATCAGGCAGATCAAGTATTCGCTGACTTTTTTGAACGGGGTGAGGCCGGTTCCCTGAATAAAACAGTCCGGAAAGAGGTCCCACGCGAAAATCGTCGCCGCCAGAACCGCCGTGATCAGGGCGTATATTCCGACGATGGGTTCGATCCGCGCCTTTCGCCCCGGCAGAAACGGGGCCGCCAGGAGGGAGAGGCTTTCCAGATAGCGGGCGGCGATCCAGAGCTGGGTGGGGAGATTCGGGCCGTGTTCCGGAAAAACCCCCATGCCCTCGTAGGAGAGCGTGTGGAGGAGGTCCAGGCCGCCCACGAAGAAATAGGCCGGGCCCAGGACCAGCAGGTAGGTGTTTTCCAGGTAGCCCCGGGAATGCCAGGCGATGATAAAGATACACGCCGCGATGACGATGGAAAACATCTCGGCGAGGCTGTGGAACAACAGAAAGTTGTAAAGACTCGAGAGATAGAGCCCGGCCAGGGCCCCCGCCCCGGACAAAAACGTGACGGCGGTGCGGGAGCGGATCAT
>CAZZBE010000446.1:0-3215 GCA_964652715.1 uncultured Desulfobacteraceae bacterium
CCATGAGTTCCGGCATCTCGACCCCGCCGTAAGCGGCGGCCTTTCGCGCCAGTTCAGCGCCCCAGTACCCGGTCATGGGCTTGATGTCCATGCCCCGGAACCGGCCGAACAAAGCGCCCCGGCCGATGATTTCACTGGACAGAATGCTCATAGCCGACCCGGTGACGAAATGCGGGCAGGTCGGGGACTCCACGGCCTCCTGCATGAAGCCCACGATGTCGAAATCGTATTGGGGGAGGCGGGTGTTTTGAAATTCGTCCAGGAACACGGCGATGGTGGAATTATCGATGTCGGAAACCCGGCGGGGAACTTCAACGGCGGTTTGATCGGGAAACACGCTGTATTTTTTTTCAATGGATTCGCGCCAGGTGAACAGGAGATCAAAGGTCCTTGAAAAAGGGTAAAGGTCGCGGGACGCCGCCACGCGGGACATCAGTTCCTCGCCTTCGAGCCCATCCACGATCATGGCCGGCTGGCGCGTGCGAAAACCGATGTAATATCGAATAAAATTGTCCAGGTATTTCAAGGCAAACCGCGTTTCGCTCATCTGCCTGTCCGGGAAACTGAAATAAACCGGAACCACCGCGTCCGGCGATTCGGGGTCCTGCTCAAAAAACAGCCGGTTGACCACCCGCTTGAAAATTTCCGTCTTGCCCATGCGCCGCTGGCCCAGCATGACCGTGGATTGGGTCAGCCGCCGGGCGGCGTTTAAAGCGGCTTTGTGGAAAAAATCCAGGAACTCTTGGCGGTCGGTGTAGATGGGTTCCGGGACGACGGGTTCGACGATCCAGTTGGTTTGAGCTGACGCCATGATCATCACCACTCCCTGGGAACAAATTTTTCATCGTTCAGCAGCCGCGCCGAATCGCCGCTCTGGGCGATGACAAACAATCCTTTTTTATAGGCGTATCGATCCACGCCCTCCTCGATGACGATGCCGGCCGCCGCCCCAATAACCCTTCGGTCCGCGTATTCAGGAAAAAGCGGCTTGAATTTGCCCAGCCGTTCAATATGCTCCTTGACATCGTCAACGCTCAACGTGCTTTTAACCTCGATCAGGACCGCGTGTTCCCCGTCCACCGCCAGCACGTCGATTTCCATGCTTTGCCCGTTCTTCCGACGCCGAACCCGCTGGGACACCATGTCCACCACAATGCCCCGCTCCCGGAAAAGCCGCTCGGCCGCCGGGACCACCAAACCTTCCACGAACAGGCTCCATTTGCCGGTCAGGGCGTCCACTTTTTTGCCCGTCTCTTTCAATTGCCGGTCGGTTTCCCTGAATCTTTCCCAAATATCCCGGTCGAGTTCCTGTCGTTTAATGTCGGTTTCCCTGAATCTTTTCCAAATATCCCGGTCGAGTTCCGCTCTTTTCCGATCCGTTTCCTTCATTCTCTGATCGGTTTCAGCGAACAACTTCCAAACCTCTTGAAAGCCTTTTTCAATTTCCTGGGGTTGCATGAAATGTCTCCTGTTTCGTGGTTTTCCCGTACAGGACGGGCATTTACGAAGACCTACGAGGTTTTGAAAACCTCGCAGGTCTGGGTTCGCGGGAATCCAGATCGATTACAAATCCGGCAAGGGCCGCAGCCCCAGATGTTCCAGCAGGGCGTCCAAATCCTTTCGGTCGGACCAGAGGATTCCCTTTTCACGAGCCATCTTTTCAGCGTCGGCGGTGAGGCCGTCGTGGGAAAACAACCACATCCGGATTTCCAACGGGTCCATGTCCTCTTTGATCCATTGGGCTTGCGTCAACAGGCCCTCCAACACGCCAACGCCGGCGGGTCGCCCTATTCGCCATCGGCTCTGGCATACCCATTGCCTGGGACCGGCCGCCGCCAACACGTCGATTTCCCGTCCTTTGCCCGTCCCCAGTCGATACCGGCTTCGGATGAAAATAAAATAATCCGGCATTTTCACGTCCCCCGAACCGTGAAACCATTCGGCGGGCAGCGTTTTCCGCTGGGCGTTCCACAGCGCCTGGCACATAAACACTTCGGCCAGATATCCTTTGTATTCCCGAATTCTCCGTTCCATTTGATCGTATCGGATTTCCAGTTCATTTCGCACCCGCTCCGCGTTTTGCCCCTCGACTTCCACGCGGCCCCATACTTTTAGAAACTCCAGCAGAATCGGGTCCTTCACCCGGCGGAACCAGCGGCCCAATTCCAGGTATTCCAGCAGATCGCCCCGAGACAATTTGACCAAAACGTCCCTGACGGTCTCCAAAGACACCTCCCGCCCCTCCCTTTGGCTCACCTCCCGCTGGATGCGCTCCACGTTCAATCGGCCGTTTTGATCTTCCTCCGTGTTTTCATCCAGGGCCGACAAGTACAAAATCCATTTGGTCACTCCGTATTCGTTGATCCGCTCGATCCAGCGCGTCACCTGGTCGTGCAATTCCCCCCAGATGAACCCGGAGGACAAATCCACAGCCAGCAGACGGTTTATGGTCTCCTCGTCTGGAATCGACCCGCCGGCCAGCGCGGCCTGGTTCACCACGGCCGTGATGTAAAACGGATTGCCCCCGCAACGATCCGACACCACCGGGGCCATGAGTTCCGGCATCTCGACCCCGCCGTAAGCGGCGGCCTTTCGCGCCAGTTCAGCGCCCCAGTACCCGGTCATGGGCTTGATGTCCATGCCCCGGAACCGGCCGAACAAAGCGCCCCGGCCGATGATTTCACTGGACAGAATGCTCATAGCCGACCCGGTGACGAAATGCGGGCAGGTCGGGGACTCCACGGCCTCCTGCATGAAGCCCACGATGTCGAAATCGTATTGGGGGAGGCGGGTGTTTTGAAATTCGTCCAGGAACACGGCGATGGTGGAATTATCGATGTCGGAAACCCGGCGGGGAACTTCAACGGCGGTTTGATCGGGAAACACGCTGTATTTTTTTTCAATGGATTCGCGCCAGGTGAACAGGAGATCAAAGGTCCTTGAAAAAGGGTAAAGGTCGCGGGACGCCGCCACGCGGGACATCAGTTCCTCGCCTTCGAGCCCATCCACGATCATGGCCGGCTGGCGCGTGCGAAAACCGATGTAATATCGAATAAAATTGTCCAGGTATTTCAAGGCAAACCGCGTTTCGCTCATCTGCCTGTCCGGGAAACTGAAATAAACCGGAACCACCGCGTCCGGCGATTCGGGGTCCTGCTCAAAAAACAGCCGGTTGACCACCCGCTTGAAAATTTCCGTCTTGCCCATGCGCCGCT
>CAZZBE010000447.1:0-3201 GCA_964652715.1 uncultured Desulfobacteraceae bacterium
TACGACACGGTGGTCATCGTGACCCTTCGGGAAAAAGCCTTCGATTACCGTGAGGTAGAGGATGACGCGCTTCGGGTCGCAAAGGCGTCCGGGGCCGTGGCGGAGATCATCGACCGGTACGAGGGCGGCGGCCCGCCGAATCCTTCGGCATTGACTGAATAGCTCCGCTTCCGTTCGTTAGGAACGATTTTTCGGTGTCTCCTGCAATCTCACGGTTTCAAGATAGCGCATTGAACCCCGGAAGCGAATATGGTATGCCATTGCCGCCGTTGAAAAGAAAGCAACGAACCATGACTCAACCCAATGTTCACCCAATCACCGAACCAACAGAGACAAAAGACCGATTTTCCAATATCCATCCCATCGAAAGGCTAGTCGAACATGACATGAAAGGCAACCCGACTTACATTGGGCGGACCCTCAAAAAAATCACGGACATTTTCAACGAACACAACATCGAATTCGCATTGGCCGGCGCGCTGTCTCTTGGCCTCAGATGCAAGCCAAGATACACGGTTGATATCGATTTATTGGTTCATCCGGATGATTCCCCCGCATTGGAAAAACTCTTTAAACAGAATGGCTTATTCATTGTGCTGAATGACGAATATATGATGACGGTCCAAGACCCAACGACCGGCGTTGAAGCGGATTTGCTGTTCAGCCCATTTGACCCGGAAGAATCCGGCAGGGCGACGGCAACAAAGGAGGATATTTTTGGCGTATCCGTCCCTGTCATTCAGAGCGAATTTTTGCTTTGGATGTATCTGCTTTCCGATCAGGAAAAGCATAAAATCGATGGAATGGATCTCATCAAGTCAGGTAAAGTAAATCTTGAAAAGCTGACATTTTATCTGAAACACGATGAAGACGACGAGGCGTTGAATCGATTAAATGATTGGATATCAAAAGCCAAAAAAGAAAGTTCCAGGAGCTATTCCGAATCTATTAAACGAAGAAAACCCGCGAAGAACAACAAGCAGGGGTGATGCATCGGATCAGGGACATGGGGCATCACGGCAAAGCAAAGAAATCACTCAAATCACAGCTCAAGACGACGAAACAGACCTAATGCTAAAAACGATAACCATCGATAATTTTCGTATCTTCAAGCAATTCGAGCTTCACGACCTCGGCAGATTGAACTTGTTGGTCGGCACAAATAATTGCGGAAAAACCACTGTGCTGGAAGCAATTCAACTACTATGTTCGCGCAACGACCCCGATCCGTTTATAGAGGCAATCAAGAGCCGAGGCGAACGCTTTTGGGATGACCGCAGCCGAACTCATGAGTTGGACATTCGGCATCTGTTTCACAACCACTCGATCGAACCAGAAAGCCAGTTTTCCGTGACGGGTGTAAACGACAATGGTGTGGAAAAACTCACCGCAACCATAGGAGCCAGTCCACTTGGACAACGCTGGAAATCGACAAACTCCAAACAAATCGATCAGTTTGGGGATAACGGCTTTGATAGAGGCGCCGATGAATTCAGGGAACTTAATTTTTCCTTCGAATGGCACTCCCAAAAAGAAAATCACAATTGGAACTATCCCCTGTCTTATGACGGCGGTTTATCCGAACGCGATATTCGTCGATTCGGAAAAATCGGCGTCCCTAAAAAAATTGAATCCAAAACGCAATTCATCACATCTTCCGCCTTAACAACCGCTCAGATGATCGAACTATTCGATCAAGTCGTTTTAACGCCTGAAGAAAATCTTTTACATGAGGCGCTTCAGACCATCGAACCGAGAATTGAACGCATCGCCTCGGTTAGCGCTGAAAGATATAGGCGCTCGGAATATCGGGAAGGATTTGTCGTTCGGCTCTCCGAACATCATCAGCGGGTGCCCATCGGCAGCATGGGCGACGGGATATGGCGCATGTTGGGACTTGCTTTGGCAACAGTCGGGGCTTCAGATGGTGTTTTATTTGTTGACGAAATCGACACCGGACTGCATTTCAGCGCCATGTCCGATATGTGGAAACTGCTATGGGAAACCGCCAAACGACTGAATGTGCAAGTATTCGCCACCACTCACAGCAGCGATTGCTGGACGAGTCTTTCCAGCATTGCCGCCCGCGAAGATGCAACGGAAGAGGGAATTTCCATTCAACGAATCGAAAAAGATAAAGAAACCAGCATCGCCTTCAGCGAAGACGAGATTGTCATGGCCGCCGAAAAAGGTATCGAGGTGCGATAGCCATGAAAAGTCGCTATAAGACCAAAAAACTGATCGTTGAAGGCGAGCAAGACAAAAGAGTGATCCCCGAACTGATGGAAGCAAATGGCGTGGCCTGGGGTGACACGCCGACCTCGGCGGTGGTCCATATCGAACCCCATGGCGGCGATCAATTCATTGATGCAACCTTTATTTCCACTGAACTCAAAGCATCCGGTCTTGAAGCGTTGGGATTGATCATCGACGCGGATGACGACCTGAAGGCGCGTTGGGACAGCGTCAGACACGCCTGCTCAAAAGTCATGCCCGATATCCCACGTCATCCGCCGAAAGAAGGGCTGATCCATTCGACGGACGCCGGCATCAAATTTGGCGTTTGGATCATGCCGGACAACCAAACCCAAGGCATGTTGGAAACATTTTTGCAGTATCTTATCCCCGATGGACGCGAACCGCTTTGGCATTATGCGCAAGAAGCTGTTGAAGAAGCAAAACTCAGAGGCGCAACCTTTATAAACGCTCATCTGGACAAGGCCTGCATCTACACCTGGTTAGCATGGCAACATCCGCCGGGCCGTCAACTGCACAATGCCGTTATGGAAAAAATTCTTGATCCAACCCACTCAAAAGCTCAAATTTTTGTGAATTGGTTCAAGCAATTATACGACTTATGAACCCATTCCCGCTACCCGAACTATTATCCTTTAGCCTTTGAAAATTCCTCAAGCCGCATGAAGTCCACCATGACCATAGGGGATTTGCCAGACACCCTCAATTCTTCATGGTCTCAGTTGTGAACGGCGGCACGCATTGGTGCATCAACGAAGCGCCGCCGGCCCCATCAAAGAATCTTCTCCAGATGCCTCCGGATGGTCTCGTTGGCGGCCATATCGTCGAACCACTCCCTGGGCAGGTCGTCGATCCCGTGACGGGCGCCTAAAACCATTCCCACCAGCGCCCCCCGGGCCGCGCTGTCGCCGGCGGTCATCACGCACTGGATCAGGGCCTCCTTGA
>CAZZBE010000448.1:0-3195 GCA_964652715.1 uncultured Desulfobacteraceae bacterium
CCGGCCGGACCCGCCGGCGGACGCCCGGCGGGAGCTGGAGGCCATCCTGGCCCGCCCCACCCTGGAGGCCCTGGAGGCTTTTATCCTCAAATACAAAGACCAGCCGGCCCGGCAGCCCCTGGTGAGCCGCGCCCGGCGGGAATACCGGTCGATCCTCCTCGGGGAATGACCATCGGTGGACCCTATATGACCCCCTTTATCCGCGGCGTAACCACCGCCCTGCTCCTCTGCCTCCTGCTGTCGGGACCGGCGACCGCCGAACCGGACAAAGCGGCGGCCGAAAAGCGGGATCAGGTCCGGCGCGCCATCGACGCCGAGGTCCTCTCCCCCTACGCCATCCCCTTCCACGCCTACGTCAACCTGGAAATGTGGGAGGAACTGCGGTTCATCCTGGACGCCAACAACGATCTCGTCACGCGTCGCCGGCTTCCCGGCCTCTACTACAGCCGTCCCTATGCCGTGGGGGACGAGGTCTGGGTCTTTGAAAACACCACCGTGGGGGCCGGCGACGTCCACATCTTCGACCCGGAATCCCTGGCGCCCATCCGGACCCTCGAGGGGAAGGCGACAAAAGCGCTCGGGGGGACCATCCGGGAGGCCGTTAACGCGACGGTGATCTCCGGCGGCGGCGACGAAGACGTGGACGCCGTGGCGGTATGGAACACAAAGACGGACGCGACCCGGACCGTTCGGCTCAAAAACGGCCATTACGTCGGGGCCGCGGCGGCGACCGGGGACCGGCTTCTGGTGGGGGCCTGCGGCGGGCTGGTCAACGTGTGGACATTCCCGGATCTGACCTTCGCGGGCCGGTATTTTTCCAGCGGGCAGGAAAACGTCAACTGGGACGTCTTCAATCAGAAGGAGTGCATCAGCGCCGTCGCCCAACTGAAGGGCGACGCCGCGGCCGGGGCCGGGGAGAACTCGGTCTTTATCTGGAACCGGATGGATGCGCCGCCCGTCCGGCGGGTTCCCAAGGCCATGCCGGGCTCCATCGCCCTGTTCCATGGATCCAAGCTCGTGGAACACCGGAAGACGACGTTTACGGTCACCGATCTCGCCACCGGCGATCCCGTGGGAACCGTCGAGACCGACCGGGAGATCTCGGACCTCATCGTCACCGAGGAACCGATCCTCCCGGATGCGGCGGGGGCGGTGATCGTGCTGACCCTCCGCCAAAACAAAGGACTGCTTTTCTACGATTTCGAGACCCTCGCCCCCCTTCGGCGCCTCGACGCAAAAGGGGAGACCGTGTCGGCCTTCCATAACGCCGTCTTCGCCACGGACGACCGGAACCTGTACCGCTTCGGGGTCCGCCACTGGGAACCCGCGAAGTACGACGCCTTTATCGCGGGCATCCGGCCCGAAGAGATCGTCCTGACCGCGGAGCGGTACGACGCCCTCATCGACCTGCTTAAAGATTTCCCCGACGCCCTGGCCGCCAGCGGGGTTCCGGAACGGTACATGGCCGCCAAGGGGATCTCGGTCTCCCGGTCCTTCAACTACGGCCGGATCGACGCCGGACCCGGGGCGGCCCAGGAGGAAACCCGGTACGGGTACAAGGCGGCCTTCGAGGTCGAGAACCGTTCCGGTTTCCATTATCTGGTCACACTGTCGGCCGCCTGGAGCGGCGCTTTCGGCGGAGGGACCGACCGGACGGACGGCGCCCGGCATCCGGACGGACCGGTTTCGTTTTTCCTCTCCCCCGACGGCGGCCGGTATGCGGGCCAGTTCGGCGTGGGCGAAAAAGAGCCGGCCCGACTGGTCCTCTACCCGACCCGACTGGCCCCGGTCACGGCGGACTTCCGGGACGGCCTGACAAAGGCCCTGAGCCTCGAAAACGACGACATGGACCTCGTCGACCGATACCTCGAAGACGACCGGGTCTCGGCCTGGCACGACGAACTCAACCGGCGCCGATCGGAACTCGCCGCCCGGGACAAAGGCTTCTGGCTCTTCCGGATCTTCCGGTAAGCCGCGCCGCCGCCCCATCGCCATGTCCCGTCGCACGCCTCAATCCCCGCCCATCACCGCCGTGGTGGCCGACGCCGCCGGCGAGATCTTCGAACTCGACGGGTTCGCCGCCGCCGGCGCTGCCGGGCCCGGGCTTTCTGTGCTGACCCGGTCCGACACCCTGAAGATGCCCCACGGCGGGGAACTCATGTTCCTGCCCGACCGATCCCCGGTGCTCTTCAACCTTGAAACCGACCGGTTCGAGACCGTGAGGAAAAATCCCTATGCGCCGGGGGAACCCCTTTTCCCGGTGGCCGCCTTCAACTCGCCGGGATACGTGATCACCCGGACCAGCGCTTACGAAGAAGGTCCGGGCGCCGGATTCCTGCCGCTGTTTTCCTACGGGGCCGTGGGATGGGAGGGAAACGGATTCCGGACCGCCGTGGTCCGGGTCGATAAGGAGCCCCGCCAGGACCTGCGCCGGATGCCGCGGCACAAGGTGATCAATGGCGTCAAGCGGATGCGGAAAAGGCTGCCCGACAACCGGCTCCGGGCCCATCTGGAAAAATGCGCTTTGGAATACGGGTGCCCGGCCGGCAAGAACTTTTTTCTGGGCCGGTACGAAGCGCCCCTGCCCACGGCCCAAACGTGCAACGCCGGCTGCCTCGGGTGCCTCTCCCTCCAGAAGGAAGGGGAGATCCCCCACAGCCAGGACCGCATCCCCTTCACCCCCGCCCCGGAAGAGATCGCCGGCGTGGCCCTGGCCCATATCCGCCGGGTGGACCGGGCCGTGGTCAGCTTCGGACAGGGGTGCGAGGGGGACCCGCTCCTGGCCGCCGACGCCATCGAACCGGCCATCCATCTGATCCGGAAAGAGACCCCGGCCGGGACCATCAACATGAACACCAACGGGGGCCGGCCCGGGGTCCTGACCCGGCTTCTGGACGCCGGTCTCGACAGCGTCCGCGTCAGCCTCAACAGCGTCCGCGAAGTCCCCTACGAAACCTATTTCCGCCCCAGGGGATACGGGTTCGCCGACGTGACGGCGAGCATCGACGCGGCCCTGGAAAAAGGGAGATGGGTCTCCCTCAACTATCTCAACTGCCCGGGGTTTACCGACAGTCCCGAGGAAGCCGGGGCCCTGGAAACCTTTCTCCGGGATCACCCGGTGAACATGATCCAGTGGCGAAACCTCAATTTCGACCCGCTCCGGTACTGGGAGATCATGGACCGGGCGGCGCCATT
>CAZZBE010000449.1:0-3147 GCA_964652715.1 uncultured Desulfobacteraceae bacterium
CCAGAAGCTCGAAAACGACCTGTCCATTTCGCTCGTGGCCGTCGATGCCTGATCCGTGATTCCTTATTGACAAAACGACCCTCAACCTGTACTGTAGACAATCGTAACGCGTTCGAGGCGCCGAAAGGCTTAATGGGGAATCCCGTGAAAACCGGGAGTGGTCCCGCCGCTGTAATCGGGGACGAACGCCGCGGACAGCCACTGTTCACACAAAGATGGACGGGAAGGCGCGGCCAGTAGAATGATCCGAGAGCCAGAAAACCTGCCTTGAACGGAATCGTCACGCCCCTCGGGAAATGGGGGCGGTGAACCAAGGGCCAAGAAAGCTGGGTGCAGCCCTTCAAACCAATGGTTTGAAGGGCTTTTTTTATGGAAAAACGCACTGCCGCATCCCCCCCCGAACGCTGGAATCGTTCTGTTCTTCGTCTGAGACGGGCGCTCTGCGTTTTCCTTTCCGCCGTCTTCTGGATTCTGCTGACGGGGCTCCCCGCCGAAACGGCCGCCAGAGAAATGGTCGACCAGGCCGGCCGAACCGTTCGCGTTCCCGATGACCCCAAACGGGTCATCGCCATGGCGCCCAGCATTACCGAGATCGTTTATGCCCTGAACCAGGAACACCGGCTTGCGGGCGTCACCCGGTTCAGCGACTACCCGGAAGCGGCGACCCGGCTGCCCCAGGTGGGATCCTACGTTCATTTGGACCTGGAACGCATCGCGGCCCTGAACCCGGACCTGTGCGTCGCGGTCAAGGACGGCAATCCCATTGAGGTGGTCCGGCGGCTGGAGAGTTTGGGCATCCCGGTTTTCGCGGTGGACCCCCGGAACCTGGACACCGTCTTGACGGCCATCGAGCGAATCGGCGCAATTCTCGGGGCCGAGGAGCGGGCCGGGGTTCTTGTCCAGGACATGGCCGGCCGCATCGATCAGGTCCGCCGCTTGGCGTCCAAAGCGGCCCATCGGCCCGGGGTTTTTTTCCAGATCGGGATTCAGCCCATCGTGGCCGTGGGAACCGACACCTTCATCCATGAACTGATCGAAACCGCCGGGGGACGGAACCTGACCAAAGGCGACGTCCCATACCCGCGGCTGAGCCGGGAGCAGGTTTTGGCCCTGGCCCCGGAGGTGATCGTCGTCACCTCCATGGCCCGGGGCGACGCCTTCAAAAAAATGAAAGCGGAATGGGAACGGTGGCCCGACTTGCCGGCGGCGCGGCGGGGCCGCGTCCACCTGGTGGATTCCAATTTGTTCGACCGGCCCACGCCCCGGATGGTGGCGGGTCTGGAACTGCTGTTTGATCTGATCCACCCGGATCCGAACCGATCGGGAGACGAGTGAATGCCGCCGGTGTATCGCAAATTGACGGCCGTTTTTTCGATTCTGACACCGGCCCTGATCCTGTCCGGCATCCTGGCCGTCGGGATTGGTTCCAGCGGCCTGGGCGGGATCGGCGATGTCGCCGCCGTTCTTTTGGGCGGGGAGGCGGACAACCCCATGCTGGCGGATATCGTCTGGCGCATCCGGCTGCCCCGGGTCCTGCTGGCGGCCCTGGTGGGGGCGAGCCTTTCCCTGGGCGGACTGGTCTTCCAGGCCCTGTTGCGCAACCCGCTGGCCGAACCCTACATCCTGGGAATTTCAGGAGGGGCGGCGGTGGGGGGCATCATCGGCATTATGATGGGCTTTTCCCGTTTTCCGGGGGTTTTTCTGTGCGCCTTTGCCGGGTCCATGGCGACGCTGGTTCTGGTGGTGGCCATGGCCTCGGGGGCGGACCGGCTTCAGAAGGACGCCCTGCTCCTGTCCGGCGTCATGCTCAACGCCTTCTGCTCCGCCGGAATCATGTTCCTTGTCTCCCTCACCCAGGACGCCCGGCTCCACAACATTATCTTCTGGCTCATGGGGGATCTCTCCCTGGCCAGTCTGAATGAGGCGGCGGTTCTGGGCGCCCTGGTCCTGCCCGCTTTCCTGGTGGTATTCGGCCTGTCCCACGTCATGAACCTGCTGATCATGGGCCGGGAGATGGCCTCGACCATGGGGGTCAACACCACCGCCGTCACCCTGACCCTGTTGACGGTCACGTCGTTCATGGTCAGCGCCACCGTCTCCTACTGCGGCCTGGTGGGGTTCGTGGGGCTGGTCATGCCCCATCTGCTGCGGCTGATCCTGGGACCGGACCACCGGATTCTCGCGCCGGCCTGCGTCCTGGGCGGCGGGGCCTATCTCATCGTCTGCGACCTGCTGGCCCGGACCCTGCCCCAACAGGGCGAAATGCCCACCGGCGTGGTCACCGCCATGATCGGGGCGCCGCTTTTCATCCTGTTGCTGAGGCGGTCCCGGAAATGAGCGCCGTCAAGGTCCGGGACCTGAGCTACCGGTACAACGGCCACCCCGTGCTGCGGGGCCTCGGGTTTTCAGTGGCGCTGGGGGATTTTTTCATCGTCATCGGCCCCAACGGCTCGGGCAAGACCACCCTCATGCGGCTCCTGGCCGGGGTGCTGTCGGCCGAGGCGGGCGAGATTTCGGTGCTGGACCGGTCCCTCCGGGCCTACCGCCGCCGGGAGCTGGCCCGCCATATGGCCTATGTGCCCCAGTTGCCGCCGGAACCGCTGCCGTTTTCGGTCCGGGAGGTGGTCCTCATGGGCCGGTCCCCCTACCTTGGGCTTCTGGGGGTGGAAAGCGAGGCGGATCTGGCCACCGCCGAAGGGGCCATGCGGTTCACCGGGGTGGCGGGTCTGGCGGACCGCCGCCTGAGCCAGATCAGCGGCGGCGAACAGCAACGGGCTCTCATCGCCCGGGCCGTCTGCCAGGAACCGGAAATCCTGCTCCTGGACGAACCCACGGCGTTTCTGGACCTGGCCCACCAGATCCAGATCATGGATCTGCTGGAGCGGCTCAAAACCGAAAGCGGCGCCGCGGTGGTCATGGTCTCCCACGACCTCAACCTGGCGGCCATGTACGGCGACCGGCTCCTGCTGATGAAAGACGGCCGGGCCGTCGGGTTGGGGAAGCCCGATGAGGTGCTGACCTACGAGAGCCTGGAGGATGCGTATGGATGCGCTTTGCTGGTGGACCGGAATCCATTGGGGGATTTCCCCAGGGTGACGCCGGTGCCGAGGCGGTTGAGGACAGTGGGTAGTGGATAGTGGATAGTGG
>CAZZBE010000450.1:0-3128 GCA_964652715.1 uncultured Desulfobacteraceae bacterium
GTCCAAATCCAGCGTCAGCCCCGGCAACGCCGAGACGTCGATTGTCCCTTTCCCCTCCCGAAACGCCGGCGGTTCGAATTGGCCATCGGCGCCAAGAACAAAAATGGTGATCAACTCGTCAAAAGGATGCGCCAGCCAGTATTCCCGAACCCCCATCCGTTCATAGAGCAGCCGTTTGGCGATGTGGTCTTTGGAGGATGTGAAAGGCGACAGAACTTCGATGATCCAGTCGGGCGCGCCCCGACAGCCCTTGTCGTCGATTTTCAAGGGGTCGCAGATGACGGCGATGTCCGGCTGGACCACGTTGGTCACCGATTCATCCGCTTCATTTTTTTCAGGAAGCCGGACGTCGAAGGGAGCAAAAAAAACTTCGCAGTCAGGATGATCGGCCAAAAAGTCGTCAATTTGAACGATCAATTTCCGAATGACCCGCTGATGTTTTGTGGAAGGGGCGGCGGTCATGTAGAAAGGAACGCCTTCGATGATTTCCAACCGTTCATCTTCCGGCCAGTTCAAATATTCCCCGTAAGTAACGGGAGATTCTTCTGATTTTAACAATGGCAATGACATAAAGGGCCTCCTTCAACGAAACACAACATCCAAATCCAGCGTCAGCCCCGGCAACGCGGAGACGCCGATTTCGCCTTTCCCCTCCCGAAACGCCGGCGGTTTGAATTTGCCATCATCTCCAAGAATGAAAACGGTGATCATCTCGTCAAAAGGATGCGCCAGCCAGTATTCCCGAACCCCCATCCGTTCATAGAGCAGTCGTTTGGCGATGTGGTCTTTGGAAGACGTGAAAGGCGACAGGACTTCGATGATCCAGTCGGGCGCGCCCCGGCAGCCTTTGTCATCGATTTTAGACGGGTCGCAGATGACGGCGATGTCCGGCTGGACCACGTTGATGATGGATTCATCCGCTTCGTCCCTTTCGGGGAATCGGACGTCAAAAGGCGCGTAAAAAACCTCACAGTCGGCTTTTTCCGACAAAAATGACCGGATTTGAAAAAACAGCTCGCCTGACACCCTTTGGTGCTTTGTGGAAGGCGCGGCGGTCATGTTGTATGGAACGCCGTCTATGATTTCCCAACGCTCATCCTCGGGCCAGTGGAGACAATCCCCATAAGTGGCGGGGACGTCGTCCGATTTTGACAATGGCAATGACATAACGCATACTCCAGTCGGTTACTTTTTTAGTCCATACCCCTGAAAGCATCCCCATCACGAGGCGAAATAAGCATGCATGACGGCCCAAACCGCAACAGAGCCTAAGCTGGATCGGAGAACTATATGAACCCTACCGAATTCCAATCCCCATTTCAAGAACAAAAAAAGGCCGCCCATGAGGGCGGCCTTTTCAGAATCGGCAACAAACATTATGATTTACACGTGCTGCGCCTTCTCCACCGGATGCGTCTTCAAATACTCCAGCCGGTTCAACCCGTTGATGTAGGCTTTGGCGCTGGCGGTGATGATGTCGGGATCGGCGCCTTTCCCGAGGGCCATGAGGCCGTTTTCCCGCAGACGGACGGTCACCTCGCCCTGGGCGTCGGTGCCGCCGGTCAGAGCCGACACCGAAAACCGGAGCAGTTCCGACTGGGCCCCGGTCAGCTCGGCGATGGCGTTGAAGGCGGCATCGATGGGGCCGTTGCCGTAGGCGGCGTCCTTCACGGATCGGCCGTTGATGGCGAGCTTGACGCTGGCCATGGGCATCACCGTACTGCCGCAGGTGACGTGGATATACTCCAGCTTGAAGACCTCCGAGGTCCGGAGAATGCCCTCCGTGACGATCACTTCCAGGTCCTCGTCCACCACGTGCTTTTTCTTGTCGGCCAGATCCTTGAACTTCTCGAAGACCATCTGCAATTCCTCGGGGGACAGGTCGTACCCCATCTCCTTCAGACGATCCCGCAGGGCGTGACGGCCCGAGTGCTTGCCCAGGACCATGATGTTGCGGTTCAATCCGACCGTCTCCGGCTTCATGATCTCGTAGGTCATGGGATTTTTCAGGACGCCGTCCTGGTGGATCCCCGCTTCGTGGGCGAAGGCATTGGCGCCCACGATGGCCTTGTTGGGCTGGACCATCATTCCGGTGATCATGGAGACCAGGCGGCTGGAGGGATAGATGTGCTCGGTCCGGATGCCGGTTTCCATGGGCAGGTAGTTGGGCCGCGTGTGCAGCGTCATGACGACTTCTTCCAGCGAGGTGTTGCCGGCCCGCTCGCCGATGCCGTTGATGGTCACCTCCGCCTGCCGGGCCCCGGCGTGGATGGCCGCCAGGGTGTTGGCCGTGGCCAGCCCCAGGTCGTTGTGGCAGTGGACGCTCAGGATCGCCTTGCCGATGTTGGGGGTGTGGGCCATGACGTACCGGACCAGTTCCGCAAACTCGGCGGGGATGGCGTATCCCACCGTATCGGGCAGGTTGACCACGGTGGCGCCCGCCTCGATGGCCGCCTCGAAGACTTTGCACAGGAAATCCGGGTCGCTCCGGGAACCGTCCTCGGCGGAAAACTCCACCACCGGCGTGTGGGACCTGGCGTACCGGACCGCCTCGATGGCGGCCTGCAGGACCTGGTCCCGGGTCATCTTCAGCTTGTACTCCAGGTGGATGTCCGACGTGGCGATAAACGTATGGATCTTGGGCTTGGCCGCGTGCTGCACGGCCCCCCACGCCTTGTCGATGTCCGACTTGGAGGCACGGGCCAGACCGGCGATTTCGGCCCGTTCGATCTTCCCGGCGATCCGGGAGACCGCCTCGAAATCCCCCTCGGAGGCCGCCGGAAACCCGGCCTCGATGGTGTCCACGCCCAGCTTTTCCAGTTGGATCGCCAGACGCAGTTTTTCTCCGGTATTCATGCTGGCGCCCGGGGACTGCTCGCCGTCTCTCAACGTGGTATCGAAAATATAAACGCGATCGCTCATTGGGGTTGCTCCTTTGGGTTAAATAGTGGGTAGTGGCTTGTGAATCGTGGCTCTTTTCAACCGTCCGCCGCAACCCCGTGGAGCATGGGCCGCGGGGATTGCTCAAAGCGTCCCGCGGCGTCGTCACCTTCTCTTTTCTTCAATGGATCTCTCCTGAACCTGTTTAATCGTCGAACAGTCTGTTTCCCGTCCTCTGTCCTCTGTCC
>CAZZBE010000451.1:0-1462 GCA_964652715.1 uncultured Desulfobacteraceae bacterium
TCCCCGGCCTTTTTCCCCGCATCCGACGCGAACCGCTCGATCAGATAAATATAGGTATTGCCGATCACATCCTCGGAGACCCGGCTCGGCCGCATGTCCATGCTCGGCTTGCTGAAATCCTCCAAGAGCAGCTTCAACCGGCGGTTCCGGTCCTTGGTCTTGCCCAGGTTCGCCTCGCTGTTGAAGTCGATGTTCCGGAACACCCCTTCCAACTTCATCTTGTTGGACTCCTCAATGGCGTCCAGCACGATGTTGATCAACTCGCCGATGTTGGACCGGGTCCGGCGCTCGTGGAGGCCGTAGAAATCCGCCAGGAATTCCTCCTTCTGACCGGTGTCCGGGTCTTCGTAGACCACCGTCGGCAACTGAAACCGCTCCCGTTCCAGTTTCCGCCGGATGCGCTCTTCGTCGTCTCCGTATTGCTTTTTATATGCCTCATAATGGTCCCGCATCACGTCGGAGATGTACTTCAGAAACAGCGTCACCAGGATGTAGTCCTTGTACTGGGCCGGGTCCACCACGCCCCGGAAGGTGTCGCAGGCGGCCCACGCCGCCGCGTTGATCTCGCTCTGTCGGATTTTTCCCGTCATCGTTTCGCCGCCTCCGGTCCGTTCTTTTCCGCCATTTTCATCATCATGCCGCCCATATATAATTTCCGCTTCTCCGCCAGCTGCCGAAGCAAAACCTGTTCTCGGTCCACCAGCCGCGCAACCGTGGCGATCCGCTCCTGCCGCGCGAGGGGCGGGACCTCGATCATCATCTCCGTCACCGCCTTCTTATTGATCATCCGCGAAGCGGTCCCCGATGCCTGTCGATTCAAATAAGTTTGGGACTTCGGATGATTGATCCACCAAGCCAGATATTCGGGAAGAACCTTGTCCGCATCGGCCCGGATGACCAGCAGGGGCGCCGCCGCCGCCACGTCGCCCACGTTTATATCAACGAGCGTCGCCGTGTTCAACCGGCCGCGCGACCGAAAGAGCACATCGCCCAGTCGGACGCGGTAGCGATCTTTTAGATTCGCAAGGTCCACCGTCGCCAGATCCCCGACATCGAGCTGGCTGTTATCGTCAATGTCTTTCATCTGGATCACCCGGAAATTCCCACACTCGGTCCATTCCAGGCCGGTTCGGAAGGGGTATCCCATTTGGATGGAAGCGATGTGCCTGAGCTTTTTTTTCATTTAAAAAATTTCAGTAAAAAGATTATAATAAAAATAAATGTTAAGGGCATAATGCCGTAAACTCTCGACACTGTCAAGCTGAAAAATATGTTAAAATGAAATTATAACATAAATAAGCAAAAACATCCCTGCCGAGGAAAAACCATGCTATTATAATAGATGGTGTCATCGGTTACGAATTGAATAAGCCAAACACCCTCAACAAGGAGCCCCCCATGCCCCCCTTCAACCCCGAACAGGCCATATGCGACGTCAAGCGGGAGTTCGGCGAACACGGCG
>CAZZBE010000451.1:1562-3127 GCA_964652715.1 uncultured Desulfobacteraceae bacterium
TTCAACCCCGAACAGGCCATATGCGACGTCAAGCGGGAGTTCGGCGAACACGGCGGGGTCTGCCCGTCGATTTCGCGTTCGGCCACGTTTACCGTCATGGAGCCCGGCATCATGCCCGAGATTTTCGAGGGGTTGCGGGGCCCGGACAAAGGCGGGTGTTTTCTCTACAGCCGCCATTTCAACCCCACGGTGGATATTCTGGCGCGGTATCTGGCCGCCATGGAAGGGACGGAGGCGGCCCTGGGCACGGCCAGCGGCATGTCGGCCATATCCTGTGCGCTGCTGCAGTTGTGCCGGTCGGGGGACCACATCGTGTCGAGCCGGACGGTTTACGGCGGGACCCATGCGCTGCTGGCGGAACTGCTGCCGGAGATGGGCATCGAGACGACCTTCGTCGATCCCACGGACCTGACCGCCTGGGAGAACGCCGTCACGTCCCGGACCCGGGTCCTCTACACGGAGACCATCGGCAACCCCACGCTCAAAATCGCGGACATCCCGGCCCTGTCCCGCCTCGCCCGCGACCGGGGCCTGACCCTGGTGGTGGACAACACTTTCTCGCCCATGATCCTGTCGCCCCACAAGCTGGGCGCGGACATCGTGGTCTACTCTCTCACCAAGTTCATCAACGGCGCCAGCGACATGATCGCCGGCGGCATCTGCGCCGGTCGGGACATCGTCCTGAAACTCATGGATCTGCACACCGGCCGGGTGATGCTGCTGGGCCCTACCATGGACCCCAACGCCGCCTTCGACGTGATCCAGCGGATCCCCCATTTGGCCATCCGCATGCGAGAACACGGCCGCCGGGCCATGGCGGTGGCCCGTCTTCTCGAAGAACTGGGCGTCGATGTCCGGTATCCCGGCCTGCCGTCCCACCCCCAGCACGAATTGATGACGTCCATGATGAACGACGGGTACGGCTACGGCGGCATGGTGACGCTGGACTGCAAGACGCGCAAAAAGGCCGAGGAGCTGATGGCGATCCTCCAGAACCGGGAACGGTTCGGGCTCATCGCCGTCTCCCTGGGCTATTTCGACACCCTCATGTCCTGTTCGGGATCATCGACCTCTTCGGAGATCCCGCCCGAGGATCAGAAGAGCATGGGGCTGTCGCCCGGTCTGCTCCGGTTTTCCGTAGGATACACCGGGGATCTGGCGTCGCGGCTGGATGCCCTGGAAAGAGCGGTCCGGGAGGTGGGGCTGGCGTGATCAGGGGATTTGGGGTTTAAATTTCCCGCAAGGGCGATTATATTCTCTGCTGACGGGCAAATGACCGGAAAGGGGGAATGAATTATGGCGGAGGAGCTGCCGAATCTCCTCGAAGAAACCGATGTTCAAACCGAGGAAGAGGTGGACGAACCGCCCATGTACCGGGTGATTCTCCACAATGACGACTATACGCCGCGGGAATTCGTGGTGCAGGTGCTGATGGTGGTCTTCAACAAGAGCGAGGAGGCCGCGACCCAGCTCATGTGGCACGTTCACAAAAACGGGTCCGGGATTTGCGGGGTGTATACCTACGAGGTCGCCGAGACCAAGGTGAGCGCGGTGCGGAATCTGGC
>CAZZBE010000452.1:0-3126 GCA_964652715.1 uncultured Desulfobacteraceae bacterium
ATCCGCTCTCCGGCGATCTGGATGTTGAACTGTTGGCCCTCCTCCAGGGCGTCGGCCAGACGCCGCAGCTTGGCGATGAACTCATTGATGGGATAGGTTTTTTCGATGTCCCTGTCTTCTTTTTCCTGCGCCATGGTTTCCTCCTGTCGGTTTGTTGGTGATCGGTGTGATCGATGGGTCTTCAATCCCATAAAAACCGGGTCAGGTCAATCATTTGCCGCGCGGCCGAGGTTTCGCCGGCTCGATATGAATCGGTGATTTTTCACCTTGTTTCCTAAATTACAATGGGTTATATATGGACCCCGCAGCGCGTGAGCGTCTGTCCGGGAGACGCGGCCTTGCCTGAAACCCAAATCTACCGTTTTCGGACAGACTCTGATAATCAGTGCAAAGACAACCGATTGAGAGATCGATGCGCCATTTTCCACATCCCGGACGGGCGGCGCCCGACCTGATCTATCAGGACGCCCGGTTCGAGAGAATCCGGGAGATTTCGCCCTGTTTCCGCTCCGATGCGGTGATGCCGCCGGAGCGGATTCACCGGGTGACGCTGTTCGCCACTTTTCGGTGCAACCTTTCCTGCCCCTATTGCCACACCATCCACAACCGGCCCCGACGCCGGTCCCCCGATGATCCGGTCGAGTACACGCTGCCCCTTTTTCGGCGGGTGGTGGACCGAATGGATGTCGGGGCGATCGATCATGTCCACTTCACCGGCGGCGAGGCCACCCTGGTGAAGGATCTGCCCGACATGGTGGCGGACGCCGCGGAGCGCGGCATCGTCACCAGCCTGACCACCAACGGCACGGCCAGTCCGCGGTTTTACCGGGAGCTGGTTGAACGGGGGCTGCGGGAGGTCCGGATCTCCTGCGACACCCACGCGCCCGAGCGGTTCGACGCCTGCGTGGGCCGGCGCGGGGCCTATGAACGCGTGCGGGCGTCGATCCGGGAACTGACGCGGCTGCGGGACGAGGAAGGATCGCCAGTCCACATCATCATCAACATGTGCGTCAGCCGGGACAACCGGGAGGAACTGGTGGACCTGGTGAAGGCGTCCGCTGCCCTGAACCCCGACGACGTGAAGCTGATCCCCCTTTCCCAGGAGAGCAAGGGACTGGGGGATTTCGGGGAGCGTCGGCGGGTCGTTGAAGCATTGGAGGCATTTCTGGCGGACATGCCGGAGAACCGGTTCCCCCTGCTCCGGCGCAAGCTCAACACCGTTTTCGCCCGCCACACCTGGGGATTCGACGATCTGGCGTCGGAGCGGTTGATGGCCCACTGCTTCGTCCCCCTGTCCGAACGGACGGTGGACGCGACATCCTATTATCCCTGTCCGGTCTATGTGCGGGAAGGCGGCGAACCGCTGGGGCGTCTGACGGAAAGGTTTTCCGAACAGCAGGAAAAGACGCTGGCCTTTGTCCGGGGCGAAAGCTGCCGGGAAGATCCCATTTGCCGGACCAACTGCATCAACTGCCTGAAAGTGTTCAACCTCACGGCCAACGCCCTGGAGCGGAAAACGGTGCGGGGACGGTCCGGCGCGGCCGAGCCCATCACCCGGATCGCGACGTATCCGGGCGTGATCACCCACCGCGAGGTCTACAACGAAATGGCGAGGATCGCGGCGGAGCGGGCCCGGTTCCGGCGGGATGCGCCCTTTCGGCCGTTTCTGGCGATCAAACCCAACGGGATGGCATACCGGGAAAAGATCTTGTCGCTGATCGGCGATGCGGGGATGGAGGTTTCAGCGCGAGCGGTCATCCCGGACTGGAACGCCGCCGCCATGCGGATTTACAGCGTGCCATTGACCGAGGAGAAGGTCTTCAACGGGTTATTGATGCAACGGACGCTGCCCCTCATCGACGGAACATCGAAGGGGGAATTGCTGATGCTCAAAGGAAACCCCGACATTGATGTATTGAAGCGCCTGAAAAACCGCATCCGATCCGTCCTCCCGCCCGCCAATTACATCATTTTTCATCGGGAGGACCTGTTCGTCACCTCCCAACGCTATGTCCACACGCCGGATGCCGATTCTTTCTGGATCGAGGCGAATGTGCTGGGGCTTGTCGGATCGGTGCCCAATTGACGCCGACGCCCTGGGGTTATTGGTTTCCCACGAAAAACGGTCGGAATTCGGATTCATCGCGGGTCAGGGCCTCTGTGACGCGTTTTATCATGCGGTCTTTATCCTCCGGCAGGCGGCCTTCGATGTTGATGTAATTAGTGTAGTGGTCGCTGGCCAGACGGCTGTCCGTATCGAGGGCTTCCAGTAGTCCGAGGGTTTCCCGGAGCACGCCATGGGGGCCGAGCATCTCGAAGCGCCCGGCCTCGATGTCGTCCAGCAGCGGCGTGTTGATCTTGGGCACGAAGGTGCGCAGGCGAATGAAATGGGGCTGGATGGCGTTGAGGACGGCGGCCGTTCCGGCGACGTGCTCCGCCGAGAGCGAACGGCCGCCGATGCCCAGCACGACGTAAAGGCTCAGTTCGATGCCGGCTTCGATGGCCATGCGCCCCGCCTCAATGTGTGTAGCGCCGTCGGCACCCTTTCGGATGCGCCGCAAGCCCTCGTCGTTCCCGGATTCCAGCCCGACGTGAATGCGCGTTAACCCGGCCTCGGCCAGCCGCTTCAGATCTTCCGGTCCCTTTTGCCGGAGGTATTGGGATGACCCGTAGACCGTGATCCGTTCTAGCTGCGGGAAAACCTTCCGGGCATGGGCGCAGATCGCCGCTAATCGATCGGTTCGCATGGCGATGGTGTTGCCGGCCGGGAAAAAGAGGGTGCGGACGTGATCACCGTATGTTTCGCGGGCCTCGTCGATATCGCGGCATATATCGGCCGGCTCTCGCTCCCGGTAGCGCGGCCCGTTTTTGTAGACCATGCAGAAGGTGCATCGGTTCCAGGGGCATCCGACGGTGGCCTGGATCAGCAGGGAGTCGGCTTCGCTGGGCGGGCGGTATATGGGGCCTTCGTAGTGCATCAATGCCTGATGAACTACCGATTCTTTTCTATCCTCTTCAATGCTTTATCGGCGAATTCATCACCTTGCTTTGCTGCTTTTTTGAACCAATAAATAGTATCTGCTGATTTTCTTGCATTGCGGGCTACCCAATAGGCAAGCATCGGCG
>CAZZBE010000453.1:0-3109 GCA_964652715.1 uncultured Desulfobacteraceae bacterium
CACATTCAATATGGACCCGGATTCCATCGAAGCCGCCATCACGGACAAAACCAAAACCATTATGCCGGTTTCCATTTACGGGCAATGCGCGGATATGACCCGGATCAACGCCATTGCTGAAAAGCATGGGCTGCCGGTCATTGAGGATGGGGCCCAGAGTTTCGGGGCGACGCATCATGGTAAAAAGTCCTGCGCCCTTTCCCTGATCGGCTGCACGTCGTTTTTTCCGTCAAAGCCGTTGGGGTGCTATGGGGATGGCGGGGCCATGTTTACGGACGATGATGCGCTGGCGGAAAAGATGCGCCAGATTCGGGCGCATGGTCAGAAGGTGAAGCATCAGCATCCGCTGGTGGGCGTCAATGGCCGGCTGGATACGATGCAGGCGGCGGTGTTGCTGGAGAAGCTGGCGATTTTTCCCGAAGAGTGTCGGCTTCGGTGGGAGGCGGGCAAGCGGTATGACGCGCTCTTGTCCGGGGTTTCCGGGGTTCAAACGCCGGTGATCGGCGATGGGAATGATTCGGTGTACGCCCAGTACACCATTCTGGCCGGCGACAGGGATGAGTTGTCCCGGGAATTGAAAGCGGGCGGCGCGCCGTCCGTTGCGTATTATACGGCGCCGTTGCACCTGCAGGGGGCGTTTGCGGAGCTGGGGCATGGAAGGGGCGATTTTCCCGTGTCCGAAGACATTGCGGCCCGGTGTTTGAGCCTGCCCATGTCGCCGTATCTGAGCGAGGGGGATCAGCGGCGGGTCGCCGGGGCTTTTGGGAAGACCGAATGAAGATCGCCGCCATCGCTGGTCCGCGGATCTAATTTTATCAAGATTGATCTGACGGCTCAAACCCATAATAGGATATTGACAAGGGATGTGAATGATAAAATTCCTGGCGGATGTGAATATTGAAAAAGCAATTGTTGAATGTTTGCAGAATCATGGGTTTGATGTGAAATGGATTCCAGATTACAATTGCGAAATGAACGATGCTGACTTGTTGGCCATGGCTAACCATGAAAAACGCATACTCGTAACCAACGATAAAGATTTCGGTGAATTGGTTTTTCTGCGGAAACAAAACGCTTTTGGAATCATTCTGTTGAGGGTAAAGGGGCAGAATACGAGGGAGAAAGTGGCGTTGTTGGAGAAACTCATATTGAACCATAAAAAGAAAATTCCAAATCATTTTATCCTTATTTCAAAGAATAAGTTCAAATTTATCCCAATGGAGGATTTAATATGAACGAACCAAAACTTCTTAAAAGAATTTCCATTGATTCAGATATAATGCTTGGCAAGCCCGTGATTAAGGGCACTAGACTCACAGTGGAACTCATTATTGAAAAGATAGCTTATGGATGCACATTCGAAGATTTAACGGAGGATTATCCATTTATCACCGAAGAAGATATCAGGTCGGCGCTTTTATTCGCAGCCAAAACCTTATCTCGGGAAGAAGTGTATGCTGCTTGAGAGCGGAGATAGTGGAGATCAATGGGCGGATCGATTCGGTGCGGATCGATGAAAATTGCCACCATCATTGGCGCTCGACCTCAATTCATAAAGGCCGCCCCCGTTGGCCGGGCGCTTCGCCGGGCCGGTCATCAAGAGTTTCTGATTCATACAGGCCAACATTATGACCGCAACATGTCCGGGACGTTTTTTGAACAGTTGGAAATTCCGGAACCGGATGTAAATTTAGGCATCGGGTCCGGGTCCCACGGGCGTCAGACCGGGGAGATGCTGATCCGGCTGGAAGAAGTTTTGATTGCGGAAAAGCCGGACTGGGTGCTGGTCTATGGGGATACGAATTCAACGTTGGCCGGGGCTTTGGCGGCGGTCAAGCTGCATATTCCCATCGCCCATGTGGAGGCGGGGTTGCGGTCCTTCAATCGCAGAATGCCGGAGGAGCACAACCGGGTGTTGTCGGATCATGTTTCGGATTTGCTGTTTTGCCCTACGGCCAATGCGGTGGAGAATTTGAAGGCCGAGGGGATGGTCCGGGGGGTTCGCCTGGTGGGGGATGTGATGTATGATTCGGTACTCCATAATGCGGAGCTGGCGAAAAAGCGGTCGGATATTCTGAAGCGGTTTGGGTTGAAGGCCGGAGACTATGCGCTGGCGACGGTCCATCGGGCGGAAAACACGGATGATCCGGAGCGGCTCGGTTCGATTTTCAAGGCCCTGGAGTCCATTGCCCGGGAGGGATTGAAGGTGGTCGCGCCCCTGCATCCGCGGACGAAAAAGAAGCTGGGGGCGTCGGGTCTGGTTTTGGATGATCTGGATGTGTGCGAGCCGGTGTCTTACCTGGACATGCTGATGCTGGAGATGAATGCAAAGGTGATTGTGACGGATTCGGGCGGGGTGCAGAAGGAGGCGTATTGGTTCGGGGTTCCTTGCGTGACGGTAAGGGATGAGACGGAGTGGGTGGAGACGGTGGAAAGCGGGTTGAATCGGGTGGTGGGATGTGATGGCGATGCGATTGTGGGGGCGGTTCGGGATTCGGTTCGGGCGCCGGAGAGATGCGACGCTTATGGGGATGGGACGGCTTCGGAACGTATTGCGATGATGCTGGCCGGCTTCTGAATAAGGGTTTGGGGCGTCCCGAAATCACTCGACGAAAAGGGTTGAATTGGGTGGGCAATATGCAAAATATCGTTTTCAAAACGAGCAATTATGATAAAGCGGAACCGCTATTGAGGGAAGCGCTTTGCACGGAGATCGCCAGATTGCAATATAGCCTTGATTTGTCCAGGAAAAGGCTCGTCAAATTTGAAAAACAATATGGAGTTTCATCTGAGACATTTATTCGTGAATGGGCATCTGAAGACCTGGGCGGCAAAGATATGGAATATGTCGAATGGGCCGGGGAATTTGAACTCTCAGCAAAATTGGAAGACCGGCTTGCCACGCTCGAAAGCATAGAAAATGTCACTCCGGAAATATTGTGATGAAATCCGAAACGCGGTGGGCAAAACGGAAGATTACGGTTTCTCTGATATAGTCGGGGTTCGCCCCAATTTTATGAAAAATTTCACGTTGGCTGGGGCCGAGCCCTGCCGATCGCAGAATGCCGGAGGAGCACAACCGGGTGTTGTCGGATCATGTTTCGGATTT
>CAZZBE010000454.1:0-3098 GCA_964652715.1 uncultured Desulfobacteraceae bacterium
GAAAAGACCCCTTCGGGCCGGTACGCCCTCGGCTGGAAGATCTATTTTTGGGGGCGGGCCATGGGCCGGAAAAACGAGCCGATCCAGTATATTAGGGAGCACATGCGGCGGCTGTACGAGACCTTCCACGCATCGGTCAACCTGTTCACCTGTGTGGACGACCGCATGTTCTGCCTCGAAAGCTTCATGGACCCCGAATCCCCGTCCCTGTGGCAGGCCGGCCAGAGTCTTGAACTCAGGATGCCGGTTCTCGGCGCCATCTTCTTCATCCCCCCCGACCGGTTCCGGGACGAAACCTTCATCGAAGCCGAACTCCAGCGCCACCGCCATGCGGTGCCCCTGCCCGACGCATGCCGGATGATCGATCACGCGGCCTCCACCGGCGTCCAGAACGATTTCGCCCTTTTCTACCCCGGCATGCACCGATTTTCCGTCCCGCTCCGGGAAAACGGCCGGCCGGTCATGGCCCTCGGGCTCGGCATCATGCCGGCCCGCCTGGCGGAAGACGGCCTGGAAACCCGGATCGTCGACGCGCTCCTCGACGCCCAATACAAGATCGAAGACATCATGAATGAAAATTAACCAAAGGAGGTTCCGATTGACATTAGATCGACCCAACATCCTGATGATCCAGGCCGACCAGCTCGCGCCCCACGCCCTGCCCGCCTACGGACACCCGATCGTTCAGGCCCCCCACATCGACGCCCTGGCCGAAGACGGCGTCGTGTTCGAAAGCGCCTACTGCAACAATCCCCTGTGCGCCCCTTCCAGGTTCTCCATGATGAGCGGGCAGCACACCTCCCGGATCGGGGCTTTTGACAACGCCGCCGAATTTCCGGGGGACATCCCCACCTTCGCCCATTACCTCCGGGCCGGCGGCTACCGGACGGCGCTCTCCGGCAAGATGCACTTCGTGGGCGCGGACCAGCTACACGGGTTCGAGGAGCGGCTGACCACCGACATCTACCCGGCGGACCACGGCTGGACCCCGGACTGGCGCGACCCCGACCGCCGCTTCGACTGGTGGTACCACAACATGGACAGCGTCACCAACGCGGCCCCCTGCGAGCGGACCAACCAGATCGACTTCGACGACGAAACCGGCTTCCAGGCCGTGCGCCACCTCTACGACATGGCCCGGGACGAGGACGACCGCCCCTTTCTCTTCGTGGTCTCTTTTACCGATCCCCACGATCCCTACGCCTGCCCCGGGGAACACTGGGACCGGTACGACCACGACGCCATCGACCTGCCCGAGGTGGGCTACATCCCCGACGACCGGTGCGACCCCCACAGCATGCGGCTTCGGAAGGCTTACGGCAACCACATGCGGGCCGTCGCCAACGCCCAGATCCGCAACGCCCGGCACGCCTATTACGGTCAGATCAGCTACATCGACGACAAGATCGGCCGACTTCTCAAAGCCCTCGACGATACCGGGATGCGCGACAACACCCTCATCGTCTTCACGGCGGACCACGGCGACATGCTCGGCGAGCGGGGGCTCTGGTACAAGATGTCGCTTTTCGAGCGATCCGTCCGCGTGCCGCTGATCATATCCGGCCCGTCCATCACCGCCGGCCGCGCGGCCGCCCCCGTCTCCCTGGTGGACCTGCTGCCGACCTTTTTAGAGCTGTCCGGCAACGAGCGCCTGGCCGATCCGGCGGACGCCATGGACGGAGAAAGCCTCGTCCCCTTTCTGCGCGGAAAGAGCGGTTCGGCGATCCGCCCCGTCATCTCGGAATTTCTCGGCGAAGGGGCGATCGCCCCCTGCTTCATGATCCGGCAGGGACAGTACAAATACATCTACAGCCAGCCGGACCCGCCCCAGCTCTTTGATCTGGAAAACGACCCCGGGGAATTGGAAAACCTGTCGGGCCGGCCGGAGTTGAAAAACATCGAAAGCGCCCTCCACCAGAAGATGCTGGACCACCAGGACCCGGAAAGGCTCCATCAAAAGGTCCTCGACAGCCAGAAACGCCGCCGCCTCGTGTTCCAGGCCCACATGACCGGCCGCCGCGCGCCCTGGGACTTCACGCCCCGGCGGGACGCGAGCAACCAGTATATGCGCAACCACCTGGACCTTAACGATGTCGAAGGCCGGGCCCGGATTCCGTCGAAAACCGATTGATCCCGCAAATGAAAACCGGACGGCCCGGACGCCTCCTCGCGCCTCGTGATCCCGCCGGTAATGGGCGTCGAGAAGATCCTGCCCCCGGTGTATCCCCCAGCACCTTCTCCAGCCCCATGATGGACAGGGCCTGCCGGGTTCCCCGCCGGCTCGGGCCGCCGAAGGCAAAGCAGGCATCGGTGTAGCCGAGAATGATGACGACGGTGGGATAGAGATCCAAGGAGATGATGGTCAGCGTCAATCCCACGTTGAACCTGTCAAAGAGCGTGAAACGGAATTCGGTCGTTATGGGGCGGGAGCGTCCGCAAGGAGCCGGAATCTTTTTGGGTCCGGTTTAAAAAGGCGGCCCGGCAGGACGTGTGCGAGGAAGGCGGGGTGCTGAACAAACAGTGGAAGAAATGGGGCGGCGTCCCGGAGGCGGAGAAGACGACGCGATAATGATGTCCCTGCATCCACTTCCGGAGCGCTTAATCGATAGTGGACCGCTTCCGAGCGCCCTTTAGGGCGGTTGCTTTATTTGCCGGGGGGTTCAGCCCCCGGCATGAGGCGCCGGGGGCTGAACCCCCCGGCAAGGAGGGGAAGCCCCCTGAAGGGGGCTCGGGGCATTAGAGCTATCGGGAGAAGGGGTTGGATTGGGGCGTATAAAGTTGATTTTTCAGGTTAAATTTTTATGTGCCGTGAAGGATGCGCACGGACGGCGGAAGAACTCATCCTCACTTTTCCAGGCACGGACAAGGGAATCGTTTTTCCTTTTCAACGTGATGTTGGGTCATCGGTAGGGGCGAAAAATTTTTCGCCCCTACGGTTTGCCGCCAATGGGCATCGCGATAATTTACCCGCATCCCATGCCGCCGCCGGAACATTGCGCCCCGCAGGCGGTCAGGGTCCGTTTGGACATATGCCGCAGCCCGTCGCCGCTGTAGATCGATTGAACCGCGTCGTCGATGAGCCCTTCGATCTCCATGAC
>CAZZBE010000455.1:0-3075 GCA_964652715.1 uncultured Desulfobacteraceae bacterium
GCCTTGGGAAGGGATTGCGGGTTCTGGGGCTGGCCGCCCTGGGGCTTCTCGGCCTCGGTCTGGTGCTGGCCGTCCGGTTCAGCGCCGCCATCGCCCGGCCCCTGACGCGCATCATCGACGGGTTGTCCGGAAACGCCGGCCGGATCGACGACGCCAGCGTCGCCCTGGCCGACACCGGCCGAACCCTGGCCGACGGCGCCGCCGAGCAGGCGGCATCCCTGGAAGAGACCTCGGCCGCCATGGAGGAGATGGCCGGCGCCGTGGCCCAAAACGCGGATCATGCCCGGGAGACCGACATCCGCATGCGGGAGGCCCGACGGATCGTTCAAGGCGGGACGGAATCCATGGAGAAGCTGGTGGCGGCCATGGCGGCCATCGGAACGGCCGGCGATGATTCCGCCAAGATCATCAAGACCAGCGAAGAGATCGCTTTCCAAACCGATCTGCTGGCCCTGAACGCCGCCGTGGAAGCGGCCCGGGCCGGAGAAGCCGGCGCCGGGTTCGCGGTGGTGGCCGGGGAAATCCGGGCGCTGGCGCTGCGTGCGGGGGAAGCCGCCCGGAACACTGCTTCACTGCTGCAATCGATGGGGGACCGGTTATCGGAAGGAACCGATCTGGTAAAGAGAACCGACGGCGACTTCAAAAATATTGCCGACGCCGCCGAGGCGGTGGCGGGCCGCATCGCCGACATCGCAGCCGCTTCGGAAGATCAGGCCAGAAGCGTCGAAGGGTTGACCCAAACCCTGGCCGAAATGGACCGTCTGACCCAGGAAAACGCCGCCAGCGCCGAATCCGCCGCCGCCGCGTCCCGTCATTTGCGGCAACAGGCCGAAGAGATGCAGACCGTTGTCGCGCAACTGGCGCGCCTCGTGCGGGGGAGGGGCGCCCGTGCAGCGTCCCGGTAACAGTTTTTTCACAAACGCCTAATGCGCTGCTAACAATTTGGGGTTATTAAGAGCGATAGGATCGACCTCAATTTGAAAGGAGCCGCCATTGAACGCGCCGACCCTCCCCGACAACCCCTATCTCCTCTTGACGCCCGGCCCCCTGACCACCACCCAAAGCGTTAAAGCGGTCATGCTCCGGGACTGGTGCACATGGGACGACGACTATCACGCCGTGGTCCAGGACATCCGCCGGCGGTTGACGGCGCTGGCCACGGAAGCGGACGGCCATACGTGCGTGCTGATGCAGGGCAGCGGCACTTTCGCCGTGGAATCGGTGATCAGCAGCATCGTGCCCGGCGACGGCAAGCTGCTGGTTATCGCAAACGGGGCCTATGGCGAGCGGATCTTCCAGATCGCCCAGCGTCATCGGATTTCCGTGGCGATTCTGGACAGCGGCGAGTTAAAACCGCCCGACCTGAACCGGCTGTTTCACACTCTTAAAAACGATGTCGGAATTACTCATGTGGCGGTGGTCCATTGCGAGACCACCACCGGCATGCTCAACCCGGTGGCCGAGATCGGACACATAGTCAAACAATTCGGCAAGACCTGTATCGTGGACGCCATGTCCAGTTTCGGCGGCATCCCCCTGGATATGGCCGGCATCGGCGCCGATTTTCTCATCAGCTCCGCCAACAAGTGCATACAAGGCGTGCCCGGCTTCGGCTTCATCATCGCCCGGACGGAGGAGATGATGAACATCAAGGGCCGGGCCCGGACCCTCTCCCTGGACCTCTTCGATCAGTGGGACTGCATGGAACGGAAAAACGGCAAATGGCGGTATACGTCGCCGACCCACACCGTCCGCGCCTTTGCACAGGCCCTCAACGAACTGGCGGAGGAAGGGGGCGTGGCGGCGCGACATGCGCGGTACCGGGAAAACCATCGGGTCCTGGTGGCGGGCATGCGGGACCTGGGGTTCCGGACCCTGTTGCCGGACGATCTTCAATCGCCCTTCATCACCGCCTTTCACAGCCCGACAGACCCTTCCCATGACTTTTTTCGCTTTTACAACGGCCTGAAACGGCGGGGATTTGTCATTTATCCCGGAAAGGTCACGTCCCTGGACACCTTTCGCATCGGCAACATCGGCGACGTGACGCCGCCGGATATGCAGCGGCTGGTCGCGGCGGCGGCGGCGGAAATGGACCGGCGGCCTTAACGCCAATTATTTCACGGTCACGGAGATGATCTGTACCGGGCGGCCGCCGCCCCGGCCTTCGTCCGAACCCAGCATTCCTTTTCCCGCATCGGTGAAATAATCATACAGGACATCGGACCGGACCAATTTCACGACCATCGGGCTGCCAACCTCGCATCGCGCTTCCAAACCCACCGATCCCCAGGTGTAGGCGTCCAGAATCATTCGGGCGCCGACGGGCACGGTCACAGCTTTTCCGCCGTTCAGTTTAACGACAGCGTTCCCCTGGCAGACGGTCGAAAAAAGGATTATGAATCCAAGAAAAAGCTTTGTTTTTGGAAAACGGCGCATTGGAGACGGTGTCCTGTAGGGTTTTGAAGTGGATTGCAAGGCATCGCCGCCGTTGTGCATCCGATTTAACAAAAAACTAACAAACCGTTCACAAAATCATAATCGAAATTCCGTAATTTTCATCTCTCTCGGACAGGATGTGTACCGCCCGGGCCCAATGACGACGCAAAAGGAGACAGAAAAATGAATGCACTCTTGACCCTTCACGTGGACCCCGACTACCGGCCTTCGGAATCCGAACCCTACATGAACCCCCGGCAACTGATGTACTACCGGCTGAAACTCCTGAACATGCTGGCGCGCATTGAAACAAAACTGAAGGACACACGGCGGGAATTGGCGGAAAAGGAAAGCCGGCCGGCGGATCTGCTCGACTATTCCGATCTGAACGCGGACAGAGAGATGAAAATCAACGCCTGTTACGAATACCGTGAGATGGCGGTAAAGGTCCGATCAGCCCTGCGCCGCATCGATGAAGGGACTTACGGTTATTGCCAGGAAACCGGCGAGGAGATCGGGCTTAGGCGGCTGGAAACGCTGCCTCATACCCCGCTTTCGGTGGACGCCCAGCAGTTGATGGAAAGACGGGTTTTTGAGCACTAATCGCCGGTGTGAACCCATTTCGACTTTTTCCGC
>CAZZBE010000456.1:0-3066 GCA_964652715.1 uncultured Desulfobacteraceae bacterium
CGCCGGCGATGACCAGATCGGATGCCGCCGCAAGCCCCATGCCGTTGGCGGCGGCGACGCCCTGAACCCTGGCGATGACCGGCTTTCTCATGTTGGAGATGGTCACCAGGGGCCGTTCCATGTGTTCGATCCATTCGCGGTATTCAAGAGCGGATTTGCCCTCCAGTTCGTTGACGTCGATGCCGGCGCTGAAGGACCGGCCCGCCCCCCCCAGCAGGATCACCCGAACATTTTTGTCGGATTCCGCATCCATGAGGGCCGCGTACAATTCCCCGGCCATTCCGGTGTTGAAGGTGTTCATCTGTTCGGGCCGGTTTAAGGTGATTTCCGCCACATGGTTGTCGCCTTTTGTCACGATCACTTCCGAATAGGTCATGTTTGCTCCTATTTCCTTTTGTCCATGATTGATTCTAAGGTCACAAAACGGGATTGTGAGATTCGAAAACGCCGCCGAAGCGTTCTCCCAATGGTCAATCCCATTCATATCATTCAGATTCTCACAAATCAAACATCAAAATTCCCGCGCCTTATCAAAAAGGAAGGGGTTTGGCAACGACGAGCAGGTTCAAAATTATTCTTGAATTATGCCGAAGAATTAGATATCAAGGACGTAAACGCTCAGCGCTTTTCTATTCAATTCATGAGCACCGCGGCGGCCTGATTCCGACTTTGATTTTGACGATTATGAGGAATCCCGGCATTATTCGCGGATTTTTGGGAGAAAAGGTCATGGAAGTCAACCCCATCGACATCGAACGGCTCAAGCTAACGATCGTGTACGACAATTATGCTTATGACAGGCGACTCCAGGCAGACCATGGATTTTCCTGTCTTATAGAGGGACTCGACAAAACCCTGTTGTTCGATACAGGCGGAAACGGCTCAATTGTCATGGACAACCTGAAGCGCTTAAACATCGCGCCAGACCAGGTTGACGTGGTTTTCATCTCCCACGGCCACTATGACCACAACGGCGGACTGCACCGGTTTTTGGAAGCCCATCCCAATGTCGAAATCTATGTTCCCGAGTCGGCATCGGCGTCGTACAGAGCGATAGCCGGGCAATTTGGATCGACCGTAATTCCGGTGGATAAACCCAAATGGGTTTGCCGCGGGGCGATTTCAACCGGCCAGATGCAAAGCCCCATTATCGCCGAGCAGTCGCTGTCGATTCCAACGAACAAAGGCGCGGTCGTCGTTACCGGCTGCGCGCACCCGGGGATATGCAACATTGTAGACCGGGCTGGGGAATTGACCCGGCAGACGGTTTTCATGGCGCTTGGCGGCTTCCATCTGGTGTCGGATACCGTGGAAAGCGTCCGGAAAACGATATCCCGTCTGCAAACCATGGGCGTCCGATACGTCGCCCCTTCTCACTGCACGGGAAAAGAAGCCATTGGATCGTTTGCCGACGCATTCAAAAAAACATTCGTTCAAAGCGGCGTCGGACGCGTGATACAAGGGGCGGAGTTGTCCGGGTGATGCGCGGCATTCTGCCATTTACGATTCAAAACAGCGACGGTATTTCATGCTCCATAAAATAAAAACGGGAGACCGCTTCACCGGCTGCCTCCTCGGCGGGGCCGTTGGGGACGCCCTGGGCGCGCCGGTGGAATTCAAGACGGCGGCGGAGATCCACCGGCGGTTCGGTCCGGAGGGCCTGTCGGATTATGAACCGGCCTACGGACGGAAGGGGGCCATCACCGACGACACCCAAATGACGCTGTTCACGGCGGAAGGGCTGATCCTTCACCGTGCCCGGAAGGGCGACGGCCCTATCGTTGAATCCGTTTACCACGCTTACCTGCGATGGCTGTCCACCCAAAAAGAAATAGGGGAGGGGGCCTTGTTGAAACAGCACGGGTCGTGCGGCATGGCGGACGGCATCCTGACCGGATTTCCGGCCCTCCATTCCCGCAGGGCGCCGGGAAACGCCTGCCTGTCGTCCCTCTCCAGCGGACGGATGGGGACCATTCAGCGGCCCATCAACAACAGCAAAGGCTGCGGCGGGGTCATGCGCATCGCGCCGGCGGGGTTGTTTCTGGGAGAAAATGCGGCGGTGTTCGACGCCGCCTGCGAGATCGCCGCCATCACCCACGGGCATCCCACGGGGTATCTGGCGGCCGGATGCCAGGCCCTGATCATCCATCGGCTGAGGGTCGGGGCGTCTTTGCAGGACGCCGTTGAGTCCGCTTTAGCCGTTCTGGAAACCCGACCCCGGCATGAGGAGACGTCCGCGGCTGTCCGGGCTGCCATCAGGGCCTGGAAAAGCGAGCCGGCGTCCTTCGATACCGTCGAGAATCTTGGCGCGGGCTGGATCGCTGAAGAGGCCCTGGCCATCGGGGTTTACTGCGCCCTCGCCGCTGGCGAGGATTTCGAAAAGGGAGTCCGCCTGGCCGTCAACCACGGCGGCGATTCGGACAGCGCCGGCGCCGTCGCCGGCAATATCCTGGGCGCGCTGCTGGGCCGAGGGGCGATCCCGCAACGATACCTGGAAAGCCTCGAGCTGGCGGAGGTCATCGAAGAGATCGGCGTCGATCTGTTCGAAAGGGCGGACCCGGCGGTCACTTGAACAGCTCCAACTGCCCGCCGCCGTCCACGGCCCTGAACCGCCCCTCCTTCAGTTCCCGCTCCCGGGCCCGGTATGACATGGAGGTCCCCAGATTTCCCCGGGCCGCGAGGAAGGCCGCCAGAAGGCCGACCCGATAGCCGCGGCGGTAGGCCCGCTCCTTTTCGTCCTGGACCGCCGAGATGAGATTTTCGGCCTCGTCCAGGTATTTCAGCTCTTCCGTCACGTCCATGGCGTTTTCCAACGCCTCCTCCACGAAAGACACGAGCCGGAGGCCGTTGTCGTCGCAGTATTCCCGAAGCTGTTCATGCAGGGATGCGTCCAGTGAAATCGTTTTTCGTTCTTTTTCCGCGTCCGGCGTCTGTTCCGCCATTGAATCCCCGTCCTTGATTTTGACGTGCTTTGGGTCGCGCGTTTTTCCGCCTGGTTTTTACCAGACACCCCCCCGATTTGCAAACGCCGGCTTGCCTGTGCGTCCAAGCCGGGGATTCGTCCAA
>CAZZBE010000457.1:0-3055 GCA_964652715.1 uncultured Desulfobacteraceae bacterium
GGAAGGAATTTGACGAATTGCTGGCGCATTTGGGGTTGAGGACGTTGCCGGATTTATGAGATGAAAAAACTCGCCCAGATTCCCGCCCACGACCGGCCCCGGGAAAAGCTCCTGAACCGGGGGCCGGCGGCCTTGTCCGACCTGGAACTGCTGGCCATTCTTTTGGGCAGCGGGAATAAAAACGTCGATGTGATGACCCTGGCCAACCGGGTGCTCAATGTGCTGGACGTCGTCGGCATCAATCCGGACCTCCGGACCCTGTGCGAGGTGGACGGCATCGGCCCGGCCAAGGCGGCCATCGTGGCCGCCGCCCTGGAACTGGCCCGGCGGCGCATCCGGCCGGAAGGCGTCAAGATCTCCCAGCCGCCCGATATCATGCCGCTGATCCGCCACATGGCCGACCGGAAGCAGGAGCACTTTCTTTGCATCTCGTTGAACGGCGCCAACGAGGTCATCGCCACCCGCACCGTCTCCGTCGGGCTGGTCAACACCACCCAGGTTCATCCGAGGGAAGTCTATGCCGACCCCATAACCGACCGGGCGTCGGCCGTCATCGTGGCCCACAACCACCCCTCGGGAAACCTCGATCCCAGCCGGGAGGACATGGCCATCACCCAAAAGCTCAAGGCGGCCAGCGAAACTTTGGGAATCCAGTTGCTGGATCACATTATTTTCAGTAAGAAAGGGTATTATTCGTTTAAGGAATATGGCAATCTGTGATGGGTCGTTGCAACGTTCCCAACGCTACAGCCGCAACCTGTTTGGGAGGTTCGCCATGAGCAGGATAGATCAGGAAGAGCGTGAAATCCTGGGGGCTTTCGAGGCCGGAGAACTTAAACGCGCTTCAGACGCCGCGGAAACGCAGAAGCGGCGCCAGGAATATACCGAAGCAATGTTTAAAAAAGATGCGCGGATTTGCACACAGATTATCATTAGGAGTTTTTGTATGAAGAGCAAACAACTTCCTCCTATCCATCCGGGCGAAATTCTGATGGAGGAATTTTTAGAGCCCATGAAAATCAGCCAGTATCGATTGGCAAAGGATATCAGCGTGTCGCCCAGACGCATCAATGAAATTGTGCATGGCAAAAGAGCCATCACGGCGGACACCGCGCTGCGTTTGGGGCGCTTTTTCGGCATGGCGCCTCAGTTTTGGTTAAATTTGCAAACCCGTTTTGATCTCGAAACGACCGAGGATTTGCTCGCAAATCGCCTTGATAACGAGGTGCGGGCGCTTCAGTTGGAAACCGGATAATTGCGTCGAGGCTATCCCAGGGAATCAACCATTCATGATCACAGGCGAAACCAAATCCAAAATCGACCGCATTTGGGACACCATGTGGTCTGGGGGGATCTCCGTCAGAGCACCCCCAGCCGTTTCCCCAATTCCTTGTGCGCCTTTGGAAAATCCGGCTCGAAATTCTGATACGGCGTCGCCGGATACCGCGCCCCGATGGGCTTGGCGGCCTCCTTCAGCCCCCTTGCCAGTTCCGCCAGCGCCGCGCCGGGCAGGGCAAAGGCCATCTCGTCGTCCTGGGTCATGGCGAATATCCGCTCGCCCTGGCCGGGGATCACCATCCGGGGCGCCCCCGACCGGAACGGCGCGATCAGGTATTCGTCGCACTCCACCTTGCCGCCGAAACGCCCCTCGACCCGGTCGCCCGACACAAAAGACCACGCCTGGGCCAGCCGCATCATCTGGGCCGGGTTGCCGTAGATGAGCGCCGTGTCCGGCGAAAAACCGGCCTTTTCCAACGGCGCCAGCACGATCCCCTGGATTTCTCCGCCCTTGAAATGGTGCATGGACGCCGTTTCTTTCGCCGCCGATTCGGCGGTTTCGCAAAACCGGACTTCCGTAAACAGTTCCGCCAGGGATCCGGGCGGATTTTCCGAATCGCTGAAGCCGAAGGCGATGGCCGCCGGCGTGCAGATCACGTCCTCACGGGCCAGCCCAACGGTCCAGCCGTAGTTTCGGGCCATGGTGACGCCCTGGCAGATGGCGATCCGCTTGCCCATCCCCTCTGCGGGCCGTCGGGCCTTTTCAGGGAAAGGGTCGCCTTCTTTCAAAAATTTCGCGGCAACCGGAAACGTTTTGAGCCGGAGGTCGTCCCGGATAAAGTTTCCCGCCTCCCGATGGTCCATATCCGTCATCGCAACATCCTTCCCGCGTTAAGCGCTCATATCAAGAATCGGCCGCACCTCGGTGATCTTGAACCGAATGCCGGCAAAAATCATCCCGGCCGCCTCCTGGCCCGCCATTTTGGCGATGTTGGCCTTGATGTCTTCGTAGAATTCTCCTTCCTGGTCCACCGTCTGGGCTTCCAGGTAGACCCGTGCGCCCGACCAGTCGGCGACCGTCTCGCCGGGTTCCATCACGATGAAAGCGGCCCTCGGGTTCTCCTTCAGATTCTTCAGCGACCGGTTCTTGCCGATGCCCATGACCACCGTCTCCTCGTCCACCATCTGGGGGGAGCCGAACACCGCCACATTGACGTTGCCATTCATGTCGGCCGTGCTTAGGGTTCCAATGCGGGGACGTTTGTTGAACATCGCCATCAATTCTTTGCGATCCATGATGCCTCCTTTTGCGGGGTTGTTTTGGGGAATTGGAATTCCCGGTGAAAATTGTTGAACCGCCAACCACTATAGCGTAGATTGGGGGCGATTGTCATTCAGAAAGGAGACGCACACGAAATGAGCGACGACGGCCGCCTGGTCTATTCCACGGAGACGGGCCGGATTTGTCCGGAAAAGAAAACCAAGAAAAAACCGTCAAACCGTCCGTCGCCGGACAAGGGCGACGGCGTCGTCCGCATCCAGCGGGAGACCAAGGGACGAAAGGGCAAAACCGTCACCACCGTCCATGGCGTTCCCCTGGCGGAAGACGATCTGAAGGATTTCGCCAAAACCCTCAAGGGCAAGTGCGGGGCCGGGGGAACGGTCAAGGACGGCGTCATCGAGATCCAGGGGGACCACCGGGAGACCCTCCTGGAGGAGATCCGGAAGCAGGGGTACCGGGCCAAGCCGGCGGGCGGATAACAGCTCCCGGACCACC
>CAZZBE010000458.1:0-3041 GCA_964652715.1 uncultured Desulfobacteraceae bacterium
GCCGTGGGTTCGTTCTGGCTCCGCTTGCGCCACTCGGCGGTCTTTTCGTCGAATTCCCCGCCCGTCTCGGCCAGGGCCATGTGGACGGGGATGTCGCCGTCCACCAAATGCCGGCCGTTGAGGTTGAGCCCGGCCTTGAACAGCTTGACCTCCTGGAGCTTGTGGGCCGGCGGCGGCTGCCAGAACCCCTGGATCACGTCGCCGGCGATCCGGTTGGTGTCCCCGGCCTTGGGCGCGGCAAGATTGATGCGGGTCCGCTCCCAGTCGTCCTCCGACGGCGTGGGGATGCGGAACCCGTCGTCGGCCTCGCGTACCATCTGGGCCGTTTTCAGTGCTTCCAGGGCGTCCCGCACCTCCACCAACCGGGAATCGGCATCCACGGCCCCGTGGAGGGCGGCGGCGATGTTCTCGGCGGTTCGGTGGACGCTTTTGACGAACTGGAGCAGGCAGACGGCCTTGGCGACGGGCTGGGCCAGGGGATGTTCGACCTTGTTCGGGATGTCGGCGATCTTTCCCCGGATCTCGCTGGAAATGTTGCCGGACACGAGATCGTAGATCTGGTCCAGGCGGACCAGGGCGCCCACGGGTTGATCGGCCAGGGCCACGTCTGGGTGGATGAGGAGCTGCTGGGCCAGCTTGATGATGGTCCGGTTGGCGCCGCCCACGTGCCGGGCCGCCCCGCCCTGGGTCCGCAGGCCGGAGACGATCCCGATGATCAGGTCGATCTGGTAGGGCAGCAGGGGGTAGAGTTCCACGAAGGCTTCGGTGGTCAGGTCCGGCATCCGGATGTCGGCCGTCATGCGGGTGCTGTCGGCGAGCCGGCCCCGATGGGCCTGGAACAGGTTTCGCAGCGCCCCCTCGGCCCCGGCGTTTTTGGACAGGATCCGCTTGCTGGTGACCTCGGAGATGTCCGAAGGTTCCAGGTGGACCTGGAGCGGGAACCGGTCCTTGAGCCGGGCCAGCTCCACCCGGCGGTCGTCCAGGCCGCCCACGATCTCGCTCAGGCTCTCCTGGGACGTGACCATGATCCACATCCGGCCCCGGCCCACCCGGCCCAGGCTCTGGACCACGGCCTGGAGGTCGAGCATCTTCTGGACGTCCCGGGCCACGAACTGCCCCACCTCGTCGATGACGAAGACGAGGCTCTTGCCGGGATGCCGCCGGTCCATCAAATCCCGGCACCGGTCGGCCAGCAGGTTGGGGGTGACGTCGGCCCGGTCCTGGGCCGCCTGGCTCCAGGATTCGGCGGTGGTAAACGTCTCGGGTTCCAGCTCGTGCATGACCCGGCTGGCCTTGGAGATGGCGAAGGCGAATTTCCCCTTTTCCCGGTCCCAGTCCTTTTCGTAAAGCCGGCGGAAGGTTTCTTTGAAATCGTCCAGACGGCCCTCGGCTTCGAGACCGATCTCCAGCTCGGCCAGGTCGAAGTCCCTGGCGTAGCCCAGCCGGTCCAGGAACAGGCGGTACATGATCTCGGTCAGGGTCTTGTTGCCGGATCGGATGCCCCGGTCCGTGGAGACATCGAAGATGACCGCCCGGGTCGGGATGTGCTCGCCGATGTTTGTCAGCAGCACCTGGATCGTTTCGTCCCGGCTTTGTCCGGCGAACAGCGCGCCGGCGGTTTCGCCCTTGAGGTCCCGGTTTTCAATGGCCAGTCCCAGGTTCTTGGCGAAGCTCGATTTGCCCGACCCGAAAAAGCCGGAAATCCAGACGCCGACCCCCTCGTGGGGTTTTTTCGGCGTCTCCCAGTACCGGTCGAGGATGTCCCGGTAATATTTGCGGATGGAGTCCGTGGCGATGTACTCCCGGATCTCATTCCGGATGATCTCCTCGTCGGTCTGGTCGACCTTGATGACCTCCTCGATGTGGCGGTGGATGTCGTTGGTGAACAGGTCCTTGATCGTTCCGCTCATGGTGCGTCCCCTCAGAATATTTTCGGCCGGTAATTGTGTTCGGCGTCCAGAATCCCCATGAACCGCAGGCCCGCCGCGCCGTCCAGATCCCCCGGATAGAACAGGATCGCCGGGACCGGCACGGCCCCCATCATCTGCTCCAGAAGCGACGAGGTCCGGTACATGGGAAACAGGGCCCCGGCCCGGGTGATGAAGACGATGTCCCGGGTCGGGTCCGGATCCGGCGGCATCCGCTCCAGGACGAGGCCGTCCAGGGGCTGGTATTCGTCCAGCACGTTGCCCACCGTATCCACCGTCTTTTCCAGGCCGACGGCCCGCTCCTGTTCCGCCAGCTCGGCCGGGGAAATGTCCTCCGCCGCCAGGGCGGCCGCCATGCACTCGGCCAGGGAGATCCGGGTGATGGATTTTCCAACCTGTTCCAGCCGGGTTTCGAGCAGGGCGACCTCGGCCCTGACGGCGAATTCCTCTTTGGGCGGATACCGGAAAATGGCGCAGGGCATGTTGTCGTAGGCGCTGATCTTGGGCCGGGGGTCGGGCAGACGCAGCAGGGGCTCCAATTTTCGGGTCAGGCGGTCTTTCCAGTCGGTCATGCCGTCAGGCTCCTCGCGTATTCGGTCAGGGTCCGGCAGGGCAGCGTCAGCGACGCCAGGCTGCCCGCGACCTGATAGTCGAGTTTCCGGTACTGGTGCAGTCGGAACAGTTCCCGTTCCACATCGCCGGGTTCCATGAGAAACAGCCGCCACTCGGGGGCGGCGATCATGTTCGCGGCGCCGGTCCCCGCCTCGGCGAGGGCGTGCAGGCCGTAGAGTACCGCCTCGTCCGGCGCATGAAAACCGGCGAAGGTTTTCTTGACATGTCCTTCCAGGATGCCGAAATCCGCCGCCATTTTAAGCAAGTCCCGGGCCGTCCGCAACGCCCCGTATTCCGACAGGCGGCCCCCCGAGGCGACGCGGCCGTCGGTGACCGTTTTCACGAAGGGCACGACCTCCTCGCTGCGAAGGGCGTAAGCGCCCTCCCGGTAGCGGTCCATCAGCCATTCGGCGGCAAATCGAAAATAGAGTTCGTCCACGGTTCCGACGTGCCACAGCAGGCAGCATTTCCAGGTGCTGATGGGCAGTCCACCTTTGGCCA
>CAZZBE010000459.1:0-3038 GCA_964652715.1 uncultured Desulfobacteraceae bacterium
ATCGCCGACGCTTCGCCTACCGATAATGAGATCACTTAAGAACCTCCCCCCTTCCCTCTCAGGGAAGGGGGGCCGGGGGGGTTAGGTTTTGGGCTCTCCGGAAACCAAAGCGAAATCGCGGCGCCCTCCCCTTCTTCGGATGTCGCGTCGATCTTGCCGCCGTGTTCGTCGACGATCTTCTTGGTCAGCATGAGGCCGATGCCGGAGCCGCCGGTCCCCTTGGTGGTGAAAAAGCTGGTGAAGATTTTTTCTTTTACCTCCGGGGTCATGCCGCACCCGTTGTCGCTGATGCGGTAGATCACGCCGCCCGCTTCGGGCCGGGTCGTTTCGATGCGGATCCGGTCGCCGTCTCCGGGGGCCTCCGGTTCCGAGGCGGCTTCCTTGCAGGCGTCCACGGCATTGGTCACCAGGTTGAGCAGACACCGGTGGACGGCGTCGGGATCGACGCAGATCTCCCCGAGGTCCTCGGCCAGGTCGAGAATGAGGTCGATGCCGTTTTCCTTGATCCGGGCCGCCAGGGTTTCCGCCACCTCCCGCACCGGTTCGTTGGGGTCGCACCAGGCCGGGTTCATCCGGGCGCTGCGGGCGTAGTCGAGGAGATCAAGGGAGAGTTTGGTGATCTTGTCGAGGTTGCCCTTGAGCATCCGCCATCCCTGCCGGAGGTATTCCCTGTCGTCCAGCTCGATCCCCTTTTCCAGGACAAAGGCCCCGCCCTTCAGCCCGCCGGCGATGTTCTTGATGGCGTGGGACAGATCCGCCACGGTCTGGCCCACGGCGGCCATTTTTTCGGCTTCCACGATCTCCCGGCTCTTCTCCTCCACGAGCCTCTCCAGGTTTCCGGTGTACTCCCGGATCTGGCGGCGCATCCCGATCCGCTCTTCGGCCCGGCGCAGCGCGATCTCCAGCACGTCGTCGTTGATGGGCTTCGCGACGAAATCGGTGGCCTGGTATTTGAGGCTCATGACGGCGGCGTCCAGGTCGCCGTGGCCGGTGATCATGATCACCTCGGTGTCGGGGTCTTCCGATTTGAGGGCGTGGAGGAGTTCGATGCCGTCCATGCCCGGCATCTTGATGTCGGTGAGCACGATGGGGGGGCGGGATTTTCTGTAGAGATCCAGGGCCTCGGCGCCGTCCGCGGCGGTCTCCACCGCGTATCCCATGTCCGTCAGGGAGATCCCCAGCACCTTCCGTATCCCCGCCTCGTCGTCCACCAGCAGTACGCGCTTACTCATCGGCCCCGTCCGGAATGGGAAACGCGATCGTAAAGCAGGTCCCGCCCTCCTCCCGGGAATCGGCCCGGATGTCGCCGCGGTTGTCCTTGACGATGCCGTAGGTGATGGAAAGCCCCAGGCCCGTCCCCTTCCCCACCTTCTTGGTGGTAAAAAACGGCTCGAAAATTTTGTGTTTCAAGGACTCGGGGATCCCCACGCCGGTGTCGCACACCCGAACTTCGATGGTCTTTTCCAGCGCCCGGGTGGACAGATCGATGCGCTTTTCGCCCCTGGGCGCGGGACTGTCGGCCCATTTCTCCTCGATGGCGTCCCGGGCGTTGATCAGAAGGTTGACGAAGACCTGCTCCAGCCGGTAGGGGTCCGCCGACAGGATCGGCAGGTTTTGGCCCAGATCCCAGACCACCTCGATCTCCCGGAGCTTGAGCTGCTGACTGAAGATGTCGAAGGCCCGCTCCAGCACCCCGTTGATGTCCGTGGGCTCCACGCTCAGGTCGGTCTTGCGGCCGAAGGCCCGCATATGCTGGATGATCTTGGTGGCCCGGTCCACATGGCTGTCGATCTCCCCGGCCATGGTTTTCAATACGTCGCCTTCGATGGACTGGCCCTTGTTGATCTTCCGCATGAAGAAATTGGACGCGGTCTTGATGACCGTCAGGGGCTGGTTCAACTCGTGGGCCACGCCCGTGGCCATCTCGCCCAGGGTGGCCATTTTGCCGGCGTGGACGAGCTGCTGTTCCGCCTCCAGGCGTTTGGTGATGTCGCTGGTCACCACCAGCAGCACCCGGCGGCCGGGGTATTCCGACGGCGCGATGCGAATGTTCACGAAGATGCGGTTGCCGCTCCTGTCGAGGTGCCTGACCTTTTCCAGGAATCCGCCCTGGCGGATTTTCGAAGCGCAGCGTTCCCGGTCTTCGGATTCGAAGAGTTCCAAACAAGAGGCGCCGATGATGCTCTTTTTGTCGTGACCGTAGACGGATTTGACGCTTTCGTTGCAGTCGAGGATCTCCAGCGTCTCGGCGTTGAGCACGAAGACCGGGTTGGGGATGTTGTTGAAGATTTCGTAGTATTTTTTTTCGGATTCGGCGAGCTGTTCCTCCAGCACCTTCCGCCGGGTGATGTCGAGGTTCATCTCCATGACCGCCTCGACCTTGCCCTGCTCGTTGCGCACCGGAGAAGTCCGGACGATCCAGTGCTTCATCTGGCCGTCCCGGGTGATCCCCTTTTCTTCGCTCAGATGAACCTCGCCGTCGGCGAAGGTCTTTTCCACCGGGCAGTGTTCGCACTTCTCGGTGCGGCCCTTGTAAGCGTGGTAGCAGTAATCCCCCACCTGGGGGTTGAACTGCTCGGCGAAATCGCGGTTGAACTGGAGCAGCTTGTAATCCCGGTTCTGGACCGTGATCAGACAGGGAACCGCTTCGAAGAGATTTTTGTATTCGTCCCGCTGCCGGTTCAACTCCCGTTCCTTTTCGCCGATGGCCTGGCCCATCCGGTTGATGGCCTTGGAGAGCTGATGGACCTCGCGGTTCTGGTAGAGTTCTCCCCGCGCGAAGTACTCCCCCATGGCGATGGCGTGGGTCCGGTCGCTGAGTTTCTCGATGGGATGGATGACGATCTTGTAGGTCGCCAGGGCGATGAACGACGACGTCAGCAGAAACACGAACACCGCAAACCCGATCGCGGGCATCCACCCCGCCATCAGCCGCCAAAGCACAACGCTGAGAAAGACGGCGATGCCGACGGTGAGGATCAGTTTATACGCGATGCCGTGACGAAAAGAGCCCATGGTTTTGCTCCGGAGACTCGAAG
>CAZZBE010000460.1:0-3034 GCA_964652715.1 uncultured Desulfobacteraceae bacterium
CATATCGCTCAACAGTTCCGCTTTGGCCACAAGGGTTTCAACCACCTTTTTTGCGTAAAATCTTGAATCCTCGGCGATATAGTCGTGGATTTTCTTCAAATCGCGTTTGGCGGGATTCGTCCACCTCACCATCTTTCGATTTCTTTTCTCAATTCCTCGCTGGACGTCACCTCGCCCTTTTCCGCCGCCTCCCTCCCTTTTCTTATCTTATCGATAACATACAGGCGATACATGATATCGTCGATGTCCGTCGGCTCCTGCATCTTTGAAATCGCGTCGATAACCTCTTGTTTCAAGGGTACCATGAGATCCCTCCTAAATTGTTGTCGATCCGGCGTTCTCGGCGTTCTGAAGCAGAAAACAAATGCTTAAGCTCTGACTACAATACCTGATTTCAATCCCCAAATCCAGGCGCTCTTCAAAAGAATAGCGGCTTTATTTCCGCACCACCTTCAACCGATCCAGCCGCAACCGTTCCCGCTCGTCGAACAGCCGTCGAGACCCCAGCCAGACCGCCGTCATGGTGCCGAACCCGGTGCCGCCGGCAATCAGAAACATGATCAGGATCTGATATTTGACCGCCTCCATGGGCGGATTGCCGCCCAGGATCTGGCCCGTCATCATCCCCGGCAGGCTGACGAGGCCCGCGGCCGACATGGAGTTGATGATGGGGATGAGGCCGCCCCGGATGCTCTCCCGCCGGATGTCGCCGATGGCCTCCCGGGCCGTCTGCCCCAGAATCAGCCGCCCCTCGATGGCCCCCCGAAGATCCCGGGCCATGCCGGTGAGCCGGTCCAGACCGATGGCGATGCCGTTCATGGTGTTGCCCAAAAGCATCCCCAGCAGTGGAATGGCGTATTGAGGTTCATACCAGGGATCGATTTCGATGACCACGGTCAACGCCAACACCGTGATGGTGAAGGACGATATGCACATGGAGAGCGTGCCGATGCCGAACCCGCGCCATCCGATGAAGCGCCGTTTCTGCCGGTCCATCACCTCCCGACCGGCGGCCAGGAGCATAACGGCGGCCATGAGGGCGATCCAGCCGAGGTGGACGTGGGAAAAAATCGCCTTCAGGACCAGTCCCACCAGGAGCAGTTGAACCGTGGTCCGGGCCGCGGCGACCAAAATTTGGCGTTCCAAGCGGAGCTTCATGGACAGCGAGAGAAGGGCGAGGGCCGCCATGAGCAAGGCGGCGAGGGAAAGATCGAAAGGAGTTAGGGGAATAATGTCCATGAGATAAAAGGCTATAGAGGGGTCAGGCCGTCCGAAAGAAGCCGAAATCGGCGGTCGGCGACGCGGGCCAGCTGATCGGCATCATGGCTCACCCAGATCACCGGCGGGTGGCGGCGCTGTCGGTAGGCCGTCAAAAAGGATTCGGCCTTATCGATATTGTCGGCATCCAGGTTGGCGGTGGGCTCATCCAGCAGCAGGGCCCGGGGCTTGTTGGCGAGCAGACGGATCAGTGCCAGCCGCTGCCGCTCGCCGCTGGATAAGCGGGATACCCGCCAGTCCAGCACGTCCTCTTCAAACCCCAGGTCGCGGAGCCATTCGGGCGCCACGCCGTTCAGATGTTCTCCGACGGACTCGAACCACCAGGCGCTTTCCGACGGCAGGTATCCGACCCGACGGCGCCATTCCGGCCCCGTCAGATCCGTTGACGCCCTGTCGTCCAGGAACACCCGCCCCTCGTGGGGGTCCAGATCCGCCACGGCCCGGAGGAAAAGGGTTTTGCCCACTCCGGACGGGCCGATGACGCCGACGCATTCGCCGGTTTTCACACAGAGCGACAGCGGGCCGATTTGCTGGTATCGGAGATTTTCAATCAAAAGGCCTTTTGTCCGCGTTTTCCCGGAGGCGTCCATTGATCAATTCGCCCCTACATCAAATGCCGGATATCGACATCGCCCCATTGCTTTTGCAAATATTCCGCCGCCAGCCGGCGATGACATCGGTCCGGCTCTGGCTCGCTGCACAAAAGGCATCCGTTGTCGAGAATGTCTTTTGGCATGTTGTGTTCGATCCGGCGTTCCGCCATCAGTTCCATAAAAGACGACTCGTACTCTTCCCAGGCGCCGCCGTTTTTCTTGTAATTTTCAAGAATCCTTTTGGTTGGCGCCAGCATGGGCTCGTGGCGATACCCGATGCCGCAAATGGTTTGCAGAAAATACCGGAGGTCGTCCCGCTTGGCAAAGCCCGCCAACTGGGATGAATTGTTGAGCCGCACGTCGATGACCCTTTGAACCCCGGATCGGCCCAGCAACGTGAAAAACTTATCCGCCGACTTCCGTGTGAACCCGATGGTGTAGATCGTGATCCCCGTCATGGGGCGCCTCCTTTTGAATTGAACCCTTAACGCGGTATGCGATTCTTTGTCCCTGACGGTCATAGGCTTGTTCAATCAGGCTGTCCGGGTCGTCAAACAGCGTCAATTGCTGGATTTTTAATGCCCGCATCAATCGCTTTTCGGTTTCGGCGTTGTCTTCGCTTTGGCCGTCCGCCAGGATGTGCCGGATTCCAAATGAGTTGCGCCGCAAATGGCGGCAGATCAATATCATCCGATGGCATTCGATGGGGTCTTTTTCCGAACACATCAAAGCGATGCAATACCGTTCCAATCCCTTTTTCACCCGTTCCAGCCCGTTTTGAAACGATTCGCGCCGGGCCAGCCGGTCATATTGGACCTTGCCGTCCTCGTAATCCGAAAGGTGGTCGCCGCGGGGCCCCAACTGGTCGCCCAGATAAACATAGACGAGGCCATGGCGCTTCAAATCGTTTTTCAACACTTCCCGGTTGAATTGAGGAACATATTTGCTGTAGGGCGACGACCGCACGTCGCACACCGCGGCGACGCCGTTTTGTTCGAGCATTTCGATGAACCGGTCCGTTGAATGGTCCGAATGGCCGATGGTGAAAAGGGGTTCCATTGCGTTCACTTCTCCTTCGCGGCTAGACCGATCGGCCCAAGTATTTGAACACCATTTCCAGGTCCGGATGTTCCCATTTTCAATGCGCCAGCCTGTTCAATGAT
>CAZZBE010000461.1:0-3024 GCA_964652715.1 uncultured Desulfobacteraceae bacterium
CTACCCGCGAAAAGACGGAAAGACCCCGGCACCTTTACTACAGCTTGACATTGGACTTTGGGGCAGTATGTGTAGGATAGGTGGGAGGCTTTGAAGCCGCGCCGCCAGGCGTGGTGGAGCCGACCTTGAAATACCGCCCTTGCTGTTCTAGGGTTCTAATTTTGACCCGTAAACCGGGCAAAAGACAGTGTCTGGCGGGTAGTTTGACTGGGGCGGTCGCCTCCCAAAGAGTAACGGAGGCGCGCGAAGGTTCCCTCAGGCTGATTGGAAACCAGCCGCGGAGTGTAAAGGCATAAGGGAGCTTGACTGCGAGAGAGACATTTCGAGCAGGTGCGAAAGCAGGTCTTAGTGATCCGGCGGTTCCGCATGGAAGGGCCGTCGCTCAACGGATAAAAGGTACGCCGGGGATAACAGGCTTATCGCGCCCAAGAGTTCACATCGACGGCGCGGTTTGGCACCTCGATGTCGGCTCATCACATCCTGGGGCTGGAGCAGGTCCCAAGGGTTCGGCTGTTCGCCGATTAAAGTGGTACGTGAGCTGGGTTTAAAACGTCGTGAGACAGTTTGGTCCCTATCTTTCGCGGGCGCAGGATATTTGAGAGGATCTGTCCCTAGTACGAGAGGACCGGGATGGACGAACCAATGGTGTTCCAGTTGTCGCGCCAGCGGCATTGCTGGGTAGCTAAGTTCGGATCGGATAACCGCTGAAGGCATCTAAGCGGGAAGCCGGCCTCAAGATTAGATATCCCTCCACTTCGGTGGCTAAAGACCCCTTGCAGACGACGAGGTTGATAGGCCGGGCGTGTACGCATGGCAACATGTTTTAGCTAACCGGTACTAATCGGTCGTGAGGCTTGGCCACAAAATAGCGACGCAAGCAGATCGTTAGCTGATTAAAAAATCCAACTTGTTTTAAAAAGCATATCGTTTTTCGGTGGCGACAGCGAAGCGGATCCACCCGTTCCCATCCCGAACACGGAAGTTAAGCGCTTCAGCGCCGATGGTACTGCGCGGGCAGCCGCGTGGGAGAGTAGGACGCCGCCGAATTCTTCTTCAAAGCCCGGGGGATTTTCTTTCCCTCGGGCTTTTTTGCTTTTTGCCCTTCCATTGCGTTTCAGCCCGCCATATGATATCCCTTCTATAAAGTAACCGGTCATTCTCTCACCCCGGAAGCAACGTGTTTTTTCGAAAATTACAGGCCAACATCGTGATCATTCTGGTCATCATCCTGGTGACGGGGATGATCCTCATTGATTTTGTCATGATGACCTCGGTGAAGGGCATTCTTATCCGGTCCGAGGCGTCCAAGGCCCGGCTGTTTTTAAGGGCCGTCGAAAACAATCTGACGCTTCCCAGCGGCGAAAATTCACAGATCCTCGACATCGTCATGCAGGACCGGTTCAAGCGGATGTTCGACGAATCCAAGGTCGACTGCGCGCTGGCCCTCGATCCCCGGCGGAATCTGATCTACGCCATCGGCCGGTGCATGGCCTACGAAGAGGAGTTGAAGGTCGCGATACAACAGACCATGGACCGGGACGAACCGCTGTCCCGCTTTTTCGGCGAGAGCGGCGGCATCTTTTTCCGTCAGCGCGAAGGCGTGATCGTCGCCCTGCCGCTTCGGAAAAGCGGCCGCACCATCGCCGGGGCCGGGGCGGTGCTTCGTTTCGACGACGTCTACGCCACGCTCAAACAGACCCATTACATCCTCATCCTCTACATCGTCGTAAACACGGTTTTTCTTACAATATTCGGGTTTTACCGCCTGTCGAGGGTGACCGTCAAACCGGTCCACAAGTTGCTGGAGCAGGCCGAGGATTACTGGGAATTCGACGAAGAGATGTTCCTCTACGCCCAGGACAAGGATGGATTCCGGAAACTGGCGACCACCTTCAACCGGATGCTGAAGCGGATTTCAGCGGACAAAAAAGAGCTGGAGGCGACGGTCTCCCATCTCGAAACCGCCAACCGGGAACTCAAAAAGGCCCAGGAGGAGGTCATCCGGGCTGAAAAACTCGCCTCGGTGGGCCGGCTGTCGGCGGGGATCGCCCATGAAATCGGCAATCCCATCGCCATCGTGATGGGATATCTTGATTTGCTGAAAAGCGATGATATTATGGCGGATGAACGGAAGGAATTCGTTCAGCGAACCGAAAAAGAGATCGATCGGATCCATGGCATTATCCGGCAGTTGCTCAACTTCAGCCGGTCGTCCGACGGGGATGTCCGCCGCATATCGGCCCATGCCGTCATCAGGGACGTCGTCGACGTGGTTCGTTATCAGCCGATGATGGCCGATATCCGGTTTTCTTTGAACCTGGATGCCCGACAGGACGCGGTGAAAGCCGATATCGGCAAATTGCGGCAGGTGTTCCTCAACCTCATCATCAATGCCGGAGACGCCATCCTGTCGAACCCGAACGGAGAATCCCGAATCACCATCGGCAGCGCGGTGGTCGCGGCGACCGTCGAAGGCGGAACCCATCGCGCTTCCCTTCAAGCTGCATGGATCCGACTGACGTTCCAGGACACCGGACCCGGCATTTCAGAAACCGACCTTTCCAATATTTTCGATCCGTTTTACACCACCAAGGAACCGGGAAAGGGGACGGGGCTCGGGCTCTCCACCTCCATCGCCATCGTCGAGCAGATGGGCGGCCGGATCACGGTGGACAGCGAAGAAGGCAACGGAACCACCATGATTGTTCAACTGCCACTGAATGAAGGGGAGGACGAAGGGGGGCCGCAGGGGGGCGGGATGGGTGTGGACGAATCAGGGAAAATCGAAAGGCCGAACAGGTCATAAAGACGGATTGACGAGCGACATGAAAGAAAAAGAAGCCCCGGAAACCCAACCCGATGCCAAGCGATTGCTGATTATCGACGACGAGGACAACATGCGCCATATGCTGACCATGTTGCTTCGCAAATCGGGGTATGAGATCGATACGGCCGGCAACGGCCAGGAAGGGCTGGAGAAGCTGTCGGCCGATCCGCCCTATGATTTTATCCTGTGCGACATCA
>CAZZBE010000462.1:0-3024 GCA_964652715.1 uncultured Desulfobacteraceae bacterium
AACGGCGCAACGCGCGTTTCCCCTTTGCCTTTTTGGGCGTCGGCATGATAAAGAGAGGATATGGTGAAACTGGAAAAACAGATCCTTGAAACCTTGAAAGCGGGCGAGCCGCTTGTACTGGCCACGATCCTGAGCCAGGCCGGGTCCACGCCCCGGACCGCCGGGACCCGAATGGCGGTGAAAAAAGACCGCTCCATCTTCGGCACCATCGGCGGCGGCAAGGTGGAAGCCGAGGTGATGCGAACGGCGGTCGAGGTTCTGGAAACCGATCGATCACAGGTTGCGTCTTTCGATCTGACCTCCGCCGACGCGGCCCGAGAGATGGACATGATCTGCGGCGGTAAGCTGTCGGTGCTGATGGAGCCGGTCAAGCCGACGGCCGATGCCGTTTCACTTTACACGGCCGTGGTGGACTGCCTGACGGCGGGCCGGAAAGGCCGGATGGTCGCTCGCCTGGGAACCGGCGAGACGCCTCCGGACCGGATCGACCGATGCCTGGTGACCGCCGATGGCGACATCGAAGGCGATTTTTCGCCCTCCGATGCTCTGATGACCGCCCTGAAAGAAAGCGCCGGCGAACGCGCCCCGGCGGTCATCGAGGTCGACGGATCGCGCTATCTGGTGGAGCCTTGTTTCGTTCCCGGTACGGTCTACCTGTTCGGCGCCGGCCACGTCTCCCAGCAGGTGGCGAAACTGGCCCGGATGGTCGATTTTCGGGTGGTGGTCCTGGACGACCGGCCCGAGTTCGCCAACCGCGACCGCTTCCCGGACGCCGCCGAAACCCGCGTCATCCCGGATTTCAAACGCGCCTTCGAGGGCTTGGCCATCGACGCCGACAGCTACCTGGTCATCCTCACCCGGGGCCATGCCCACGACCGGACGGTCCTGGAAGGAGCGTTGCGGACCGACGCCGGCTACATCGGCATGATCGGCAGCCGGAAAAAAAGAAACGCCATCTACAAGCGCCTGCTGGCGGACGGCTTCACCCAGGCGGACATCGATCGGGTCCACAGCCCCATCGGCCTGTCCATCGGCGCGGAAACCCCCGAGGAGATCGGTGTGAGCATCGTGGCGGAGTTGATTCAGGCGAGGGCGGGTATATGAGCATACCAGAGAGGCTTTGAACAATGGAAAATATAAAAGATTATGATCAGACAGAGGATCAAGATGTCGAATCGCCTCCCTGGCACGGAAAGATTTTGAAAAAAAGAGCTGAAAAAATTGAATCCGGCGAAACTGAGTTCATATCCCTGGAAGAGTTGAAAAAGAAAATACGGGGCTGACATTTCTAATATTATGTCCGCCATCATCCTCGCCGCCGGCGCCGCCGCGCGTCTCGGTCGTTTCAAACCGCTGATCGACCTGGGCCGAAGTTCCCCTGTAAAACGCGTAATCGATACATTTCAGTCCGCCGGCGTTTCGGATATCATCGTGGTCGCCGGCCATCGCGCGGCTGAACTTGACGATGCGGTGAGACCGCTTGGCGCGCGCCTTGCCGTCAACGACGATTTCAGAAGCGGCATGTTTTCTTCGGTGCGTGCGGGCCTGAAAGCCCTGCCGCCCCATGTTTCCGCGTTTTTTCTACTGCCGGTGGACATTCCCCTGGTCCGCCCCGCCACCATCCATCGTCTCTCCGAACAATTTGAAGCACAAGGCGCCCAGGTTTGCTATCCGACCTTCAGGGGAGAACGCGGCCATCCGCCCCTCATATCATCAGAATTGGCTGAACCGATCCTGAACTGGTCGGGCCAAGGCGGCCTTCGCGCTTTTTTGTCCCAGCACGAAGACCGGGCCGCCGATGTCCCCGTGGCCGATGCCGGGATTCTCCAGGACATGGATACACCCGAAGACCATGCGTGGATGCAGGGTCGTGTTGAGCACCTTTCCATTCCGACCGAGGCGGAATGTGTGGCTTTGCTGAGCGATGTGCTCGCGGTTCCGGAGCCGATTCGCAACCATTGTCGCGCCGTGGCGAATGTCGCCGCCAGACTGACCCGCGCGCTCAATGAATCCGGCTTCGGTCTCGACCTTGCGCTGATCCGGGCCGCGGCCCTTCTTCATGATATCGCGCGTACATCCCCGAACCATGCGGATCAGGGAGCGGCGCTTTTAGAGAAGATGGGGTTCCCCGAGGCGGCCGATGTGGTCCAATCCCACATGGATTTGACGTGGAATGGGGAGGTCCCCGTCGGACCCCATGAAGTGGTTTTCCTGGCGGACAAGCTGGTGATCGGGGATCGGACGACATCATTGGAAGCGCGTTTTCAGAACAGTCTGGCCCGGTTTTCGGACAACCCATCCGCGACGAAAGCCATCCGATCCCGCTGGCGCACCGCCGAACGGGTTCGCGACCGGATCGAATCCATCACCGGCCGCTCACTTTCGGGCCTTCTCCCGGAAACAGCATGATTTACCTGCTGCGTCACGGTCAAATCGAGGGGGACGGTTTGCGACGGTTCATTGGATGGACCGATCCCCCGCTGAGCGAAAAAGGCCGGGAAACGGCCCGGAAATGGCGGGATGCGCTGTCGGATATCGCCTTCGGGGAGATCGTCTGTAGCGATCTGCGGCGATCGAAGGAGACGGCGACGATTATCGCGGCGGGTCGACGGATTTCGTCCATGCCCGAATTCAGGGAAATCGGCCTGGGCGCATGGGATGGGATGCCGCGGGACGGGATCAGAGCCGGGCAGCCCGACGCATGGCGACAAAGGGGCGCGGACATGGCCGGGTTCCGGCCGCCGGGCGGCGAGAGTTTCGCCGACCTGTCCGAAAGGGTCCTGCCCTCGTTCCATCGCATCGCCGCGGTCTACACCCGCCAGGACGATCACGCCCTTATCGTCGGCCATGCCGGCGTCAACCGGCTCATCCTCTGCCATCTTCTCGGCATGAACCTGGAAAATATGTTCCGCCTTGGACAGGATTACGGCGGTCTGACGCGGATCCGGCGGCGAGGGGATGGGTTCCGGGTGGAAGCGATGAATGTTCCGGTCCAATAGCCGAAAGGAACTCTGCATGAGAATT
>CAZZBE010000463.1:0-2991 GCA_964652715.1 uncultured Desulfobacteraceae bacterium
CATTCACATGCGGCTTTTTTCGCTCGAACTTCTGCTTCGCCATCTTCTTCCTCCCTCATACGGCGGGCGATCCGTCCATCCCGCGTCGATCAATATATTTCGCCAATAGGGTTCAATGTTTTTATCCGCGGGATTTTTCGCCCGCGAAAGGGTTCTTACACCCGGCCGCTTACCACCGGAAATGGGCAAACGCCTTGTTGGCTTCCGCCATCTTGTGGGTGTCTTCTTTCTTCTTCACCGCGGAACCGCGGTTGTTGGCCGCATCCAGGAGTTCGCCGGCCAGCTTTCCGGCCATCCCCTTTTCGGACCGCTTCCGGGAGAAGCCGATGAGCCACCGCATGGCCAGGGCCGTTCTCCGGGAGCCGCGGATATCCGTGGGCACCTGATAGGTGGACCCGCCGACCCGCCGGGATTTGACCTCGACCATGGGCCGAACGTTGTCCACCGCCTGCTCGAACATTTTCAGGGGGGCTTCGCTCGTCTTCTTCTCAATGACGTCGAACGCCTCGTAAAGAAGCTTTTCCGCGGTGCTCTTCTTACCGTCCCGCATGATGGACCGAATGAATTTCGCAACCAGCTTGCTGTCGTATTTCGGGTCGGGATTGAACGGCCTTTCCGGCACTTCTCTTCTTCTTGGCATAGATCACACTTTCGATTGGTTGCCTGTCGCACACATGGACGCTTTGTTGACGCCGTCGAAATTTATCCGCGAACCGCGATGCCCGCAGGGGGCTTATTTGGGCTTTTTGGCGCCGTATTTGGAACGGCCCTTCTTCCGGTCCGCGACCCCCAGGGTGTCGAGGGTGCCCCGCACCACGTGATACCGGACGCCGGGGAGGTCCTTGACGCGGCCGCCGCGCACCAGCACCACCGAGTGCTCCTGGAGGTTGTGGCCGATGCCGGGGATGTAGGCGGTCACCTCCACGCCGGTGGTCAGCCGCACGCGGGCGACCTTCCGCAGCGCCGAGTTGGGCTTTTTGGGCGTCGAGGTGTAAACCCGGGTGCAAACGCCCCGTTTCTGGGGGGCGCCTTTCAGCGCCGGGGTGTTGCTCTTGTGGGTGATCCGCTTTCTGCCATTTCTGACTAACTGGTTGATGGTCGGCATGGTTTCCTCTTTATGTAGACTCCGTGAGCCGCATCCGCCGCGTCGCTGTCGCTGCTGTCGCTGCTGTCGCTCTGTTTATACAAAACCCCGTATGTATATAATTCCTCCGACGTTGTCAAGAACAAAATACCACTTCCTAACCGAGTTCCACATCGATTTTCCCATAGGGGGGAAAGCCGGTGCCCGCGGGGATCAGACGGCCCATGATCACGTTCTCCTTAAGCCCCCGAAGACCGTCCACCGACCCGGCGATGGCGGCTTCGGTGAGGACCTTGGTGGTCTCCTGGAATGAGGCGGCCGATATAAAGGAATCGGTGCTCAGGGAGGCCTTGGTGATGCCCAGGATGAGGGGTTCGGCCACCGCCGGCCGTCCGCCCCGGGCCACCGACGCCTCGTTCTCCTCCTCGAAATGGACCCGGTCCACCTGCTCTTCCGTGATGAATTCGGTGTCGCCGGGGTCGGTAACCTTGACCCGCCGCATCATCTGCCGGACGATCACCTCGATGTGTTTGTCGTTGATCCGGACCCCCTGGAGGCGGTACACCTCCTGGACCTCGTCCACCAGGTAGCGCGCCAGGGACACCTCGCCTTTGATGTTGAGGATGTCCTGGGGCACGGCGGCGCCGCCGATGAGCGGCTCGCCCGCCCGGATGTAATCCCCGTCGTAGACCGCGATGTGCTTGCCCCGGGGGAGCAGGTATTCCTTTTTCTCCCCCACGTCCACCGGGGTGATGACGACTTTCTGTTTTCCCTTTGTCCCCTTGGAAATAGAAATATAGCCGTCGATTTCGCTCAGCACGGCCGTCTCCTTGGGCTTGCGGACCTCGAAAAGTTCCGCCACCCGGGGCAGACCGCCGGTGATGTCCTTGGTCTTGGTGGTGGCCCGGGGCAGCTTGGCGATCACGTCGCCGGCCTGGACTTCGTCGCCCTCTTCCACCAGGAGAATGGCGTCCACCGGCAGGTTGTACCGGGCGAACCCGGCGCCGCCGGGGAGCTTGGAGGTTTTCCCTTCCCGGTCCTTGATGGAGATCCGCGGCCGGGTGTCGCCGCTTTTGGCCTCGATGACGGTCCGGCTTGATTTTCCGGTGACCGGGTCCACCTTCTCCTGGAGCGTCTTGCCCAGGGCCAGATCTCCGAATTTGACCATGCCCTCCACCTCGGTGATGATGGGCGTCGTGAAGGGGTCCCAGGTGGCCAGCATGTCCCCGGCCTGGACCCGCTGTCCCTCTTTGACCAGGATGTGGGCGCCGTAGATCACCGGGTGGCGTTCCCGCTCCCGGCCGGTTTCGCTGACGATGGCGAATTCGCCGCCCCGGCGGTTCATGACCACCAGTTGCCCCTCGGCGTTCTCCACCACGTTGAGTTCCATGAACTTGACCACGCCGTCCAGCCGGGCCCGGATGTCCGCCTGCTCCACCCGCCGGCTGGCGGTGCCGCCGATGTGGAAGGTCCGCATGGTCAGCTGGGTGCCCGGCTCGCCGATGGACTGGGCAGCCAGGATCCCGACGGCCTGGCCGATCTCCACCCGGTTGCCGTGGGCCAGATCCCGGCCGTAGCAGGAGGCGCAGACGCCGTACCGGGTCTTGCAGGTAAGCACCGACCGGATCTTGACGCTGGTGACGCCGGCGTTCTCGATCTTTTCCACGGCGGTCTCGTCGATCTCCTCGCCGAGCTGGATGAGCGGTTCGTCCGTGAAGGGGTCGATAACGTCCTCTTCGGCGACGGTCCGGCCCAGTATCCGTTCCCCTAAACGCTGGATGATCTCGCCGCCTTCCATGAGGGGCTCCACTTCGACCCCCAGGAGGGTGCCGCAGTCTTGTTCGGTCACAATGCAGTCCTGGGCCACGTCGGCCAGGCGCCGGGTCAGGTAACCGGAGTTGGCGGTC
>CAZZBE010000464.1:0-2989 GCA_964652715.1 uncultured Desulfobacteraceae bacterium
CCATGGCGGCCTCCACTCTTCATCCTGCCGCTACCGCCTTGGGCGCCCCCGCGGATCTCCCGCCGGATCCCGGCGTGGATGGCCTTTGCGATGCGGCGGCCGACGACGCCGTCGGTCTCGCCGCCCGACAGGGAGACCGCCGGAACCGACAGCCGGGCGATGTCGGCGCCCTCCGGAACCGGCATATGGGAAAGATGGCGGGCGGTCTGCCGGGCGATGGCGTCGGCCCGGTGGCGGAAATCCTCAGGCAGCCGGATGTTCAGTGCGTCGATATGGATGCGGGGCGCGTCCCCCGTCGGTCGCTTCATGAAGTCTCCTCGGCGGCGCGGACCCCGTCGGGCAGATGGGGCGCCAGTTTGCCCAGGTCCGACGGCAGGATCTGGGACCGGTCCTTGGCCAGTTCCCGCCACACGGCCGTGGCGACGTGGCCCAGGTCGATGGGCCGGCCGTCTTCCGCGGCCAGGTAGGCGGCGTGGAGGGCCGCGTTCCGGATGTTGCCCCCGGTCAGGTTGACGGCCCGGCCGAGAAAATCGATGTCCAGGTCCGGGTGGCGCGGGGCCTTGGGCGGCAGCAGGAGGGACCAGAGCCGGGACCGGGCCGCGGCGTCCGGCCGCGGAAACTCCACCACCATCTGGAAGCGGCGGGTGAAGGCCTTGTCGATGGTGGGCCGCATGTTGGTGGTCAGGATGCAGGGGCCGGCGTGGTCCTCGATGCGGGCCAGGAGGTAGCTCACCTCCATGTTGGCGTACCGGTCCCGGGCCTCCTTGATTTCGCCCCGCTTGCTCATGAGGGCGTCCACCTCGTCGAACTGGAGCACCATGGGCCGGCCGTGGGCCGCGTCGAAGAGCCGGCCGATGTTCTTTTCCGTCTCGCCGATGTACTTGCTCACCAGCCGGGCCAGATCGACCCGGTAGAGGGGCCAGCCGAGATCGGCGGCGATGACGCCGGCGGCAAAGGTCTTGCCGGTCCCCGACGGGCCGCTGAACAGGGCCACGGGGCCGCCCACGGGGTTGCCCCCCCACCGGCCCACCACCGTCTCCCGGTGGCGGAGCCAGAGGAGAAATTCCCGGAGCATCCGCTCCCGGTCCGATGGCAGCACCAGCTCCGACCAGTCGGCCCGCAGCCGGACCCGAAGGGCGCCCGGGGGCGGAATCTCGGCCATGGGCCATCCCAGCAGGGCGGCCAGGGCGGTCCGGTCCGGCCGCAACGGGCCGAAGACCCCGTCGCCGTTGGCGGAGACCATGTTCCGCCGGATCAGCTCCCCGTCGGCGCCCACCAGCATCTGGAGGGTCCCCATTTCGTCGTCCTCCAGGGCCAGCAGCAGGTGGAGGAGGGCCGGCGTGATGAAGGGCTGGGACCCGCCGGGCTGGAGGGTCTGGTAATGCCAGCCGATCCGGGGCTGGACTTCGGGCGCGTAGATGCAGGCCAGCAGATCCGTGGCCAGGGCCGGGAGGCCGGCCAGGGGCAGTCGCCGCCAGGGGCCGGCGTCGGCCTCCCGAAGCCGGTCCACCTGGTGCTGGAGCCGCTTCAGGCGGTGTACCAGATCCGGTTCCGGCTCCTTTCCGCCCTGGGACTGGAGCAGACACCGGGCCAACACATCGACCCGGTCCCATTCCGCCGTCAGTCCGGCGGGGGAGATGGTTTCCACGGCTACGCTCACGGTCCCCCCGTTCGGTAAAGGCTCACCAGCAGCGGGTTGCTCCGGATTTCCGTCGGCGGCCCATCCGGAACCAGGACCACGCTGCGGACCGCGTAGAGCAGCCCCTGGGCCGCCGTTTCCCCGGCCGGGATGGCCATGGGCGGGGAAAGGTCGATGGGAAACGTGCCGGGAACCGAGGCCGGGATCTCGTCGGGATTCAGCGTCGTGGAAAAGGGCGTCGCCGGAATGGGCGGGCCCGCGGGCCGCCACCCGGCGCTGTCCCAGATCTCCCAGACGAGATCGACGGTTTCCGACGGATCGCCCGCCAGCCAGAGGCCCAGGGTGAAGCCGGGGGGCAGGGCGGTTTCGTCGAAGCTGAGGGTCCCGAAGCACTCGCCGTTATGGACCCAGCAGACGGCCGGGGCCCAGGCCGGATCGGCGGGATCGATCGTTTTGGGCTGCACCGGCGGCGGGAGCGGGACGCCGGTGAACGCGGCGAACCGACCGGCCCGGTCCGCCCGGGCCTCGCCGCCGACGGCCCCCACCCGGGGCGGCGGAATCCGCGGGGTTTCGGGCATGATGGGCGCCAGGGCCATCTCGTAGACCACCGACGGATGATAGGTGGCATCCCCCTGGGTCGACCAGATCTGGTTGATGTTCTCGTCGGTGAGGGGATTGAACACCACCTGGAGCCGCACCGGATCGCCGTCGATGCTCACCGTATCCATGACCGGCGACTCGTGGAACAGGCGCAGCACGTCGCCCAGCAGCCGCAGGTCGTTTTCGCCGGGGGGGATGTCGTCCTCCTGGATGCCGAAGACCGAGATGAGGCAGTGCATCCGGATCCGCCACGGATCGTTGGGATGGCTGTTGGCGTCGAACCCGCCCGGTTCGAACCGGTAGAAAAAGAGGTTGATCCCGTGTTTGTCGGCCGCGTCGGCCGCTTCGGCCGGCGGCCCCATGCTCACGTCGATGTTGTTGGCCGCCGCGTTCACGCCGGTGCGGACGAACTCCCGGATCGCGGTGCAAAGCGTCGACAATGAGGTTTCCGGCAGCGGCATGTTACAGGCTCCTTAAAAATATCCGGCGGTTCCGGTCGATCCCCCGGCGCTCCGGACCGGTGGGTCTCGGCGGCGGTTTGGGGGATTCCACGATGACGTTGACCTGCCCGATCCGCACCTGGGGCGGGGCGGGCGATGAAGCGGCATTTCGGACACCGCTTCCGGTGTCCGCGCCCGGCGCGGGATCGGGTTGCCATTCAGCAGGTTCGTAAAGCGGTCCGGGCCGTCCTTCCCCCCGGTCGGCCGCGGGCCGCCGGGGTGGGTCCGGTTTGACCCGGGCCAGAACCGG
>CAZZBE010000465.1:0-2970 GCA_964652715.1 uncultured Desulfobacteraceae bacterium
CCACCACCCATCATTCTCCTCCACCGGATCATAGAACAACACCTCCCCGTTCACCCGAATTTTCCGGTTGCGCTTCGTTTCGTCCCGGCCGCAGCGCATGAGGCGGTCGAGGGCCATGGTCCAGCCGACGACGGGACCGTGTTTGGCGATGGCCTGGTCGGCGTATTCCGAGCAGGAGGGGTGCATGGGGCACTGGCCCTGGCGGACCGACGACAGGTGGTTGAGGGGGCCGCGGTAGAAGCGGATGAGGGGGGAGACGGCCGCCTCGGCGTCCGGGGCATCGGGACCTGGGCCGGTGGTGGCGCAGGCGGGGAAGAAAAGCATCGCGATGATCAAACCCGCGACGAGGGTTTTAGAGTCGATTTTTGATGTAAAATTGCCGAAACCGCGATCTTTGCCGCGATCTTTGCGATGTTCATGATTCATTGTGATGATCCTTATCATTTTCCTCATGTTTATCATATTCATCACCAGAATCACAGTTCAGACGCTACACAATCGAATCCTGAATCCGGGTGTCGAAGACCCGCCGGCTCTTCCGCTCGGATCTCGGCAGCGAGCCGTAGGGAACCAGTTCGACGACCGACGGGGTGACCAGCACCTTCTTTTTGATGCGCTGGATAATCGCCTTGGACAGGTCGTCGGCGATGTCGGTTCCGACGCCCTCCCCCAGTTCGGCCACGATGCGCATGACGCCGCGTTCGGAGGCGTCCCGGGAGAGGTGGATCTGGTATTCGGAGCCCATCTCCTTGAAACCCGACAGGATGGCGTCGATGGTGGACGGGTAGATGTTGACCGCCCGGAACTTGAACATGTCGTCGGTGCGGCCCTTGATGCGGGAGTGCCGGGGCAGGATCGTGCCGCAGGTGCAGGGGCCGGGCAGGATGCGGGTGATGTCCCGGGTCCGGTATCGGATGAGCGGGACCGCCTCCTTGCACAGCGTCGTCACCACCATTTCGCCCCATTCGCCGTCCGGGAGGGGTTCGAGGGTTTCGGGGTCGAGGATCTCCAGGATGTAGTAGTCGCTCCAGTAGTGGATGCAGTCGTGGTCCGGGCATTCGATGCCGGTGCCGGGGCCGTAGAGTTCGGTGAGGCCCGGGATGTCGAAGAGTTCCGCGCCGCCCAACAGGTCCGATATCTTCTGGCGCATGGAGACCGACGAGCGCTCGGAACCGTAGATGATTTTTTTCAGCTTGACCTTGTCTCTGATGCCGCGCCGCTTGACCTCTTCGGCCATGAGCAGCCCCATGGAAGCGGTGCAGCAAAGCACAGTGGCCTCCAGGTCCACCAAAAACCGGACCTGCATGTCCACATTGCCCGGCCCCACCGGCAGGGCCATGGCGCCCACCTTCTCGCAGCCGAGCTGAAACCCCATCCCGGCGGTCCAGACGCCGTAGCCAACAGCGATCTGAACCCGGTCCGCGGGCCCGACCCCGGCCATCTCGTAGGCCCGGGCGAAAAAATGGACCCAGTCGTCCACGTCCTTCCGGGTATAGCATAGGTTCTTCCGGGTGCCGGTGGTGCCGGAGCTGGAATGGATCCGGATCACGTCCTCGAAGGGAACGCACCGGAGCGGAAAGGGATATCCGGCCCGCAGGTCGTCGGCGGTGGTGAAAGGCAGCTTGCGGATGTCGTCCAGGGTCCGGATGTCGTCGGGGGATACGCCCGCCGCCTCCAGTTTCTCCCGATAAACCGGGGCGCCGTTGCGGGCGTGGGCCACCGTCCATCGCAGGCCGTTGAGCTGGTGGGATTTGAGGTCCGTTTCGGTCTTGAAAAGAGGGGCGAATCGCGGTGTCGGCATGGGCGAGGTCTCCTGTGCGTGGGGTCCCGGCGGTGGCGGACGCGTCCGTTCAAAAAAGAAGACGTTAAAGATTTCGCGCCTTTTTGTCAAGGCCATTCGCGCCTTCCGGAGATCAATCCCATCCTCGACCACAAAAACGGCAGCGCCGTTTTCGCCATCGAACTCGCGGCGTCCAGCCTGGGGTTGACGATTCTGTAGGCGGACGGCGACCGAGCGTCAGGTCGTCCGGCCGTTTCGGCCGAGCCGCATGAAGCCCAGCCCTAACGCCTGGTGCCCTTTCCCGATGACCACGAAGGCGTTTTCGTCCACCGTGGCGATGAGCTGCTTGAGTTCGTTGACCTGGGACCGGTAGATGGTGCAAAACACCATGGAATGGCTTTTCCCGGTGTAGGAGCCGGTGACGCTCCATTCGCTGGCGCCGCGCTTCAGGCCGTACATCAACGCCTTTGCGACGTCGGTGGGGTGATCGGTGACGATGGTGATGGTCCGGATAAAGCTGGGGCCCTCGATGACGAAATCGGTGGCGATCCCCGCGAAAAAGAGCGTCATCATGGCGTGGAGGGCGCTCTCCCAGCCGAAGATGAGGCCGGCGATGAAAATGATCGCCCCGTCGGTGTAGATGTAGATCTGGCTCAACGGCAAACCGGTTTTCATTTGAATGATCCGCCCCGTGACGTTGGTGCCGCCGATGGTGCCGTCCATGCGGAAGATGATGCCGGAGCCGATGCCGAAAATGATCCCGGCGTAGATGGCGCTCAACAGCATGTCGTTCGTCACGGGGTATTCCTCCATGACCGTCGGCAACCAGTAGACGAACCCGTCCGACGCCGCGGAAAAGGTGATGACGGCCACGATGGTGTAGCCCAGGAATTTCCACCGCCCCAGATAATAAAACCCCAGAATCAACAGCGGGATGTTCATGATCAGGAACATCGTCCCCACGGGCCATCCGGTGAAATGGTTGATGATGATCCCGATGCCGGAAACCCCTCCGGCCGCGAGGTTGTACGGCACCTGGAAGACGGCGTACCCCAGGGCCGCGATCACCGCCCCGATCACCACGAACACGCCGCGGCGCAGGGTCCACCCGATGGTGTAAAACGGGATCTCCCTGACCATCCGCTTGATGCTTTTTGAATTCATATGTCCGCCCCCCTTTTTGGTTTTTC
>CAZZBE010000466.1:0-2955 GCA_964652715.1 uncultured Desulfobacteraceae bacterium
GCGCGATGCGCAGCGACCGCGTCATACGCGGCGCATCCGTGTGCTTGATTTCATACCCGATTCTCCTGCCGGCTTCGAAAACGAGCAAATCCAGCTCTGCCCCAGCGTGTGTGGACCAGAAATTTCGGTGACTCAAGACGAGCCAGATGAGTGGGATCTTCCAGGTCAAATCGGATGACGGGTTGGCCGGCGAGCCTGTCTCCATACATTCCCGCCAGCGTCGTTTTGCCGCACTGGCACGCCCCCAGCACTGCGACCACAGGATGGACTTCAAACTGAAACCGAATCTGCTCCAAATACTCCGGTCGATCGATCATCGCCATGCTTCCTTGAAAATTCGAATCAATACATCGAATTTTCAATATCTACCCGGCAACAAAATGTCAATCAAAACCATGGACTCCAGCCAAATCCATAATGGTGTCCATGTTACAGCCCACCCCGCATAATGCACGAAAGAAAAATGATGGGTGATGGGTTATGGGTTATGGGTAATAGGTGATGGGTGATGGGTGATGGGTGATACCGGGCGCCGTTTTGTCGATGGGGGCGGCTCATAGCTCCGCCGCCTCGATTACAGCGGATCGATTCAGGGGTCAACGGATTGTCATTTCGGATTGTCTGTATCGAAAAGACCGACGCCGGGGGGCGGCGGTGGTTATCAAGGATGGAAGAGGTGTATTTGGGGGTGGGGAAAGGGGTAAAAGGTGATGAGACTGATACGGTAGTCGCAGTCCAGAAGGCGAGTGTCCCTTCGTGCTCTTCGTGGTGAAATCCGGCCGGTTTCTATCCGTTGCGAACCACGTTCTTGCCGATGTTGCCGTATCCTCATGCAAGCCCTGATCGTCTTGACAATACCGCTTGTCACATGCCAGACACTTTTCAATATTGCAAAAACAGACTGTTACGGCTTCCTTTGAGAATATCTTCCGCAATCTGATCTGTATCTTTTTTGAAAATTTCAAAGTCAACCGGAATTGTCCATTTGACAGTGGAAAGAGCATCCTCCGGAAGTGATTTGAGAATATAGAAAATAGCGATTGGATCCATCCCTGCTTCTTTGGTTTTTGCTTCCTGGATAGCGGACATCCACTCAAATTTTCTGTTTTTTGCAATTACCCATATATCAGCAATATCTTTTGCCTCATATCGGAATATTGCCGACAGCTTGTTGGATAAAATATTCTGTACGCTGTCTGTCACGCCAAGCACCGCATGACGTTCAAATCCTCCGTAATGAGACGCGATGTCATTGATCAAATCGATTTTCAAATCGATCTTTTCATTTCCCGATTCCCGAAACAAAAAAAACTGCGTGAAATGCTCATATTTTTGCAGCCGGTTATAATCAATTAAAAACAACCCCTTTGCCTGGGCGGATTCAAACTGCCGGAACAGCGTCTGAACATACGAAGAATAGCTGTCGTCCTGATTTACAAAAAGGTCAAGATCGTCAGAATACCTGTGATCAAAGTATCCTCTACTGAGCGCGGCGCCACCGGTTAGATAAAAGGGTGTGCCCGATTTTTTCACGATATTCAGGACGCCATCCTGAAAAGGATACAGTTTCTCCCTGTAATACTTTGCGTACAAATTCATATTTTTCCTTCAACTCCTTGAACCGGAGTTGGGAAATGATTTCAGGTGTGATAAGGCGCGTCAGGCCGTCAATCCCGAAAAGATTCACGAGATCATACCACGGAAGTCGCTCCAGCATGCGGACCAGAGCCTTCTCACGAGTAAAAGTTCCCGCCTGTTTTTTTATTCCGGCGACAAGCTCAAACAGTTCGTAAGGATCGAGGTTATAATCCCACAGAATGGGTTTCAGCAATTTTTGAATTTCTGATCTATTCATAAATGCGGCCCTTCTATCTTTTGAACAACAAGATAAAATATGGCGTCATTCGATAGGATGGCAATTTCCATTATTTCTTTCTCAAGCCCCGCTCATCTTGACAATACCGCTTGTCACAAGCCAAACACGTCAAGTCATCGGAAAGACGTTCGCCACACTCGCAGACCCACCCGATCCGTCGGGCTGGATTGCCCACCACCAGTGCATGGTCCGGCACATTGCGATTCACTACGGCGCCGGCGCCGACAAAGGCGCAGCGTCCGATAGTGACGACGCAGACGATGGTGCAGTTGGCGCCGAGGGTGGCCCCGTGCTTGACCAGCGTCGGCCGCACCTGGTCCATCTTTCGGATCTCGGCCCGGGGATTGTAGATGTTGGTGAAGACCATGGACGGGCCGCAGCAGTTTTCATCACGTATTCACCACGAAGGACACGAAGAGCACGAAGGGGTTGGAGAACAGGTGAAATCCGGCCGGTTTCTATCCGTTGCGAACCACGTTCCGGCCGATGTTGCCGTTTTCGCCGATGCGGGTGTCGCCGAGGATGTGCGAGAAATGCCAGATTTTCGTGCCGGCGCCGATGACCGCGCCCTCGTCGATGACGGCGGTCTCGTGGGCGGTGTAGGGTCGTTCCGCCGCTTCGCCTTCCTTGAGCCCCCCGGAACCCCCCAGGCAGGGGGCGTCGAGGGTCGACTGGGCCGCCTTCAGGATCTTTAAAACCCGCAACCCCTCGCGCCCGTCGGCAATGGGCGTCAATCCCTTTGTAACACACTCCAGAAAGTGGGCGCATTCATTTTTCAGCGGCTCCTCATGGGGGGGGCATTTTCCCACAGGCCCTTTTCCCGAAGGAGCGAATCCAGCTTCGTCTCTGTTCCATTTGTGTTTGTATCTGCCTTCTCCTGGATCGTACAGCCACCTATGATCATGATCGTTTCCATTTGCCATGCGGGTCAACTCGCCTGCTTCCGCGGCACGCTTTTGAAAACCGCCTGGTGATCCTGCTTTACGCCCTCAATGATCTGGGTGCGGTCGAATCGGGGGAGAACCGGCATGTCCAATGGGCTATGGGAAAGGAAGGTGATGGGTAATAGGTGATGGGTA
>CAZZBE010000467.1:0-2926 GCA_964652715.1 uncultured Desulfobacteraceae bacterium
AATTATGGGAGGAAATAAAAATGCTGGATGTATTGGATGTTGCCAGGGAAAAGGGAATTGAGGAAGGAAAAGACCTCGGCGTAAAAGAAGGAAAAATTGAAGCGACCCGAGAGATGCTTATCGACGCTTTGTTTGAAAAATTCAACCAGATGCCTTCCCGCGTTTCGGAACGAATCAGAATCGTCCACAATCACGACGCCCTGAAATTTCTATTCCGCCAAGTGTTCCGCTGCGATGACATGGAAGCGTTTGAAGCAGTGTTGTCGCGGCTGGAATGACCAGGGGGATGAATTATCATGGACCGAAAGAGTCTGTTATCCGAGATTAAATCAGAAATTTTCAAAGACTACCCTTCAGCTCAAGTCATCTTCTTCGGCTCAAGAGCCAGAGGCGAGGAAAGGTCTTTCTCCGACTGGGATATCCTGATTTTGATAGAAAAAGATATCACCGAAATTCAGAAAATAGAACTCCATGATAAATTGTATGAAATCGAATTGAAAACCGGCGAAATCATCAACGCCATCATCCACACCAAACGGGAGTGGAATCACCCCTTGATGCAAATCACGCCCTTTTATCAAAATGTTATCCGGGAAGGCGTTCCCGCATGAAACATCGAAAAGAAGAGCTGGTCCGATACCGGTTGAGCAGGGCGATGGAAACATTGGACGAGCCTGGGGTTTCAACCCAGGGCGGCAGGGCTGATCGAATTTGTTTTAATATTATATTTCAATTGTTTGCATACAAGGTATGTTTATTCCAGAAAATCGCCTTGTAGATATAAATCCCGAGAGGAAATAACCTTGCGAGTTACATTAGAATTGCCGGACAACATCCAGGCATTGCCGGATGAGGAACGGAGGAACCCATCAGGGTTTTTTAGCAACTATGGTCCGACAACATTGAAACCTAACCCCCCCGGCCCCCCTTCCCTGCGAGGGAAGGGGGGAGGTGGACGAGTGAGCGCCATACCGATAGCCGACACATTCGATAAAATTCGGAGGAGCCAAAATGATCAGGAAATCAAAGATATTTGATCCGATTCCCTCTATCCATGGAGTCCTTCAGAAAATCGACGCTCTTTTTTATCCCGATAGGACGGGAGACCAGAAAAAGAATAAAAAAGCCGTCACCATATTTATCATCGTCGTCATTTCCATCGCCATTGCCATCCAATTTTTTATTGTCCTGCTGTCTCATTCAAAAACTGCGTCGTCTGCAAACATCCCATACAAATCAAAGGCGTCTTTCATGGGCGTTCCACTCTATGCCCAAGGCAAAATGCCTGTAGCCTGGGTTGCAGTCGGCGGCGTCCCGGTCGGGTTCATCGCCCTTGGCGGCGTTTCCGTAGGTGTTTTTTCCCTTGGGGGACTATCCATCGGTTTGTTATCAGTTGGAGGGCTGTCACTGGGATTAATTTGCATGGGCGGCGGCGCGTTGGGTTTGATTTTTGCGTTAGGCGGAGCTTCAATCGGGTTCTATGCTTTTGGCGGCCTGGCAATCGGATGCATCGCCTATACAGGGCACGGCGTTGCCAGAGGATATTATCTGGCATCTGGAACGCAGTCGGAAAAGCTCATCGGCAGGAAACCCCTTTAATTAAAACCGATCGCACATGATCACGCGGTCTGAGATGCAAGAGAACCTATTCTTTTGGAGCGAAAAGTTGACGGCACTTTAACGATAGAAACGGATTATCACATCATGAAAACAATCGGTCTTCTCGGCGGAATGAGTTGGGAATCCACGGTCTCCTACTATAAAGCGATCAACGAAGGCGTGAAAGCCAGGTTGGGCGGACTCCACTCGGCGAAGATCCTCCTATACAGCGTCGATTTCCAGGAAATCGAAATTCTCATGCGCCAGGGACAGTGGGACGCTATCGCCGACATACTGACCAAAGAAGCCAACAGGATCGCATCCGCCGGCGCGGACTTTCTCCTGATCTGCACCAACACCATGCATATCGTTTTCCCGCAAATTGAAGCCGCGGTCGATATCCCTCTTCTCCATATCGCCGATGCCGCGGCAAATGTAATCCAGTCCAATGGCTGCAAACAGGTCGGTCTTCTCGGAACGGCCGCCACAATGGAAGAACCGTTTTACAAAGACCGATTGCTGAACAAATACGGCATCGGGACGGTGGTTCCGGAGGCGGCCGACAGGCGTATCGTCCACACTGCCATCTTCAATGAATTGTGCCTGGGAAAAATCGAAGACCGATCCAGAACAGAATACCTCAGAATCATCGAAAATCTTGGGTCTCAGGGCGCGGAAGCCGTCATCCTGGGATGTACCGAAATAGCGATGCTGGTCAGCCCGAACCAAACATCGGTTCCGCTGCTGGATACCGCTGAGATCCATGCTCAACAAGCTGTGGAAATGGCGCTGTCATAAAATGGACAATCGGAAAACCCGCGCCTGTCCGGTCGAAAGAGCCGTCGGCCTGGACAGTAAGATTAGAAGAAGGTTTAAGAATCCTCGAAAAATCTTGTCTCCCCATGTCAAAGAAGACATGACCGTTTTGGATTTAGGATGTGGTCGGGCATCATGTATCGGATGACGCTCAAGGTTCTTTCAGGGCGACTTCCCCAATCAGTTCACATGCAAAGATTTTCGGGGACATTAATGGCGACCAGTATGTCGATTTGAAGGATGCCGTGCAAGGACTCAACCTGAATGACGACGGCGGCCGCTCCCATTTGGCTTCCGGAATCAAAATGCCGATGAACTCCGGAGAGATCTATTACATCTGCGTCGAAGATTATTATGCCAATGGCGGCTTTTATTCGATAAAGGTGAGCGCGGTCGGATTCGATGGGGCTTCCATCGGAACGGCGGCCATCCCGGACAAATTCGAACCCGATGATGATCCGGATCAGGCTGGCGTTTTGTCGCTGATTTTCAAGAGATTTTTTATGAGCAG
>CAZZBE010000468.1:0-2910 GCA_964652715.1 uncultured Desulfobacteraceae bacterium
GGGGCTCCCCCCAGGAGCGACAATCGGGGGGAAACCCCACGGGCAAGGGGCGGCGGCTTTGGTGGTCTGAATCATGAAACCGTGATTAGACGGTCTCCACATTGACTTCCGGTTCGGATGCCGGTTGCTGTTTTTTTATCTCGAAGACCATCATGAGCGCCAGGCCGTTGATGATGAAAAAGATCATTTTGCCGATGCCGAAGCCGTCTTCGATGGTGTCCTGGATCTCCACCCCGAAGCCGCACAGGGCGGCGATGGCGACGGCGGTCAGCGCCCATTTCTGACCGCCCAGCAGGCCGACGGCCGACGTCAGATCGAGAACCGCCGTTGCCAGGATGAAGACCGCGATGGCATAAATCACCAGCGTGGCGGCGGCGCCCTCCCGTTTCACCCGGTCGACGGCGGCGCGATCGCCGGTCATCTCGCCCAGGCTGGCGGCAAAAGACGCAGTGCCGCTGACCGCCTTGCCCTTGGAGAACTGGGCGAGGGCGGCGCCGAAGTTGGTCAGTGAATAAAGCAGCAGCAAAATAGCGACGATGGTGGTAAAAGCGTTTCGTTTCATTTGGTTACCTCCTGTTCGTTTGAAAACATTTTGTAAAGCCGCCGTGAAACAGCTCCTTGGAACCGCACGCCCGAAAATGCCGTTCCACCCCTTTGAAAAGACACAGATTCAGTTTCAGCCCGCCGGCCATGGCGAGGATGCCCGTCAAAAACCAGGTGACCAGGTACCCCGACGTACAGGGCTCGAAAAAGAGCAGTCCCCATGTGCCGACGATGTAAATCGCCATGCAGGCAAACAGCCCGAAGATAAAGACGCCCATTAAGGCGGCCGCCCCGACGCCGCGGAAAAAGGCCATGAGGGGCAGGGTTCCCACCAGCAGAATGCCCGCCGATATGCCCAAAAACAGCGGAACGGCGCAGGCGGTCGCGATGAAAAACGACAGCCCGTTGAACAACGCGTCTCCGGCATCCAGTCGCGGCCGACGGCTGACCCTGGGACGGGCGATGAACGCACCATCGGTCAAGCCGTCCACGAGACAGGCGACGTGCATATCGCGAAGGAAGGCCTCGGCCCTGGGCGTCGCCGCATGCCAGTTGGCGCCCATGCAGAGCAGGACCAGGGCGGGCGGCAGGGTCAGCATGACGAAGCAGACAAGGGTTTTGAATGTACTTTTCATCGCGGACCTCCTGTAATCGCGTTTCGGCCGGGCCGGACCGCCGCGACCGTCGCGGACGCCCGCCTTTGGGAGCCGTTTCGCTGTTGTGGTTCCGTTATACAGGGGTGCGATGGCGGGGGGATGTGATGCGTTCAAGCGCATTCCGTGAATATTCACGGAACCCGATGGATTTGGAATGGAACCTGCGGGGGCCTACCAGTTCTCGGGCAGGTCTTTCTGGATGGTGATCCGTTTGTTTTGGCGGGTGATGTAGCCGCTGCTGACGAGCGATGTGAGGACCCGGCTGACCATTTCACGGGACGTGCCGATCCGTTCGGCGATGTCCTGCTGGGTGAGAAGATCGGGGACGGTTCGCGGGCCCTCGCCGGGCGGGGCCAGGCGCAGCAGGAGGTTCGAGACCCGGGAATAGGCGTCCATGAACACCAGTTCCTCGATCCTTCGGGTGGCGTCCCGGAGTTTCTCCGTCAGGCCCTTCATGAGGTTGAAGGTGATGTCGGGGTTGGCGGGGAGGATCTTCCGGAACCGGTCCCGCGGAATTTTCAGCAGGCGGGTCTTCTGGAGGGTCTCCACCGTGGCGCAGCGGGGTTCGCCGTCGATGAAACTCATCTCGCCGAAATAACCGCCGGGGCCGAACACGTTGTGGACGATAAGCCGGCCGTCGATGTCGATGCCCACGGCCCGGGCCTTGCCCTCGATGACCACGTAAAGGTCGGTGGTGGCGTCCCCCTCGCTGATGAGAATCTTCCGGGCGGGAAAGGTCCGGTCCAGTCCGATGTCCAGCAGGGTCCGGATCTCCGCCTCTTTCAGCCGGGAGAAGAGCGGCGTCGTTCGGACGGCGTCGTAGATGCTGAGTTGGGCCTTTCCGGCCGTGTCCGGAGACTTTCCATTTTTGGTCATGCAGGAAGACTTTCCAATGGGTCGATTTCGTGATATCGGGGACATATTCAGGTGTTGCAACCAGACCTTCCCCATATCCCAAACGCCGTAAGGAGTCAAGCCATGAGCGATGCCGTCGAATCGTCCCAAAGGGAACCGGCGCAATTGTCGTCCGATGAACTTCAACGCATCGTCGGGATGGCGCCCGCCGCGCCCACCGACGCCCTGACCCTGGTTTTCACCGATATCGTGGGGGGCTGCCGGATCAAAGACGATTTCGGCGACCGGTTCTCCAAAACCCTGGAAGACCGCCACCGGGCGCTGCTGATGGCCGCCCTTGAGGAGACGGACGGCGGCGTGGCCATCCGGGTGGAAGGGGATTCCTACCTCTTCGCCTTCCACCGCCCCCCGGACGCCGTCCGGTTCGCGCTCCGGGCCATGGCCCTGCACCGGGCGGAGGAGACGATCCCCGGCTTTTCCGGGCGCCTCGATTACCGGGTCGGCATGCACTACGGCACGGTTTTCGTGGAGCCGGACCTGAAGGGAGGCCGGTCCGGGCCCGGGGAGATCGGCGACGTCCGGGGCCAGGCCGCCGATATCGCGGCCCGGGTCATGGGCCTGGCGTCAGGGGGGCAGATCCTGTTGTCCCTGCCGGTCTTCGACGATGCCCGTCAGGCCCTCAAAGGCGAAGACATTTCCGGCGTGGAGCGGCTGGAGTGGCGCCACCACGGGGCCTTTCGCATCGACGGCCGGGGCGATGTCCCCCTGGGCGTCTGCGAAGTTGGGGAAGCCGGCGCCGCGCCCTTCGCCGCCCCCGAGGGCAACGCCAAATGCCGCCCCGTCCGCCATGACGCCG
>CAZZBE010000469.1:0-2907 GCA_964652715.1 uncultured Desulfobacteraceae bacterium
TTACCGGGAACAGCGGAACAAGGGCCTGATCGTCAAACGGGACCAGATCCTCGAAACCGGCGCCAAACTCGTCATCACCCCCTGCCACAACTGCTGGGACGCCATCCGCGACCTGGAAGAGGTCTTCAAGGTCGGCATCCGGTGGTCGTTCTTGAAGCCGCTGCTGATTGAAATGGCCATCGTGCCGGAGCATTTGAAGGTGCGGGAGGAGGAAGAGGAAGCCTGATCAGCGAATAGCATTCAGTCCGGATTCAAAAACAGCCTTGTTCGTCCAGACAAATGATGGTAACTCCCTTCCAATGAATCCAGGCGCGGTACATTATTCAGGCGACATTGTCGCGGGCTCTTTGCTGGTAAGGGAAAGCAGGATCCTCGCCCGGTTGTTGCTGGAAGGCGTTGAAGAACCGGACTGGCGTCATGCCATCGATATCGACAATGTACTGCAAAAAGGCAGCCCGACGAGCGCCCGGCGTCAGGCCCGTCTGATCAAAAGCCGGTTGACGCTCATGGAACCGGCATTGTGGCGGATGGTCGTCGAGGGGGGCGCGGACGTGGCGACCCAGGCGCTTTTGGCCGCCGCCGTCAAACAGAGCCGGCTGCTGGCGGATTTTATGCGTCATGTGGTCAAATCCCATTGGCGGGTCTTTCAACCGAACCTGTCCGCCGCCGACTGGCGAACCTACATCGAGACCTGCGCCCAGGTCGATCCGGCCGCCGCCGGCAAACTGGAGGGGCTGTTCGCCGAAAAAGGCGACATCCTCAAAAACCAGCTCGCGTTCACCTGCGACGGCGCGAGCCTGAAGCAATTCAACGCGGCGTCGGATTTCGTGGGGACCTATCCCTTCATCCCCTACCACTTCCAGCTGGTGCAGAAAATCTTCGAGTCCATCCGCAAAGCCGGGGCCACCGGGCTCCACCTGAGCCGGGGCGAACGGTCGATGCTCGACGCCTTCCAGTCGGCGGCCATCAACATCGCCGACCGGGAGATCGGTGCGCTGGTGCCGCTGTATGAATTTTTCCCCTGCATCGAAAGCTTTCTGGACACCGCCGTCAAGCGCGGCATCGATCAGGCAAAGGAAAACGCCGGCCTCGACATCCCCTTCGATGTCCGCATCCTGCAAACCCTGTTCCTGATCCGCTACGTGGAGATCATCAAGCCCAATATCGACAACCTGGCGACCCTGTGCATCGACGAGGCGGACACGGACCGGATCAGCCTCAAACGGGCCATCGAGGCGTCGCTGGACCGCCTGGAAAAACAGCACCTGATCAACCGCAACGGCGACCTCTATTTTTTCCTCACCAACGAGGAACGGGAGGTGGCGCGGGAGATCAAGTTTATCGACATCCCGCTGTCGGCCGGCATCGAGCTGCTGGGCGAGATCCTGTTCGACGACATCCTCGGCAAAAAGACCAAGCACCGGTACGCCGACTATAAGCGGGACTACGCCTTCAACCGCATCTGCGACGGCCGGTTCTGGGGCAAGGAGATCAAGGACGCCCTGGCCCTGGAGATCATCAGCCCGCTCCACGAAGACTACGACGCGTTCATCCCCGCCAAATGCGTGTTTTTCAGCGCCGACCGGCAGGGCCACGCCGTCGTCAAGCTGCCCAACAATCCCGATCTGCCCAAAGAGATCCGGACCTATCTCCAGACCCAGACCTACATCAAACACAAAAGCGACGCGGCGGCTTCCACCAGCCTGAAACAAATCCTCCGGGACCGGGCCGAGGGCAACCGGGAACGGAAACAGCGGTTGACCGGCCTCGTCGAATCCATGTTCGTCGAAGCGGAATTCTACGCCCTGGGAAAGGCCATCGAGGTCGGGGCGGGAACGCCGGCCAGGGCGGTGGATGCGGCCTTCAATCACCTCGTGGAAAACGTGTTCAGCAAATTCGGGTACCTGACCCATGTGTACGACGACCCTCAAAAGGAGATCAAAGAAACCCTGAGATCCGACGACGTGGCCCGGCGGCAGTTGACGCTGGCGTTTGAAACCGGCGAACCGGCCGATATCCGGGAGATCCGCACCTACATCGACCTCAACGTCGCCGCCAATCATCCCGTGTACCTGGACGGCCTCGCGGCCCATTTCGCCAAACCGCCCTACGGATGGGGGGAGTTCCAGACCATCGTCCGGGTCGCCCGACTCTTCATGGCCGGCCACCTCAACCTGGTGATCGACGGGGGAAAGGTCCAGCCCAAAGAAGCCCTCGCCCCCCTGACCAAAACCCACCAGTGGAAAACGGTCAAGATCGCCAAACGGAAGATCCCGTCGGAAAAAGACATCAAAAAGGCCCAGACCCTGGGAAAGGAGCTGTTCGGGTCCATCGCGCCGGACGGCCAGGACAACCTGAGCCGGTACATCCGCGACGGGTTGAACGGATGGATCAAGACCCTCGAAACGTACAAACCTTTGGCCGACACCGGAAAATATCCGGGCAAACCGGAAATCGACGGCTGCCTGGCCGTGGCCCGCCAGGTGACGGAGATCCACGACGCCTACGAACGGATCAAAGTCTTCAACAACAGGAAAACGGACCTGGAAGACGCGGCGGACGACCTCCACGACCTGACCGATTTTTACACCCATCAGCGCCAAACCTGGGAGACCCTCCGGGACGCCATGGACCGGTTCAAGGTGAACGCGGCCGCCCTGGCCAAAGATCCGGACGCCGGCCCGGCCCTGAAAAAGATGGCGGAGATCCTCCACGCGCCCCGTCCATACGGATCTCTCAAGGACGTGAACGGCCTCATCGCCGCGGTCCAAGACGACAAAAACCGGTGGCTCATGCCCCTGCAACGGTTCAAAAAGCAGATCCAGGACGAATACAGCATCCCCCAGATCACCTATTACGTGAAAGAGGCCCAGGAAACCTTCGAGGAGGAGTGGGTCGAGATCGAGG
>CAZZBE010000470.1:0-2877 GCA_964652715.1 uncultured Desulfobacteraceae bacterium
TCAATTCCCCTTCCAGTTCCGTCAGCCGGTCCTTGACCCGGGCGATCTCCTCCCCCGCCCGCCGGTAGAAATCCGGGTCGGACAGGGTGTTGTGCAACTGAACTTGTTCCGCTTCCAGGGATTCGATCTTTTCGGGCAGGGCCGCCAGCTCCCGCTCTTCCTTGAACCCGAGTTTCCGGGTTCGGGGTTTCGGTTTGGGAGCGGGTTTTTTGGATGAGCCGGCCGGTTTTTTCGGCGGTCCATCCGATGCCGGCGCGGGGCGCTGGCGCAGCCAGTCGTCGTATCCGCCCACATACTCCCCGATTCGTCCGTCGCCTTCGAAGGCGAAGATCCCCGTGACCACATTGTTGAGAAAGGTCCGGTCGTGGCTGACCAAAAGCAGGGTCCCCGTGTACCGGAGCAGCAGTTCCTCCAGAAGCTCCAGGGTTTCCATGTCCAGGTCGTTGGTGGGTTCGTCCAGCACCAGCACGTTGGAGGGTTTGGCGAACAGCCGGGCCAGGAGCAGCCGGTTCCGCTCGCCGCCGGACAGGGTCCGGACGGGGCTGCGGGCCCGGTCCGGGGCGAAGAGGAAATCCTTGAGGTATGAGATCACGTGGCGGGGCTTGCCGTCCACGGTGAGCTGGTCGTTGCCCTCGCCGATGTTGTCGGCCACGGAGCGATTCTCGTCCAGTTGCTCCCGCATCTGGTCGAAATAGGCGATCCGGAGGCGCAGGCCGTGGCGGATGCCCCCGCTGTCCGGTGACATCTCTTTCAAGAGCGTTTTCAGCAGCGTGGTTTTGCCGCACCCGTTGGGGCCGATGACGCCGATTTTGTCTCCCCGGACGATGAGGGTGGAGAAATCGTTGAACACGGGCGTTTTCTCCCAGGCGCAGGCGATCCGGTCGGCTTCGATGACCAGTTTTCCGGTCCGTTCAGCCTCCTGGGCCCGCATCCGGACGGTCCCGAGCCGGTCCCGCCAGGCCCGCCGCTCCTCCCGCATCTCCATCAGGGCCCGAACCCGGCCTTCGTTCCGTGTTCGACGCGCTTTGACGCCCTGGCGAATCCAGGTTTCTTCTTCCGCCAGTTTTTGCGAAAACCGCTCCCGCTGCCGGGTTTCGGCGGCCAGGGTCTCGGCTTTCCGCTTCAGGTAGGTTGGGTAGTCGCCGGGCCAGCTGGTGAGGCGGCCCCGGTCCAGTTCGATGATCCGGGTGGCCAGTTTTTCCAGGAAGGTCCGGTCGTGGGAGACGAAAAGAAGGCTCCGGGCGTACTGTTTGAGTTCCGTCTCCAGCCAGGCGATGGCTTCGATGTCCAGGTGGTTGGTGGGCTCGTCCAGGAGGAGCAGGTCGGGGGTCTGGACCAGGGCCCGGGCCAGGAAGACCCGCCGTTTCAACCCCGCCGAGAGCCCGGACACCGGGAGGCTGGGGTCGAGTCCCATCCGGGAGATCACCTCCTCGATGCGCCAGACCGGCGGGGCCTGGGGATGGTCGGGTTCGACGGCATGACCCCCGGCGACCGCGTCGAAAACAGACCCCGTAAGGTCGATGGGAACGGCCTGGGCCAGGGAGGCGGTGGTCAGGCCCTGTTGCCGGATAATATCGCCCTTGTCGGGGAGGATATGGCCGTCGAGGATCTGGAGCAGGGTCGATTTGCCGGCGCCGTTGCGGCCCAGGAGGCAGATGCGCTCGCCGGGTTCGATGTGGAGATCGACGGCGTCCAACAGCGGATGGCCGCCGAATCCAATGGCGATGTCGTGGAGGCTGATGAGGGTCATGGGAGGCGACGGGCCGCCGTTTCGATGAGGGTTTTGACGCCCTTCATGTAGGGCTTGAACCCTTTGAAAAGGATGTCGTTGTGGTTCGCGCCGGGGATGGGCAGGAAGGTCTTGTCGGCGGCGCCGCAGGCGTTGTAGAGGTCCTCTCCGTCGGAAAAGGGGATGATGTGGTCGCCTTCGGCGTGGATGACGAGGGTGGGGCGGGTCGCGTTGCGGATCTTGTCGATATTGCGGAAGCCTTCCTCTTCGGAAAACCCGATCCGGTCCACGTCGATCCCCAGCAGGCGCAGCAGGGGCGCGGCGTAGGCGAAACCGCTTTCGATAATGAGCCCCGAAAAGGCGTTTGGGTGGGCGGCGGCCAGTTCGATGGCCGGGGCGCTGCCCAGAGACCGGCCCATGAGGATGAGGGGGCCGGTGTGATGATTGTCCGACCGCCAGCTCCGGACATAGTCGAGGACGGCGTGGCAATCCCGCATCATGGCGGTGACGGTGGGGGTCCCGGTGGATCGGCCGTAACCCCGGTAATCGACGGCCAGCAGCCCGACGCCCATCTGTCGGTAAACGGGCGCGAGGTCGTCGTAATCGGAGACGATCTCGCCGTTGCCGTGGAAAAAGAGGATGTGGGGCGCGCCGGCGTCGGCGGTGTGGAACCGGGCGTGGACGGCGACGTTTTCCTCGACGGGGATCATCACGTCCGCGGCGTCCGCGGGGCCGGGGCCGGCGTCGGGCCTGGGATGGAAAAGGAATCGGGTCACCTCCGGCCGGTCGAGAGCCGGAAAGGAGATGTCGGGTTTGTGGGTCATGGTCGGTCCTTTCTTCCGCATTATGCGCCTAATCGATGTCTTTCGGTTCGGCGGGAAGGCGGATTCCTTGTAGAATCCGAAGCACCCGGTCTTTCGCACTCAGCAATGCTATGCCCGGGCCGTTCGGATGTTGATCGAGCATTTCGGAAAAGAGCCCGACCAGATCAGCGAAGACGAACTCCAGGCGCATTTTCCAGATCCTGAAGGCACGGAAGGAAAAGCGCCTGCCATGCATCCTCAGCCGAAAAGAGGTTTGCCGGATTCTCGGTCGGGTCCAAATATTCCACAATCGCACGTTTTTGACAACCGTTTATTCCCGCGGTC
>CAZZBE010000471.1:0-2862 GCA_964652715.1 uncultured Desulfobacteraceae bacterium
TTAAGCGTATTTTTACCAGTTCACACTCCCAACAGCGAGGAACACACCATGTCAATTTCTGAAAAAGAGATCCAGTTTTTAGAAGAACAGATTCCCGAACAAGCCCAGGCTGCCATAACCCAAGCCTATTGGCAGACACTGGCTTCGGGACTTCGTGTCGTTGAGCAGGTCGATGACCAACTGGTCGAGTCTTTTCCTGATGGTTCGACCCGTATCATTCGCCCCTTGCGCAAAGCGATACCCGTTCCACTCGATCAAAGTGTCATACGGCTGAAAAAATGACGGCGACAACACCGCGCCTGCGTATGTTTGCCGGCCCTAATGGATCGGGAAAAAGCACTATAAAATCGGTGATCTCACCGCATTTGCTGGGCGTTTATATCAATGCCGATGAAATTGAACAAACTATCCGGAAGTTCGATTTTCTCGATTTATCCGCTTACGGCCTGGAGAGTACGTCAACAGAAATTCTCTTGTTTTTCGCTGATTCAAATCTGTTGCGGCGGGCGGATTTATTGGATGAAGCGGCCGCGTTGCGCTTCAGTGACAACAAGTTGATTTTTCAAGATGTTGCCATAAACAGTTATTTTGCTTCCGTAGCGGCTGATTTCATGCGTCGCGCCTTATTGGCCGCCGGAGTCTCCTTCACTTTTGAAACCGTGATGTCGTTTCCAGACAAGATTGCTTTCTTGCAAGAGGCGAAATCGGTCGGTTTCCGTACCTATCTCTATTATGTGGCAACCGAAGATCCCTTCATCAACATTTCTCGCGTAGAGAATCGGGTAAAGCGTGGAGGGCACGCGGTACCCAAAGATAAAATTGTCCAACGCTACTACCGCTCTCTTGATCTTCTGTTTGAAGCTATCTGCCAAACAAATCGCGCCTATATTTTTGACAATTCAGGTCACGGCAATGTATGGCTGGCGGAAATCACCGAAGGCGAGTTGCTGAAAATGAAATCCAAAACCATGCCGATGTGGTTCAAATCGGCTGTTTGGGATAAATTTACCGGATTTCGGGACGAAACCAATGACGCTGAATAACCCACGCCCCGAGCGGCTTACCCAGAATCGCGTTATCGCCCTGTTTACCGACACATCCCGGCCGGACTGTCTTGGCTACCACTATCTGGGCGATTGGAGCAAGCGCGACAACAATCGGCCCATCGAGGCGGAATATATCCGGGAAAACCTCAAGAAGCGCGGTTATACGGTATCGCCATCAGCATGATCGAACTCAAACGCAGCTCGGTGAAAGTGGCCGACGGTGTTCGCCAGTTGATCATCAATCAGGAAGAGATCTTTAACGTCGGCTTCTTCAGCACGGTGCAGCTCGTCTTCGCGGGCAGCGATTCCCAGGGATTGCGTTACGGCGCCACCGGCAGACCCCACCAGTATTGAAGTGCGATCAACACATAACATCGAATGCTGAATTGGCAATGCCAACTCAATGTTTCGATTCGCCATATTAATCATCAAACATCATTTACCTGGAAAATATGAAGACTATGAAAACCACCCATCAAATCCATTTCCAAAACGCCAAAAAGATGGCGAAAACGGCCGCTGATTCCATCGACCTCATGGTCACGTCGCCGCCCTACCCCATGATCGAGATGTGGGACGAGATGTTCATCTCTCAGAATCCCAAGATTGATCTCGCCCTCCAAATGGGCGACGGACCGAAAGCCTTCGAGCTGATGAACCAGGAACTGGATAAAGTATGGAAAGAGGTTTGGCGCGTCATGAAGCCCGGCGGCATCGCCTGCGTCAATATCGGGGACGCCACCCGGACCATCAAGGGCGATTTCGCCCTCTACGCCAGCCATTCCCGGATCGTCTCCGCCATGCTTGCGCTCGGCTTTTCCATGCTGCCCGCCATCCTCTGGCGGAAGCAGACCAACGCCCCCAACAAATTCATGGGATCGGGGATGTACCCCCCCGGCGCCTACGTCACCCTGGAGCACGAGTTCGTCCTGATTTTTCGCAAAGGGGGCAAGCGGGAATTCAACCGGGATGCGGACAAACAGAATCGCCGCGCCAGCGCGTATTTCTGGGAAGAACGGAACCAATGGTTCTCGGATGTCTGGATGGAACTCAAGGGGACCCGCCAGGGATTGTTCGAAAAGAAAACCCGCCAGCGGTCCGCCGCCTTCCCCTTTGAACTGCCCTACCGGCTGATCAACATGTTTTCGGTGATCGGGGATACGGTGCTGGATCCCTTTCTGGGCATCGGCACCACCACCTTCGCCGCCATGGCCTCCGCCCGGAATTCGGTGGGGTACGAGATCGAGAAAAACTTCAGCGAAGCCATCTTCTCCAAAACGGACGAGATCGTCTCCCACGCCAACGAACGGCTCCGCCAGCGCATCGACGCCCATCTCGAATTCGTTAAGACGCGCACCGAAACCAAAGGCCCCTGCAAACACACCAACCATTTTTACGGGTTCCCGGTCATCACCAAACAGGAGGCGGACCTGGTCTTCCAGGAATTGCTTTCGGTGGAGCAGGTGGACGGCAGCACCCTGAACGCCTCGTATGCCCCTTTGAAACTCGACGCCGATGCTCCTCGAGCGGCCGCCAAAACCCAAAAAAGCGCCGCGGCTTCTCCGGGCTCAAAGAAAAAGCAGATTGAAAAGGACGGCGAAGGGAAAAAAGCGGTTCAGTTGAGCCTATTGGACTGAATCGTCAACGCTGTCGGCCCTCTTGGTATACAGCGACAAAGTCGCGTTTTCCGTGAATAATGGTCAGAATATCAACATGATCGGTTTTCACCTCATACACGAGTCGATAGGAGAAAATGATCAGTTCGCGGATGCTTGAATCGCCGAATTCGGGGATCATTCTGCCCATTTCAGGCATA
>CAZZBE010000472.1:0-2820 GCA_964652715.1 uncultured Desulfobacteraceae bacterium
CAAAATCCGATGCAAAATCTTCCCCGTGGGCGTCCGCGGCATCTCGTCGCGGTCGATGAAGATGATCTCCTTGGGGCGTTTGTAGCCGGCCATCTTCTCCCGGCAGAGGTCGGCGATGTCTTTTTCCGTCAGGTTGCCCCGCGCCGATTCCTTGGGGATGATCACGGCGGCCACTTTCTCGCCCCATTTGGGGTCGGGCAGGCCGATGACGGCGGCGTCGAAAACATCCGGATGGGCGGCCACCACGGCCTCCACCTCGCTGGGATAGACGTGCTCGCCGCCGGTGATGATCATGTTGTCCTTCCGGTCGACGATCTCGAAATAGCCGTCCTCGTCCATCCGGGCCATATCGCCGGCGCTGAACCAGCCGTCCTGGAAGGCGGATTCGGTCTTTTCCGGCATCTTGTAATATTCGTCGAAGAGCATGGGGCTCCGGGAGAACAATTCCCCCACTTCGCCCGGCCCCACCGGCTTGCCTTCGGGGTCGAGGATCTTGACGAAATCGGAGCCCGCCACCTCGCAGCCGATGGAGCCGAGTTTCCGCATCTGGTCTTCGGGCTTCAGCACCGTAACCATGCCGCCCTCGGTGGAGCCGTAGGCTTCGTAGAGCTGGACGCCGGGGAAGAAATCCATTATGGCCAGCTTCATGTCCTTCCGGACCGGGGCCGACGAACAGAGGAGCTTCCGGATGGAACTCCGGTCGAACCGCTTGGCCTCTTCGGCCGCGTTGAGGATCAGGTTGTAATGGGTCGGGATCAGGGAGATGAAGGTGATCTTCTCCCGCTCCACGATTTCCAGGATCTCCTCGGCCCGGAACGACTGGGCCGGATGAATATACGCCGTCCCGCCCAGGTAGGTAAAGGTGAAAGTGAAAAAGATGGAGTTGATGTGGCACAGGGGCATGACGTTCATGCAGGTGTCGTTGGCGTTGAACCCGAACTCGATGGCGTTGATGAGGTAATAGGCCGTGTGGGATTCATGGGACCGGACCACGCCCTTGGGTTTGCCCGTGGTGCCGGAGGTGTAAATGAGAATCCAGGGGTCTTTGGGCGAGACATCCGAGACGGGTTCGGCTTCGTCGCCGCCCCCGATCAGCTCTTCGTAGGGCCGGTAGCCGTCGGCCGGTTCGCCGGCGCCGAAAAACCGATCCCCGGCGATGTTCGTCAGCTTGGCCTTGACGGGATCGACGTTTTTCACGAACTGGTCGTGGACCACCAGCAGCTTGGCGTCGGAGTTGTTGACGATGTACTCGATCTCCGATCCCACCAGCCGGAAATTGATGGGGACCATGGCGATCCCCGTCTTGGCCGCGGCCAGAAACAGCTCCACCATTTCGGTGCTGTTTTCCATCACCACCGCCAGCTTGTCGCCCTTGCCGAGCCCCATGCCGGTCAGGCTGTTGGCCAGCCGGTTGACCCGCCGGTTCAGTTCGGGGTAGGTAAAGGCGCGGTTCGCGTCCTTGACCGCCACCTTGTTGGGAAACTTCCGGGCATTGACTTTGAGCACCTGCCCGAGATTCAACCAGTCCGCCATCTTTTACGCCCTCCTATCGCGATTCTTCCAGTTGTTCCACAAAGGCTTCCACGTTGGTTTTGTTCTGTTCGTCCGAGACCAGCCGCAGATCGTTGAGATCGCCGTTGATGATGAGGCTCGGAATGCCGGTGGCCGTCTCCAGGCGCTGGGGCATGCCGTACCGGCAGTTGGAATTGTTGGGACACGTCTTGGCGTCGTGGTAGATGACGCCGTCCACGTCGTAGAAATCGAGCATCCGCCGGATGTAGGCCTCCTTGGCCGCGTCGGACCGGACGATGAACAGTTCCGTATAGGCTTTGGCCATCCCGCCGAAGGGATCGTCCGGATCCAGGGCCGTAAAGATCCAGGAATTGCAGTAGGTGGACGACAGCACGTTGGTCCGGAGGTCGGCGAACATCTTGGAGTGATCCCGCAACCGGCCCCAGATGGGCATGCCGTCCCAGTAGAGCCGGAACCGTTCTCCGGGCACGGCGGCCACGTCGTTTTCCATCCGGTCCTGGAGTTCCGGCAACAGCGCGTCCTTGTAGTAATTCACCGCCGCCTCCGTCCCCCGCAGGCAGACCGCCGGGCCCATGTGGATCGTTCCGTCGAAAAAGGTGAGGGGCGACGGTTTGTGGGCCGCGGTGTCCAGCACCGCCTTCCAGAGGTCGGAGCATTGCCGGGACAGCCCCACGGCCCGCTTCAGATCGGCCATGTCCAGCTTCCGGCCGGCGATCGCCTCCAGGGGATCCACCAGGTTCTCGATCTGCCGCGCGATGTCGCCCACCTGGTGGGGCTTGATGTCGCCGATGTTCCGGTGGGTGTAGACGCCCAAAAGCGGCGCGTCGAACTCCCGGGCGTACCAGGCGAACCAGTCCTGGACGTCCCGGCACTGGTTGGTGTTGAAGACCAGCACGTCGGGTTTCGGCGGCCCCTCCATGCCGAATGCCTTGGTCATGGGGGTTTTTTTATTGAGATAGGATCCGATGTCGGCGGTGAGATAAGAACAGATGTCGGGGGAATACCCGATGGCGTTGGCCGCCGGGATCATGTCCGCGGCCATGCGGCTGGCGCCCAGCATGGCGCCGTGGTTTTCCGGATAGTAGACCAGAAACCCCAGGGCCTGCAACAGCTCGGCGGGTCCGACGCTGGTGCACCAGGCGATCTTCCGGCTGCCGTCCTTTGCCGCCGCGTCGAGTTCCTTGAAATAATCGGCCATGATCCGGCCCATTTCACCGGCGGATTCCAATCGAAGCGGCTTGGCATTGCGTCCATTTTTTAGAGACATATCTGTTTCCTGTGCGAAAA
>CAZZBE010000473.1:0-2820 GCA_964652715.1 uncultured Desulfobacteraceae bacterium
GTTGACATTCTGAAAAACATGGTTCAGAGTCATCGAAAACCCCGAACCGTGTTCTCCGAATGTTTTTTTATGATGCGCATGAACGTTCAGGAGTTTATCATCTTCATCACAAAAATCCGGGGAAGCTCAGTTCAAACACAAAATCGCTTTGACAGGAAAAAGGAGAACGCAATGCGGATTACAACCCAAATTGTCGCGGTAATTGTTTGTTTGATGCTTCCTTTGAGCGTTTTTGCATGGCCCGTGCCCGACACGGGCCAGACCAAATGCTACGACTATGGAAAGGAAATCCCCTGTCCGCAACCGGGCGAACCGTATTACGGCCTAGCTGGACCCCTTTTCTCCAATGGGGATTATGGTGGTTTATCATCCTGACGGGTCTATATATAAATCTTCTTTAAATGATGAATTTAGCTGCAATTATGATGGCTATGATGGCTATGATGGCATTTACACTTATGGTTGGTGCGAAGAATCTGATCTATCTCATCCATTAGGGACATATTTATTCCGAGTAGCGGCTGATGGCCAAATGCTGGAGGGTACCGACGATCTGGTAAGATTTTTAACCAATATTCCTCGACAACTTTCACCTGCGGAGGGCGAGGTCGTGGATACGTTAACGCCGACGTTCATATGGGAATCATTGGATAATCCTGAATTTACAGACTTGCATATATACGTCGACGGGGTCCAAAGTTGGGGCCAAACTGTCCCCATAGACACTGACTTTTTAATCTACAATGGGCCAGAATTGGAGCCGGAAAGAGAGTACTATTGGCGAATATCAGTTAGTGACGGTGAGGGAAATAGAGGTGAAAGTATAAGGAGGTCCTTCTATGTTGCCCCTGTTATCGACAAAGACCCCGCCGAAGTAACTCCCACCACCCTTACCATTAACGAGCCAGCGGAGTCTAAAACCTTCACCGTCCAGCTCAACGGAGCACAGCCCATCGCCGACGTAACCCTTAACCTCCACAACACAAATCCGCAGGCCTGTGAAATAACCCCCTCAATCCTCACTTTTACGCCTTCAAATTGGAACACCCTGAGAACCGTCACCGTCACCGCCGTCGACGACGCCCTGTGGGACGGCGACCGGAGCGCCGTCATCATCACCGACGCCCTGATCAGCAACGATGATTATTACCATGGCTTCGAGCCGTCCGACGTGGCCGTCACCATCACCAACGACGACACGCCGCCCCTGACCATCACCCAGGTCAGCCCGAACATGGGCGTCACCAACGAAAGTTTCCAGGCCACCATCCGGGGAACGGAGTTCACAACCGGAACCCAGTTTTTCATCTCAGACCCGCAAAACCCCGCAAACCGGACCGAAATCGCGCCTGACAACTTTGTCAGCCCCACGGAATTGACCCTGACCATCCCCGGCCAGAACACCCAGGGCCAATATGACCTGGAGGACCAAAAAGGCGGCGACATCTTCAAACTCGAAGGCGCCGTCTCCTTCGCCCCCTTTCCTAAATTCAACAAAAAAGCCATCATCGTGGCGGGCGGCGGCCCCTATCCCGGCAACGTCCTGTGGAACGCCACCAAACTCGTCACCCGAAAAGCCTACTGGACCCTTTCATCCCAGAGATACCACGACGACCAGATCCGCTTTCTCACCCACGAAGACTTCGTCGACATGGACGGAGACGGGGCAAACGACCGTGCGGGCAAAGCGACGAAAGCCAACCTCCAAAACGCCCTGGAGACCTGGGCCAGAGCCGCCGTCCCCGGCACATCCACCGAGCCCCCCGAAGAAATCCTCATTTTCATGAGCGGCCACGGCGGCAATGGATCGTTTCAGATCGGCATCGACGAGCCCCTGATGGCCGAAACCCTGGACGAGTGGATGGACGCGCTCCAGGAGGCCACGTCCTGCGACATCATTTTTATTTACGATGCCTGCGTATCCGGCAGCTTCCTGTCCGAACTGGTCCCGCCCGATGGTTTCTTGAACAAACGGCACATCATCGCCAGCACCGCCGAAAACCAACGGGCCTGGTTTTTGAGCGGGGGCAAGCACTCCTTCTCCTATCATTTCTGGGACGCCGTTTATGCAAAGGGACACCTCTACGAGGCATACGTCAACGGCGGAAACTTCATGCAGTTCGACCAGACCCCGAGAATCGACCTCACCGGCGACGGGGAATCCGACGCCGTCACCCAAAGCCTTCTGAACAACGATATCCAGATCGGCCGGGGACGCGTGGCGGCGTCGTCGCCGCCGTCCATCGGCAGCGTCGCCGTCAGCAAGGCAACTCTGACCTGCGGCGAAAACACCGCCACCATTACCGCCGAGAACGTCGCCGCCGTCAATGGCATCAGCAGCGTATTCGCAAGAATTTATTCCCCGGAAGTTACCGGCGAAACGGATGCGACCAAGGCGGTGGTGGCCGTGCCCGAAAAACGACTGGACGATATCGGCGGCGCCGTTTACAAAGGCGCCTGGGACGATTTCAGCCAGGACGGCCTTTACCGGATATCCGTGTTCGCCCGTGACAAATCCGGCGTGGCCTGCGACGGCGTTCAAACGATGGTTCTTCGCGAGTGCGATTCCCCCGCCGTCCTGATGGGCGACCTCGACGACGACATGGACGTCGATTTGAACGACATGCTGATCGCCCTCAAGGCGATTGTCGGGATCGACATCGCCGGCCAGATCCGACTCGACTACGCGATATCGGGCGTGGACGTGAACGGGGACAACCGGGCGGGGTTCGAGGAAGTGATTTACGCCTTGAGGGAGGCGGCGGGATTGTAGTGCTGTAGTGCAATCAACGGACCCGGCGTTCGCATGGCGGACGCCGG
>CAZZBE010000474.1:0-2816 GCA_964652715.1 uncultured Desulfobacteraceae bacterium
GACGGCATTGAGGTAAAAGGTTCGCCCATTGATGCGCGCCCTTATGCCATTGCCAACCCGGAGTTTAAAACTTACCCGGTATTTGGCGAATTCAGGGGTTATGACAACCCTGAACTGATAGCAGGTTTGAACCCTCAGCCGGACGTAATTTTCAAAATGCAACCCGGCGGTGGTATAAGTCCTGATATGCTTACGAATAAAACAGGGATCCCGGTAATTGCTTTATTTTATGGCAACCTGACGTACAACCGTCAGGCATTGAACCGGTCTTTACAGTTAATGGGAGAGGTTGTAAACAAAAAGGAGCGGGCTAAAGAAGTCATATCCTACATTGACAGTCTGATAAATGATTTAAAAGTCCGTGGCGCTGCCGCTGAATCTTCACCTCCAGCTTGTTATGTCGGCGGGCTGGGGCAAAGCGGACCTCATGGCATACAGTCAACCGATGCGGCCTTTGCCCCTTTTGCATTCCTCGAACTGCCCAATGTGGCAGGTCAGGCAGAGGAGAACAAACAGATTTCGCATCTTAACGTGGCCAAAGAACAGATTATTGCATGGGATCCCGATTTTATTTTTATCGACATCTCAACACTGAGGCTTGGGGGAGACATAAATGCTCTGGAGCAATTACGAAGCGACCCCTCTTTAGAGAATCTTAGTGCGGTGAAAAATAAACAAGTATACGGCCTTTTCCCCAACTATTCGTATAACCAAAATATAGAAGTCGTTCTTGCCAATGCATATTTCATTGGCAAGACGATTTACCCGGAAAGCTTTACAGATATACATCCCAAGGCAAAAGCGGAGGAAATTTCTGTTTTCCTGAATGGTGGTCCTTCTTTTGGTACATTAAATGAAATGTTTGGTAACACCGGTTTTACGAAAATAGCACTACCATGACTTTACGGTCGCAACGACTAAAGTACAATAACATCGCTTTTCCTGAATACACGAAATACATTCACAGAAAACGCCTGTTTCTTCTATTGCTTGTAGTGATATGCCTGATTGCATTTTTTTCTTCCATTTCGCTGGGTGCTGTTACCATACCGCTTGGTTCTGTAGTAAAAATGCTCTTGGGATTTGAAATCTCGCCGCAATTTCAGAACATTATATCAAATATTCGTCTGCCGAATGCTTTGGCTGCCCTGATTGCAGGCAGCGGGCTTGCAATATCGGGTGCCGTTATGCAGTCGGTTCTCCGTAATCCGCTAGGCTCCCCGTTTACATTGGGTATTTCACAGGCTGGTGCTTTTGGTGCTGCCATTGCTATTATGGCTGCCGGCACAGGTATCATGCAATCCACCCAGGTAGGTGCTGTAACAGTTACCAACCCGTTTCTCACCATTGCTTCTGCTTTTTTTATGTGTATGGTTTCTGCTTTGTTAATTATTCTTATTGCAAAGTTCTACGGTACAAGTCCCGAAGCAATGGTACTCTGCGGTGTGGCGCTGGGCTCTGTTTTTTCAGCCGGCACCATGTTTCTTCAATACTTCGCCGATGATGTGCAGCTTGCTGCCATTGTGTTTTGGACGTTTGGTGATATTGGCCGGGCCGGTTGGCGGGAAATTGTCATTATGAGCATCGCTGTTGTACCCGGAACATTGTTTTTTATCCTGAACAGGTGGAATTACAATGCCATTGAAGCAGGCGATGAAACGGCAAAAGGTTTGGGAGTTCGCGTTGACCTGGTTCGAATTTTGGGAATGATTGTTGCTTCAATGATCACCGCGACGATTGTCTCTTTTTTGGGAATCATTGCTTTTGTCGGACTGATTAGTCCCCATATAATAAGGAGATTTACGGGCGATGATTATCGCTTTGTTTTACTGGCAAGCTGGTTATGCGGTAGCGCATTGCTGCTTGTATCCGATATTGGTGCAAGGCTTATTCTTAAACCCCATGTTTTGCCTGTGGCTGTTCTGACTTCTTTTATCGGAGGCCCCTTATTCATATATCTTCTATTAAGTAAAAGGAATAAATAATGCTTTCTGTAAAAAACATATCCGTTTCTTATCGCAAAGAAGAGCTGGTCTTGCATAATCTTTCTTTCTCTTTAAAAGGAGGGAAAATCTTAATTTTACTGGGCCCCAATGGTTCCGGGAAAAGTACCCTGTTGCGCAGCATCAATGCCATATTGAAACCCCAAAAGGGAATTGTTAAAGTGGAAAGTAACAAGATTTCCGAGATGTCTGCCAGCGACATTGCTAAAAAATTAGGGTATGTAGCGCAACGCCACAATACAGGAAATATGAACGTTTTTGATTCCGTACTATTGGGCCGCAAACCGCATGTGGGTCTCAAGAGCGGTCCGACGGATTTTACCAAAGCAACTCATGCCATACATCAACTTGGACTTGAGCATCTTACCATGCGTAACATCAATCAATTAAGCGGGGGTGAGTTACAAAAAGTATGTGTTGCCCGTGCTTTTGTTCAGGAACCCAGAATTTTTCTTTTGGATGAACCCACCAGCAATCTCGATTTAAAAAACCAAATGGATATTCTGTATACCATTCGGCGCATTGTAACGGAACATTCTCTGGCCGCCGTGATAGCAATGCACGACTTAAATTTAGCATTCCGGTTTGCCGATAAAATCATTTTATTGAATAAAGGGCAACTTGTTGCACAGGGTAAGGTAGAAAGTATTACCCCCGAAATTTTATCACACGTTTATGGTGTTCGGATAGATATAATCCGTCATAATGGGAATGTGGTAGTAATTCCTGTTTAGTAACTGTTCGTCAATACCGGAAGAACCACTTAAAATCAGTTATACGGTAAAGATGACTCCATTCCTGGTGGAATAATTA
>CAZZBE010000475.1:0-2811 GCA_964652715.1 uncultured Desulfobacteraceae bacterium
ACGTCCAGGTAGTCGTCGACCATGCGCTGGACCGTGAAACGCCGCTCGACATGACGCCGGCAGGCGGCGCGGTCGATGGTTCCAATCCGCGCGACCGCCTCCGCGGCCTCGTGAACCGTATCGACCCGGAACCCGTTTTTTCCGTTGTCGATCAGTTCGGGCATGCTGCCCCGGTCAAAGGCGATCACCGGCGCGCCGCAGGCCATGGCTTCGACTACCGACAGGCCGAAGGGCTCGTCGAAGGCGATGGGGTGCAGCAGCGCGAGGGCCTTGCCGAGCAGCCGGTTGCGCTCGTCGGGCCCGACGCTGCCCACATAGTCGACCTCGCCGGTTTTCAGGCGCGGGGCGACGAATCGGTCGAAGTAGTCCCGGTCCTGGACGATCCCCGCCATGATCAATTTCTTGTTGCAGGCTTTGGCGATCTCCACGGCCTCGCGGGCGCCCTTGTCCGGGTGCATGCGCCCGAAAAAAAGCAGGTAGTCGTCCGGGTCGGGCTGAAAGTCGAACCGGGAAAGATCGATGCCGTGATGGACGGTTTGGACATAATCCAGTTCCGGCGCCCGGTCGGCGTCGCTGATGGACACGTAGAAGGTTTTGCCGTTGTATTTCCGGTACACCGGCAAGATGCCGGGCGACGAGAAACCGTGAATGGTGGTCACGACGGGGGTCTTCGTCAGGCCGCTGTAGGTCAGCGGCAGGTAGTCGAAATGGTTGTGGATGATGTCGTAGGCGTCGCCATGTTCGAAGAGTTCCGAAATGTGAAGGCACTCCCACACCTTGGGGATGAGCGAAGGGTCTTCCTCGTATCCCCTGGGGCATACCGCGCGCAGCGTTCCGCCGGTCAGCGAATCCGCGGTGGCGAACAACGCGACGTCGTGACCCCGCGCTGCCAGCTCCTCGGTCAGAAGGGACGCCACGCTTTCCCAGGGGCCGTAGTGGCGCGGCGGGGTGCGCCAGGCGATGGGCGCGAGCATGGCGATGCGCATGGCGGCTCCGTTACGCAACGCTTTTCCGGTACTCGCCGCTTTTCCGGGCGGCGGACGGATTTAGGATTTCGTCGGCGTAGAGCTTTTGCAACGTCATCAGCGACAGCAGCCAGGCCAGCGAAGACTCCGCGCCCTGGTTCTGGTTGACGCCGTCGGCCATCAAGCCGTCGCGGCAGCCGCCGGTAACGGGATCGTAAAGCGGCAGGTTGAGATCGTTGTGCCCCAGAAACCAGTTGAAGCACATGACCGCGTTGTCGAACCAGACGTGATCCCGGGTGATATGGAACGCTTCCACGCAGGCTTCGACCATGGCGTTGGTCTCGATGGGCTGCTGGTCGAAACGGGCCCTGGGGCCGCCTTTCGGAAACCATCCATTGCTGCCGACGGGCGAAAAGTGCCGGTCTTCGGTCTGGATGGCCAGCAGCCACTTCAGGGAAACCAGGCCCCTATCGATCATGTCGTCGCGGTGCAACCGGCGGCCGGACAACAGCAAGGCATGAGGCAGTTTGCCGTTGGCGTAGTTCAACGCGTTTTCAAGCCAGGGCCAATCGTCTTCCGCATTGGTTTGAAACTGGATGAAAAGCCGTTCGGCCAGGGCCCCGCGGACCCGGCGCGCGTCGCTGTCGCCGGAAAATTTCTCCAGATAAGCGTGCAGCCCCACCAGGGAAAAAGCGATGGCGCGGGGCGAATGGAAATCTTCAGCGGCATGGAGCGCTTTCTTGAACAGCGTCGCGCTCATGGCCAGGTGGCCCGGGTTGTCCATCAGCGACACCGCTTTGCCGAGGCACCAAAGCGCCCTGCCGTGGGAATCCTCGGACCCGACGGCTTCCATCCACCGCCGCGAATAGGTCATGAAGTTGCGAAACCGCCCGCTTTGCACTTCAAAGGCATAGAGCAGGAATCCGAGGTAATGACCGCTGAGACGGTCGAGGTCCCAACCGTTGGGCGCCAGGTATTTGCGCCCCATGACGGCCGCCAGCAGGGCCCGGGCGTTGTCATCGGTGCAGTAGCCATGGTCCCGGTCGGGGATGGTGTGGGTGGCGTGCTGCAAAATGCCGGTGTCGTCGGTCAGTGTTTTGAGATGGTTGAGTTTGATCTCCGGAAGCTCGAAGGCCGTGATCGCTTTGATATGCGCCACATAGGCGTGCCGGGGGCGGGGGTTTGCGTCCCGGTTGCGCTGAACCTCTTTGAACAGCCCGAGATATTGGTTGGCCACTTCCTTCCAGACCGCGCCGCGGCTGAACATGTAGGCCTTTTTGCGCATGGCGTCCCGGGCGACGTCGTTGTCCAGCAGATCAATGATCTGCGCGGCCATGGCGTCCGGATCATTAAAGGGCGCCAACCGGCCCCGGCCTTCGGCCAACATCTCGGCCGCGTACCAGTAGGGGGTGGAAACAATGGCTTTGCCGGCCCCCATGGCGTAGGCGAGGGTCCCGGAAGTAATCTGGGCCTCGTCCAGGTAGGGGGTGACATAGATATCGGCGATGCCCAGATACTCCCACAACTCGCCGGGTTCGACAAACCGGTTTTGAAAGACGACATGCGCCCCTAATTGGAGTTTGTGCGCAAGCTGCTGCAGCATGATGCGGTAGGCGTCCCCATGGGATTTTAGAATATGCGGATGCGTCGCCCCCAGGACAATGTAGACCACATCCGGGTGCGTTTCGATGACCGCCGGAAGCGCCCGCAACATGGTCTCGATGCCCTTGTTCGGCGAAAGCAGGCCGAACGTGAGCAACACCTTCCGGCCTTCCACGTCGAACTTGTCCTTGTTGAAACTGGGATCGATAAAGGGCGTATCGGCAATGCCGTGGTGGATAAACGC
>CAZZBE010000476.1:0-2792 GCA_964652715.1 uncultured Desulfobacteraceae bacterium
GGGGGGCTGATGCGGGTGATCCGGTATGTTTTTCGGTGATGGAGCCATTGTCTCATCATTTACTTTGTATCGATAGAAGAGGAGGAACGGTTCATGGCAACAAAAAATGTATTGGCGACCCGTTGGGGGGTCATCGGGGTGGGGGCCGTAATCGGGGTCCTGGCGCCGGTTCTTCAAAAACTGGGCAATCCGGGAAACATGGGCATCTGCGTGGCCTGCTTCGAGCGGGATATTTCCGGGGCCGTCGGTCTCCACCGGGCGGCGGTGGTGCAATACATGCGCCCTGAAATCATCGGGTTCGTTCTCGGGTCCCTGATCGCCGCCTATCTGTTCAAGGAGTATCGGCCCCGGGTCGGGTCCGCGCCCATTGTCCGCTTCGTGCTGGGGGCGTTCGCCATGATCGGGGCCCTGGTTTTTTTGGGATGTCCGTGGCGGGCGGCCCTGCGGCTGGCCGGCGGGGACGGCAACGCCATCCTGGGGCTGCTGGGCTTGACCTGCGGCATCTGGATCGGCACGCTGTTTCTGAAAAAGGGCTACAATCTGGGCCGCACCCAGTCCACCCACGCGGCCGTCGGGTGGATGCTGCCGTTGATCATGCTGGGGTTTCTCGCGTTGATGCTCGTTTTTCCCCAGGTGGAAGGCCAGCCTAAAAACGACGTGTTGTTTTACAGCCTGAAAGGCCCGGGCGCCATGCGCGCTTCTCTCGGCATCGCCCTGGCGGTGGGGCTCGGCATCGGGTTTCTGGCCCAGCGCAGCCGGTTCTGCACCATGGGCGCGATTCGCGACGCCGTGCTCTTCGGTCACACCCACCTGCTGTCCGGCTTTGTCAGCCTGATTGTCGTTGCTTCCGCAACCAACCTGGCGCTGGGGCAGTTCAACGTGGGGTTTGCCGGCCAGCCGGTAGCCCACACCATGCACGTCTGGAACTTCGCCGGCATGGCCCTGGCCGGCCTGGCTTTTGCGCTGGCGGGCGGATGTCCCGGCCGGCAACTGTTTCTTGCGGGAGAAGGGGATGGGGACGCGGCCGTGTTTGTCCTGGGGATGATCGTGGGCGCGGGCTTTTCCCATAATTTCGGTCTGGCCAGCTCGCCCGCCGGCGTGGGCCCCCACGGCATTGCGGCCGTGGTGATCGGGCTTCTGGCGTGCGGTTTTATCGGGTTTACCATGAGAAAACAAGCCGCGTGAAAAGGAGGCGACAAATGACGGCAACCGTCGATGCAAGGGGGCTTTCCTGCCCTCAACCGGTGATTATGACCATAAATGAAATCAAGTCCGGCCAGGACAACGACATCGTGGTCCTGGTGGATACCGACACTTCCAGGGAAAATGTGGAACGGGCCGCCGAAAGCCAGGGCTGCCGGGTGACGGACGTGTCTCCCGACGGCGACGGGTATCGGATCGCCATCACAAAGGGGTAACGATTGTTTGATTTCCTGAAAAAGAAGCCCCCGGCGGACAATGGAAACGACCGCCCGTCGTCGGTGGGCCGCGGCATCCTCGTGTTCGAGAACACCAGCGACGTGATCCAGGCTGAAAATGTCCTGAAAAAGACCGGCCGGCCCGTCCGGGTGATGGGGCCGCCGCCGGAAATCCAAACCGGCTGCGACCTGGTCATCGAATTTCCGCTGATGGAAGAACTCGACATCCTGCGGGAGCTCCGGAACGCGGACGTTCTATGGCTCCAGGTCGTGCCGGTTACGGCCCCTCTGCTGGAACCGGTCAACCTGTTTCATACAAAGGAATTCGACGGGTATCTGATGGTGCGGGCCGCCAACATGAAGATCACCATCCGGAAGGCGGATCGGACCATCGTCAATGTCTCCGGCGGCGGATGCCCGGATGTGCCGTACCTGGCCCGGGAGATGGTGGGCAAGACCCTGATGGAAGCCCCCCGGCCCCGGGACTTGGGCCACACCCTGTGCGGCTACGCCCTCGAGCTGGCCTGGGAGGAGCTGTGCCGGACATGCTAGGCGTCATCGGCACGGTTCCGGACGAAACCTTTCCGCTGACCTGGGGTCCGGTTCGCCTGGCAAACGGCCGCCTGCGCATCGGCGACCGGGAGGTTCCCGTCAACCGGGGGACGCCCGCCCTTCTGGCCGCCGCGGTCGCGGCGGCCCAAACCCTGGGCGGGCCGGAGGTCCGCGGGTTTCTGGCGGGCGACATCGGCAGGGGGGACGGCAGCCGCCGGCTCTATGAATTTCTGGAAAAACGGCTTCCGACGCTCGATGCCGATGTGCTGACCTTCCACTACCTGCAACCCGACGTGGACTGGCACAACAAGGTCCTTTTCGCGGTTGACGCCATGAAGAAACGGCCGGTCCTGATCGCCGACGCGGGGTTCATGTACGCCGCCAAGATGAGCGGGCAGGCCGGCCGATACGACGTCTTCACCCCGGATGTCGGGGAGCTGTCGTTTCTCGCCGATGAAATGGCGCCCCATCCGTTTTACACCCGGGGCTTTATTCTGCATCAAAACAACAATGTGCCGGATTTGATACGCCTCGCCCGCCGGCATCAAAACGCCGCCGCCTGCCTTCTGGTGAAAGGCAAAGCCGACCATGTGGCCGACGAAAACCAAATCCTTGCAACCATCGACCGGCCGTCTTTTGAAGCCATGGAAGCCATCGGCGGCACGGGCGACACCCTGACCGGAATATTGAGCGCCTTGTGCGCCGCCGGTTTTCCGCCCGCGGAAGCGGCGATTCTGGCCGCAAAAGCCAATCGCGTCGCCGGGCGTTTTGTGGATTTGACGCCCGAAACGCAGATTATGGAATTGATCGACGCCATTCCCC
>CAZZBE010000477.1:0-2790 GCA_964652715.1 uncultured Desulfobacteraceae bacterium
GCCTCCTCCAGGGCGCTCCAGACCGCCCGGCGGGTGAGCTACCTCGGTCCGGAGGCCACCTTCACCCACATCGCGGCCCTGAAGCATTTCGGCCGGGGCGTTTCCCTGATCCCCCAGCCGTCGATCCGGGATGTCTTTCTCGATGTGGAAAAAGGGGCCTGCCATTACGGCGTCGTGCCGGTGGAAAACTCCATCGAAGGGGCGGTCAACCATACCCTCGACCTGTTTTTCGAATCGGACCTGAAGATCTGCGCCGAGTGCTACCAGCCTATTTCCCACGATCTTTTGGCCGCGGACGGTTCCCTGAAGGACATCCGAACGGTCTATTCCCACCCACAGGCCTTCGCCCAGTGCCGGCGGTGGCTGGGGAAGTACCTGCCGGACGCCGAGCCGCGGGAGTGCGGTTCCACTGCTTATGCCGCGAAACTGGCGCTGTCGGAACCGGGCGCGGCGGCCATCGCCAGCAGCGAGGCGGCCCATATCTACGCGCTTCAAGTGGTGGCCTCCCGGATCGAGGACGTGGCCCGCAACACCACCCGCTTCCTGGTCATCGGTCCCGACGAGGCGCCGGCCACCGGGGACGATAAAACCTCCATCATGTTCGTCACCTCCCATATACCCGGCGCCCTGTACCGGGTGCTCCAGCCCATGGCCGAGGCCGGGGTCAACATGATGAAGCTGGAGTCCCGGCCCACCAAGCACGAAAACTGGAGTTATTTTTTCTTCGTGGATGTGGAAGGGCATGTGAGCGACCCGGCGGTGGCCCGGACCTTATCGGGGATGGAGCCGATCTGTCTGTATCTTAAATGCCTCGGGTCCTATCCCAGAGATAAAAATGTATGATAAAGGATGACCTCTATGAAAAAGGAAAGGGCGCTTCTCGGCGTTATCGGCCATCCCATCGGCCACAGCCTAAGCCCCCTGATGCACAACGCGGCCCTTCGATCCGCCGGCATCGACGCCGTCTATCTGGCCTTTGACGTGACCGACCTCGCCGGCGCCCTGGCCGGGGTCCGGGCCCTGTCCATCCGGGGTCTCAGCGTCACCATTCCCCATAAAGAGGCGGTCATGGCCCATTTGGATGCGTTGGACCCCATGGCCGAGCGGATCGGCGCCGTCAACACCATCGATAACCGGGACGGCCGGCTCGCCGGCTACAATACGGATGCGGCCGGCGCGCTGGCGGCCCTTTCCGGGGTCGTGGACATCGCCGGCGTCGACGTGGCGGTCCTCGGGGCCGGCGGGGCGGCCAGGGCCATCGGATTCGCGGTCCGGGAGGCCGGTGGGCGGGTGACGATTTTGAACCGGTCCCGGGAAAAAGGGGAACGGCTGGCGGAAGACATCGGCGCCGCCTTTCGCCCGCTCGCTGATTTCCGGGGCCGCCGCCGCGGCGTCGTGATCAACACCACATCGGTGGGCATGCATCCGCATACGGACGAGATCCCGGTACCGGAGAAGGAATTGGCGGAAGGGATGGTGGTGATGGATATCGTTTACAACCCGTTGCGGACCCGACTGCTGGCGAGCGCTGAAAGCCGCGGATGCCGCGCCATCGACGGCCTGGCCATGTTCGTCCGTCAGGGGGCGGCCCAGTTCGAACTGTGGACCGGCGAAAAAGCGCCCGTCGACCTCATGGCCCGGACCGTCCGGGCCGCCCTGGAGGAACGATCATGAGAGAAATCATGCCCCATCGGATCGGCGACTGTACGGTGACCGTGCCCGGCTCCAAAAGCTATACGCACCGGATCCTGATCGCCTCGGCCCTGTCGGACGGCCTCTGCCGGATCGAAAACGGCCTCTTCAGCCAAGACACCCTTCTGACCCGGGACGCCCTTCGGGCCATGGGCGTCCGCATCGAGACGGACGGCGCACGCTTCGTGGTCCATGGCGGCGGGGGGCGGCTCCGTTCCCCTGATGCGCCCATCCACCTGAGAAACTCCGGCACCTCCATGCGGCTGCTGACGGCGGCGGCGGCCCTGGCCGACGGAAAGACCATCCTCACCGGCACGAAACGGATGTGCGAACGCCCCCTGGGCGACCTCATCGACGCCCTCAACGGGCTGGGGATCGCGGCCCGGTCGGTGAACGCCGACGGCTGTCCCCCGGTTTCCGTCCCAGGCGGCGGGGTCCGGGGCGGTTCCGTGGGAATCCGGTGCGGAATGAGCAGCCAGTTTCTTTCCGGCCTTCTGCTCATCGGTCCTTGTACAAAAGAAGGGCTGGAGATCGCCGTGACCCAGGGGCCGGTGTCGAGACCCTACATCGACATGACCGTCTCCGTGATGGAACAGCTGGGCATCCGGCTCGACCGGGACGGGTACGAGCGGTTCCACATCCCCGGCGGACAGCGCTACATCCCCGGCGACTACACGGTGGAGCCCGACATCTCCAACGCCGGCTATTTCTGGGCCGCGGCGGCCATCGCCGGCGGCCGGGTCAAGGTTCGCGGCGTGGGGCCCGACTCCCGCCAGGGGGATATCCGGCTGGCCGAACTGTTCGGGCGGATGGGCTGCGCCCTTTCCCGGGAGGCCGACGGACTGGCGTTGTCGGGCGCCCTCGATTCGGCGGGCCGCCCCCGGCTGTCGGCCATCGACGTGGACATGGGCGACGTGCCCGACATGGTCCCGACCCTGGCCGCGGCGGCCGCCTTTGCCCGGGGGACCACGGTCATCCGGAACGTGGCCCATCTCCGGGCCAAGGAGAGCGACCGGCTGGCGGCCGTGGCCGCGGAACTGGGAAAAATGGGAATATCGGCCCGGCCCGCGGCGTCCGAGTTGATCATCAAGGGCGGCA
>CAZZBE010000478.1:0-2789 GCA_964652715.1 uncultured Desulfobacteraceae bacterium
ATCAGCTCAGGGTGATGGGCATCCCCATCATGGGCCACAGAAAATAAACCGCGAACCCGGTGACGATCATAAGCAGGATCGATGCCGGGATGCCCCAGAGGAAAAACTCGGCGGTGGTGAACTGGCCGGAATCGTAGGCGATGGCGTTGGGCGCCGCGCCCACCAGCAGCAGGAAGGGCATGCCGGCCACCACCAGGGAGGAGAAGAGGATGACTTCGCCGGCCACGCCCAGGTAGGGCGCGATGACCAGGGCCACCGGCAGCGAGATGGCGATGGCCGCCACGTTCATGATAAAGTTGGTCATCATCATCACGAAAAAGGCGATGCTCATGACGAAGACGAACCAGTGGGCCTCCTGGAACATGGCCAGCCAGTTGATGGCGAGCCATTCCGCGGCGCCGGTTTCCCAGAGGCAAAACCCGATGCTCATGGCGCCGGCGAACAGCAGGATGATGTTCCAGGGAATCTCTTCCAGGTCGTTGATGTCGAGGATGCCGGTGATGAAGAAAAGGATCGTGCTCACCAGGATGACCGCGGTCTTGTGGGGCGGAACGAATCCGGGAACGGCGGTCTTCATATAGGCGAAGATGGCCAGGGCCGCGATGCAGATCCCGACGATGGAAGCGGCCAGCACCTCTTTCCGGGTGATGCCGCCGAGTTCTTTGTAAAGCGTTTTGGCCCGTTCTTTGAGCCCGGGGATGGTCTTTTTCTCCGGTTTCATGAAGACCAGGAAAAAGATCCACAGCAGGAAGGTCATGATCCAGCCGATGGGGAACATGTAGTATGATAATTCGAAAAAGCCCACATCCTGATGCACGACGTCCTTGTAAAACCCGATGGCCACCGCGCCCCGGGCCGCGCCCAGCAGGGTGACGATGGAGCCCGCGCCGGCCACATAGGCCATGCCCATGAACAGCCCCTTGCCGAACTTGGTCTGTTTGTCCCCCTCGCCGTAGAGGGCGTAGATGGCCACCAGCAGCGGGTAGATGGTCGCCGCCACGGCGGTGTGGGCCATGATGTGGGTCAAGGCGGCGGTGACCACGAAGCAGCCGAGATAGATCATTGAAGTATCTTCGCCCACGATGGAAAGCATTTTGTAGGCCAGCCGACGGGTCAGTCCGGTCTTGGTGAACACCAGGCCGATGACGATGGAGCCGAAGATGAACATGACCGACGGGTCCATGAAGTCCTTGAAGGCGGCGCTGGCCGGTCGGATCAGGAACAGGGCCTGCATCACCCCGATGGCCAGGCTGGTCACGCCGATGGGCACCACCTCGAACACCCACCAGGTGCCGGCCAGCAGAAAGACGGCGATGGCTCCTTTTCCGGCCGGGCTCAGGGTGAATTGCTTGCCCATGGGGTCGATGGCGTCCGGCCAGGGCGGGGAATAATAGACGATGAAAAAGAGCAGAACGCCCGTGAGCAACGCGGCTATTTTCCCCCAGTTGATGTTTCTGTCAGCGGCTTCTTGAATGTCGCTTGGCATGTTCTCTAACCTCCGTTTGAATTATCGTTGTCGCGCGATTCGCCCGGTGATCGGGTCCTGAACGCTATCCGGTCCGTCCGTCGTCGATGTTGCACGCTTTCATGGCCTGGAAAACGGCGGCGAAAACGTCGGTCAACCGAATGATACCGATGATGGATTTGCCCTTGGTCACCAGCAGCGACTGATGATGGCCGATGACCAGTTGATGGATGGCCTGATCCAGCGTGGCGTTTTCTTCGACGTACTCGCCCTCCGAGGGGCTGTACATGACGTCCCTGGCTTTGATATCCATCGCTTTTTTGCAGATGTCCGTCATGGGCATGTTCCACATGCCGTGGCCCTCCATGATCGTCATGATGAACTTTTTGGAAAATCCGAAGGCGGCGGCGCCTTTGCCGCTGAATTCAGAGTACTTGGGTTCCAGCGATTTGAGCGCATCCAGCTGGCTGATTTTCCCGACGACATTCCCCGCCTTCGACAGCACCAGGATGGCCCGGTGGCGGTATTTTTTACTGTCGAATTGTTCCTGGGCCTCCTCCAGCGCGTAGACCGCCTCGAACAGGCTGGCATTCTCCTCCACCGTGGCATACTCCGCCAACGGCACCATCAAATCTTTCACTGTGATTGACTGCATCCCGAAACCTCCTTTATAATGGTGAACTCCCATTAAGGGCATGGCCGCTGCCGAGGCGACCTCGACCGTTCCGTGATGCTCTCCTTGCCGGACCACCGGCATTCGGACGGGTCGATCGCCTCTCCCAAAAAAGGTAGCCCTTATCATGGTAAACGGTGAATATCAAGAAAAGTTCGGGGATGATTCGAATTGTTTCCGGAGGTTCGTGTTTTTTGAGGGGATGGATAAGGCGCCGGATGGATAATATGTTTTAGATCGGCAATCCGTCCTGGTGGGCTGTGAATGTGCGCTGAACAGGATTTGTTCAATGTTTTATGATGGGGAGATTACAACGACCGGGGCTTCATCAGGTTTTTTTTGTTTCATTATGTCTGATTGTAATGGATTTTGGGGAGCACCATTTGATTCTTATTGGTCGGGATTAAAACCCCGGAGGGGTTAGACATACCAGACCAGGGCAACGCCCTGGAAATTGAGAATATCCGTAAAAAGCCCTGTAAGGGCGCGATATTAAGATTTTCGTTTACCCAAATATCGGCACAATATATGCCGCCCTTACAGGGCTCGACGGATCGATGGCGCCGTCCCCAGGGCGTTGCCCTGGTCTGGTATGTGACGCCCTTTCAGGGCCATCCCCAGAATCCGATATAATCAGAATTTTGTTTTTCG
>CAZZBE010000479.1:0-2780 GCA_964652715.1 uncultured Desulfobacteraceae bacterium
ACAATTTATAAAGCGGGTGGTCGGGCGCTTTCGGCAGCTCTTTGGTTTCGGCGAATACGGCGGTTGCCAGGAAGGCTTCGGCTTCGGCCACGGCCGGAATGATCCGTGTGGCGCCGGCCATGGGACCTGAAAATATCATGTCGTGATAATAAAACGCCGACAGCCCCTCGAGAGCGGCGTCCGTGGCGGCCCATCCGTTGAAACCCAACAACTCCCTGAAACGCTTCAAATCCATATAGGAACCGTTGCTCGGCGCGCTGGAAACCGGGAACCCCCATTTCTCCTTGATCATCCGGTTGGCGACGCCGCAGAAGGCCGCCGCGGGACCGTTCATGACCGACGTATCCACGAAAATGGATTCGAATTTGGCCCCGACCTTGTCGATGGCGTCCAGCATTTTCTGGGTGCCGCTGATCCGTCCGGAGGGCATCTGGTCCTCCTGGTCGAACGCCACCAGCAGGACGTGTTTTACGCCCATGTCGGCGATCTCCTTAACCTCCGTCTCCAGATCCTGTTCCCAGACCGTCAGGCTGTTGTAAAACATTCGGTCCATCAGCCCTTTTTCCGCGCAATAGGCGGCGCCCGCCAGTTTGGGTTTCATCACCCAGGCATCGATGCAAAACGGCATGTCGCTTTTTTCGGCCACGAAATCGATGTACCGTTTAAATTCTTCCCCCGTGTTGGCCACGATATCGGCCATTCCCGGAACACCTGTTTCCTGGGAGAGACGCTCCTGGGTCTTCAGCAATGATTCGGCCCGGTCCTCGTCGAACCCCTCTTTCCGCTTGCCGGTGAAGACCTTGTCGCCTTTCTGGAAAATGGAACTGACGCACACGCAGGGATACTCCCCGGGCTGCCCGCCGAATTTGACCCCGCCGACCTCGCATACTTTCTGCTCTCCGTCGATCCTGAACATCTTTGCCTCCTTGGTCTTGTGTTGCTCGGAATGGCGCTCAACGCGCTCTTGATACAATTTAGACGTTACCCGTTTTATATCCCATCTCGAAAATGATGAATATCGTCTAAAAGTCGATTTATTCGGACATGAAAGATGATTTAGGAGAACCGCCGCGACGATGGGAAGCGACGACGGGCGGATATCGGGGCGCCACCTGAAATATGCAGGTCTCGTCGCGCATCATCTTGCAATTCAGCTCCTCCACCCGGTAATACTCCGGGCGCTGTTGGGCGATGACGGCCAGAACCCCGGCGATCCAGCCCCGGGAGAAATGGCACCCCGGCGTATTCCGGCGGCCGTGCTTGGCCAGCCAGCCGGTCACATGGTGACTGGAGGGGCTGACGATGCGCCATCGGTCCGGTCCGCTTTTTTCGAAATGGATGATGCCCATGCCGCAATTCTGATACAGAATCTCGGCCATTTCCAACCTGGATTTAACCGACCGAATCATGGGATAGGCGCTCAGATAGGCGGTAAAATCACGGTAAATGGCCTCCTCGGCCGACCGGCGGAGCAGATCGACGCCGGCCTGTCCCAGGGCGTCTTCCAGGGTCTTTTGCAGGTTGATGTTGTAATGGTGGCAGTGCATGGCGATGGGTTGGCCCGACAGGACCACCCGGTGCGCATTCCGGTTCAGGTCGCTTTTCCAGTTCGTCGGGTTCTTACCCCGCCCATCCGACATCCGTGTGTTTGACATGGCGCCCGTTCCTCTCTATATTGCATTGCGCGCCGGGCCGGAAACGCCCGACCCGAAACCGCCGCTGTAACAACTGGAGAAAAAAGATGATGACGCCGAACCGAGACGCCCATGCCCCTTCCCACCCTGAAACGGCTTCGGTCCTCCTGCTCTCCGGGTTTCTGGGAGCGGGAAAGACCACCCTGCTGAAACCCATTCTCTCATGGCAAAGGGACCTGTCGAATACCGTCGTTCTCGTCAACGAGTTCGGCGACGCGGGCATCGACGGGGCGCTGCTGGAAGCGTCCGGATCGGGCGTCGTCGAACTGACCAGCGGGTGCATCTGCTGCACCCTGAGCGCCGATCTCAAACAGTCGCTGCGAGACATCCTCGACCGGTTCGATCCCCGGCGAATTTTTATCGAATCCACCGGGGTGGCCGATCCGACGGCCATCATCAGCGCCCTCGACGACAATCTCGTCGGCGGCAAAGGCGAATGGACGGCATCAAAACGGGGCCGTCGCCTTTGCCAGCAGTTTCTTCAGCCGGGCGTCGGATTTTTTTTGGATCAGGTCCTTGATCACGGCGTACTTGTTGAGATTGGCCTTGAGGCCCCCCCATACCAGTGACGCCATGAGCGCGCTGAAATCCGACCCATAGCCGTCTTCGAAACATCCCTTCATCTCCGGGTGCGCGTCATCCAGCCCGTGGACGCGCGACAGGAGATCCATCAGCCGGGAATCCGAAGGCGGCGCGCTCCCCGGCACCGTCACCTTGCCGCAGTATTCCATTTCATGGGTCGCCGTTTCCTCCGGCAACTCTATGCCGTAGCGTTGCCACATGGCGACCAGGGCCTTTTTGCCCTCCCGGCTCTGGGCCGTCCCCTGCCGCCCCCACTCGATGCTCCATATGCCGTAGGCCCGGCAGGCAAAGGGTCGGAACGCGTAATTCCCGCACCCGCCGTCATCGGCGAGAAACGGGCAATGCCCGCGCCGGGCCGGATTGGACAGGAAGAATTCGAGAAACCGCCGGACCATGGCGTCCCGGTCCTCCCGCGGCAATTCAGCGAGACAACGAAACCATTGCAGGGCTTCCACCCAAGTCATCTGGGGTAAAAACAGGCAGCACTCCCCGGGGCGGTCGCAA
>CAZZBE010000480.1:0-2768 GCA_964652715.1 uncultured Desulfobacteraceae bacterium
CGAGAAAGACGGCGACGACCTCGAAGCCATGGGTCAGCCCGATTTCCGGGCCTGGCTGAAAGACTTCGCCGTAACCACGCGCTTCGACCTCAATGACAATTGTATCCTCAAACTGGAGGGGCATGTGATGGACGGGGCGGCCCTGTTGATGGCACAGGACCACCCGGACGGGTTTGAAAAAAACTGGTTTCTGCTGACCGCCAAAGTGACCTTCTACTTTTGATTCCCTTAGAATTCCGCCGGGCTTACGCCGTCCCCAAGGGACGCCATGCCGATCGCGCGGTCGATCGCATGGTTTTCGGCCCCGAATTTATCCACGACCAGCTTCATCTCCTGCATGCGGCGCTCAAATCCGGGGGCAAGGCGAAGATCCTGCGGGAAAAAGTGGTTCAGAAGGCCCACCATATGGCCCGCACCCGAACCGGGATTCGAGTATCCGCCACCGGCAGCGCGGGGCTGGCCGGTCTGCTGCAGCTGCGGGAATCCGGGAATATTCTGGACGATGAAGACGCGGTCCTCTTTTTTCCCCGGCGTGGATCGCCCCTGGAAAATAATGCGGGATTCCGCCGATTCCCTTTTCAGAAGAAGCGGCATCCTTTGGAAAGGAACTTTTTTTTATGGCGCCGTCACAGCTGATCACCGGGCCGACATTTGCGGAGATTGAGCTGGCCGAAGCGCCGGCACACCCCCGCCACATCCAGCAAATACCCCCCCACCATCTCCGCGGCGAATCGTTCCGGAAGGGCCGGCTGGAACTTGCTCAGCCGGTAGTTGGGCAGTCCCCTCAGAAGTTTTTCCTGGGTTTCCGGGTCTTCCCAGAACGCTTTTCGGCTCATGTTGTCGATGAGTCCGGGCAGGGCTGCCGCCACCACGCCGCCGCCCTCGATCTTGATGCGGAAGTTGTCGGCGATGATTTTGGCGTCGAGCCGGAGGGCGAGGCCGTGTTTCAGGGTATGGTTGATGCGGCCGCCGGCGAAGGTCCAGAGGAGGGCGCGGTCGGGGTCGGTCTGGATGGGGAGGCCGGGTCGGCGCAGCAGGGGGCCGAGGTCGTCCCGGAGGGCGGCGAGATGGGTTTGGGCGGGATTGTCGATGTAGGGGATGGGGTCGTCGCCCGTGAGGATCTCCTTGATCTTCCGACAGATCTCGTAGCCGAGAATCTGGGGGACGAAACCGCCCCAGCTCGGCTCCCGGCCCCGGGGGGCGGGTTTGACCCGGACGGTCCGGTCGGGGTGGTTGACGTGGACCACGGTCCAGGCCCGGCCGCCCAGGAGGAAGGAACTCATCTCCTCCACGAGTTTGTCCACGAAGTCCTGCTCCAGGGTGCCCAGGACATAACCGGTTTCGGTCTTGATGGTGTAGAGCTGGGGGCTGGTGAACACGGAGTAGAGTTCCAGGAAGTTCTTGCGGCCGTAGACGCTTTCGGCCTTGTCGCCCAGGGAGAGCAGCCCGCCGGTGAAATAGAGGAAGTCGTTGGCCACGAGATGGTCCACCAGGGCGTCGAACTCACGGGCCTCGATGCCGGAAAAATCGGGGACCGGGGCGAGCTGTTCCCAACACCGCTCCGGGCTGACGGCGCCGAATTGGAGCGCCAGGGCGAAGAGCTGGTGGACCAGAACCGGCCAGCAGCGATTGTTGCGGGGGACCGGCTCCACCCACTGTTCCTTTGCCAGCTCCACGATGGCGATGGCCTGGAGGAGGGTTTCGGGGTCCTCGCAGAAGAAGGTGGTGTTGGCCCGCTGGCCGGGTCGGCGTCCGGTGCGGCCCAGGCGCTGCAAAAACGCCGAGACCGTGGAGGGCGCGTTGGCCTGGAGCACCCGGTCCAGATCCCCCACGTCGATGCCCAACTCCAGGGTGGAGGTGCAGACGATGGCCGCGTTGGTCCCGCCGTGGAACCGTTCTTCCGCGGCGGCCCGCTCCTCCAGGGAGACCGAGCTGTGGTGGACGAAGACGTCCGTGCCCCGGTCGCGCATCCGGTCGGCCACGCTTTCGGTGAGGGACCGGGTCCCGCAGAAAAAGAGGCTCTTTTTGCCCAAAGCCAGTCCGCTGGCCTTTTGCGCCATGGACTGGATCGATTCGCAGAGATGAACGCGGATCTCCTTGGGCGTCGGCTCTTTGGGCGGGTCGATCACCTCGCCGGGGCGCTGCGATCCGCCTTGAATCCAGGCGAGGATGTCCGCCGGATTGCCCACCGTGGCGCTGAGACCGGCCCGCTGAACGTCGTGGGGCGTGTGGCGGCAAATCCGTTCCAGGACCGACATGAGGTGCGCCCCCCGGTCCGTGCCGGCAAAGGCGTGGATCTCGTCGATGACCACGAAGCGAAGGTTCTTGAAGAGTTTGGGATGGGCCACCCGGGAGGAGAGGAGCATCACCTCCAGGGATTCGGGCGTGGTCATGAGCAGGTCGGCCGGATCGCGCTTGAATGCCTCCTTGCGCCCGGGTTTGACGTCGCCGTGCCACATGAACCGGCGCAGTCCCACCATCCCGGTGTAGAGCCCCAGCCGGTCGTGCTGGTTGTTGAGGAGGGCCTTCAGGGGGGCGATGTAGAGCAGTTGGAGGCCGTCGGCGGGGTCTTCGATCATCCGGGCCAGCAGGGGGAACATGGCCGCCTCGGTCTTGCCGCCGGCGGTAGGGGCCAGGATCAGGGCGTTCTTCCCGTCGAGGAGGGCGGCGGAGGCCATCTCCTGGACGGGGCGCAGGCGGGTCCAGCCGAGGCGGGAGACGATGGCCTGTTGGAGGCGGGGTGGGTATTGGGAGAAAGTGGTCATGGG
>CAZZBE010000481.1:0-2765 GCA_964652715.1 uncultured Desulfobacteraceae bacterium
CCGGATGGGCCATCGGGTATTCTTGCATTTTGAATACCTGTTCGTTAAGCTGTTCGATTGTGATGCGCGGGATTATTTTCACTCGAAAAACCCGCTGGTTAAAATTTTGTTGCCGAAAATGTGTTATCCGCCAAAAATGCGCGTCGAAGTGATCCTGCGAGCCTACAAGGGGCTGTTTGATTTGACTTCTGCGGCTTTATTCGAGAAATATGTCGATTTTATCGATGTCTATGCCAATGTTCGGCAAGAGGAGCGGGACGATATTTTGAGGATCCTGGAGGAGAGAAAGGAGACGGTTATGCTTGCTGAATATATAAAAGATAAAGGAAGGGAGGCAGGCAGGAAAGAAGGGAGGGAGGAAGGAATGCGGCAGGCTGTCGTGACGGTCCTCAATACGAAATTTGGTTCGGTTCCTCTTGAAATTTCTGAAAAGATTGGCTCTACGACAGATTTGGCTGAATTGGAAACGATGCTGAAACGGGGCGCTATGGCGAGTTCTTTGTCGGATTTTGCAAAGGTTGTGCGGAATTAAACCATAAAATGCGCTGGATGATATTGAAGCCGCGTGTGCTTCACCTTGAGACCGGCCGCCATCTCTACGGCGGCGCCCTGCAGGTGCTCTACTTGATGGGTGGGCTGGAAACCCGGGGATGGGAGAATCATCTCCTCTGCGACCGGAACAGCGGGATTGCAAAGGCGTTCAAAGGGCATGTCCACGAAGCAGCCATGGCGGGCGAGATGGACCCCCGGACAGGAATTCATCTGCTGCGGCTGATTCGTCGAATCCGGCCGGATATCATACATGTTCACAGCCGTAGGGGCGCGGACCTCTGGGGCGGCCTGGCGGCTCGGATATCCGGGGTCCGCTCCGTGATCACCCGTCGGGTCGACAATCCCGAATCGCCCTGGCTGGCGAAGGTGAAATATCGGCTTTACCATCGGGTGATTGCCATATCCGAAGGCATCCGGAAGATGCTGATGTCCGAAAGGGTGGATCCGGAACGGATTTCCCTGGTCCACAGCGCGGTGGATACGGATCGGTTCAGGCCAGGCTGCGACAGGGCCTGGTTTTATCGGGAATTCCATCTGAAACCGACGGACAGGGTCATCGGCGTGATCGCCCAACTCATCCCGCGCAAGGGTCACGCTGTTTTGATTGAAGCCATGCCGGCCATTGTATCCAGGCATCCGGATGTCCGGTTCCTTTTTCTGGGGAAAGGACCGTTAAAGGCCCGCCTTCAGGAAGCCTGTCGCCGCGGCGGCGTCCGGGACCGGGTGATCTTCGCCGGATTCCGGAACGACATCGACCGCATCCTGCCCTGCCTCGATCTGGTGGTCCATCCGGCGCTGATGGAAGGACTGGGGGTTTCCCTGCTCCAGGCCGCGGCTTGCGAGACGCCCATCGTCGCCGCACGGGCTGGCGGCGTGCCGGAGGTGGTGCGGCCCGGCGAAAACGGCCTGCTGGCGACGCCGGGCGATGCGGGAGAGCTGGCCGGGGCCGTCAACGGTCTGCTGGACCGGCCGGATGAACGCCGGCGGATGGGCGCCGCCGGCCGCCGTCTGGCGTGCATGCGGTTTTCAATCCCCGCCATGGTCGCCGGAAACCAGGCGGTTTACCGGCGGGTTCTTTTTGCCCGCCGGAGGAGTGCAAGTGAGCCGTAAAGCGAAAAAAAAGCGAAAAAATCCTTCGGCCGATACCCGTTTGGGGGCCATGGATGATGTGATTTTGACGCTGATCAAACTGCTGGTGAATGCCGTGGGCCTGATCCCGCCCGGCATCGCCTGGCGGATGGCCGATATCCTGGGCGATCTGTGGCATCTGCTGGACAGCCGCCACCGCCGCATTGTGAGACGGAACCTGAGAATCGCCTTTGGCGATGAAAAATCGTCGCCCGAGATCCGACGCTTGAGCCGCCGTGTCTTTCGAAACCTGGCACGCATCTTTTTCGAGATCGGATGGCTTTCCCGGCTGCCTCGCCGGAACATGGCCCGCCGTTTCAGCGTTTCCGGGTGGGAACACTACAACGCGGCTTTCAAAAAGGGCAAGGGGGTGCTCATTCTCACCGGCCATATGGGCAATTGGGAATTGCTCCCGGTGATTTCCGCCTTGAGCCGTCACCCGGCCAATATCGTTTACCGTCCCCTGGATTCCAAGCCCTTGAACCGGTTTTTCGAGGATCTGAGGAGCCGCTTCGGCGCCGGTCTGCTCCCCTATAAAAAGTCCATGGTCCGGATCATGCGGCGCCTGCGGCGCAACCAGTGCGTGGCCATGCTCATGGACCAGAGCGTCAGCTACCGGAATGGCGTTTTCACGCCGTTTTTCGGCCGGATGACCTGCACCAATCCCGGCATGGCCATGGTCGCGGGAAAAAGCAAAGCCCCGGTGCTCCCCCTTTTTCTGGTCCGGACGCCGGAGGGATTTCGGATCGAGTTCGGACCGGAGATCCCTTTGGTCCAAACCGGAGACCGGACCAAAGACCTGGAGGAAAACACGGCTGCGTACAATCGCGCCTTTGAGAATGTTATCCGCCGGTATCCTGAACAGTGGTTCTGGGTGCATCGTCGCTGGAAGCGGGCGCCGATGTGTCCCTGGCCGCGGGAAGGGGAAAACGCGCAATGATCGGAGAGATAGGACAACATCGCAGTCAATGAGTGAAAATCACGATCAAAACGTAAAGAACGTGTTCCTGGATTTTCCGAAAGAAGCCCTGGAATGGCTGTTCCCCTTACAAGGTGTTGATGTACGCGACTGAAATGGCCGAAGC
>CAZZBE010000482.1:0-2764 GCA_964652715.1 uncultured Desulfobacteraceae bacterium
CATGGCTGCCTTATCGGGTTCCGAGTTTCACGTGGATGTCTTTGGACTGGGCCAGGACGCTGTCCGACGCCGGGTCCTGGATCACCACCCGGACCGCGTCCACGTCGTCGTTTTCCAGGATCATGCCCACGGCGGCGGTCTTTCCCGGGTGGAGGGTCACGTCGCCCTTTTCCGGGTCGTAGTCCGCGTCCAGGGCCATGCCGGCCTTGCCGACGATGACGCCCTTGGAGAGCAGGAGCGGCCGCACGGTGAAGGGCCGGTCGTCGAAGAGGCCGGCCAGGGTCAGTTGGATACCGAAGGTCCGGTTGGCGATCTCGTCGGGCGCGCCCAGGAGCCGGACCTCGCCGCCGGGGCCGGCGGGCGGTTCCTCCTTGCCCATCTTGAGGGTCAGCACCGGCACGATCATCTCCTGGAGGCTCAGGCCGCCGTGGTGGAATCCCAGATCGCCGCCGGTCTTGAAGGTAAAAGTTATTTGATAGCGCTCTCCTCGACCGCGGCCGGGATCGAACCTAACAGTAACAATCTCTGCAACTCATTGAAATATTTGGAAGGCAGAATTTATTACTTAGTATCTGCTGATTTTCTTGCATTGCGGGCTACCCAATAGGCAAGCATCGGCGGGTGACGGCGTCCCAATCTGAGCCAATTCGAGCGCTCTTTGATATATTTTCAAAAAAGTTTTACAACGCGCTTTTAGAATTTCAAAAAGAAGCTGGATGTGACGACAAGGAGGTGAGCAAATTGCACAAAAAGTTTAAAAAAGCATTGGAAACTGCAAGTTCCAAAACAACTCTCAAAGTTCAGATAAACATGTTGAAGGAGCCGGCCTATGACCATCCTTTAGTTCGAGCGGCAATAGATGAAGTTGAAAAAAATGCTGCGCATTACACAGCGTACAAAAGCAGGAAAGGAATTAAAAAGACAACCTCTATAGTCGATAATTTTCTGAAAATTGTAAAACGGAAACTCAGGCAGGCGGAGAGCTTCAGGGACAGGACATGGGCGGGCGTTTTGTTGCGGGGATTGGCGAACGTGAGAAATTTCGTGCCTTTCATGCCGGGAGCTAAAAACGCAAACAAAAGCCCTTTTATGTTGGCTCAAGGTGAGACATATGGGTTGCCGTGGATGCAGGTTATGAATATGCGATTTCGTCATGGGCGCGGTCCGGTCGCGTCCCTGGGCCATGCCGCAGTCGACGAGCAGGTTGAGGCCGGAGGTCTGGAGCAGATGACAGGAGCCGGTGACGGTATGTTCCGCGCCGAGGTGGGTGAGGTTCATGGGGTTATATGCTTTCGAATCGACGCCACGACCCGTTCCGCGGTTCCGCCGTCCCAGAATTCAGGCGGGGTTCCTTTAGCGGCGCCCCCCTTCAATGCGGCATCGACCCGGGACGCCAGCGCGTCGGGCGTACACAATTGATTGGTCCCCTGTTCAATGGTGATGGGGCGCTCGGTGTTGGGCCGGAGGGTAAAGCACGGGATGCCCAGATAGGTGGTCTCCTCCTGGATGCCGCCGGAATCGGTGATGACCAGACCGCTGTCGAAGACCAGGTTCATAAAGGCGATGTAGCGGATCGGGGCCAGGAGCGCGACGCCGGGGGCGGCCTCCAGGGCGTCGTAGAGGGCCCATCGCTTCAGGTTTTTTTCGGTCCTGGGGTGAACCGGGAAGACGATGGCGATGGTTTCCGATATCCGGATCAGCGTCCGGCAGATGGTGTCGAGGATCTCCTCGTGATCGACGTTGGAGGGCCGATGAAGCGTCACCAGTCCGTAGCGGCCCGGCGTCAGGGAGAGACCCTCCCGGGTCCGGTCCGCCTCGATCCTGGGCCGGACCATCTCCAGGGAATCGATCATGATGTTGCCCACCCGCTCGATTTTCTCCGGCGGGACGCCCTCCCCGACCAGATGTCGGTCGCCGTCGGGCGACGGGGTCCACAGGATGTCGGCCAGGGCGTCGGTAACGACCCGGTTGATCTCTTCGGGCATGGTCCGGTCAAAGGAGCGCAGCCCCGCTTCCAAATGGGCCACTTTGACGCCCAGTTTGGCGGCGGCCATCGTCGCGGCCGCGGTGGAATTGACGTCTCCGACCACGACCACGAGGTCGGGCGGCCCCTCCATGAGAATTTTTTCGTAGGCGATCATCACGCGGCCGGTCTGTTCCGCATGGGTCCCGCTGCCCACCCCCAGGTGGATGTCCGGTTCGGGCATGCCCAGGTCCTCGAAAATCTCGTCGGACATGTTCACGTCGTAATGCTGGCCCGTATGAATCACCACCGGTTCCGCCCAGGGCTGTTTCCGCAGGGCGTGGTAGAGGGGGGCGATCTTCATGAAATTGGGGCGGGCCGCGGCGATGAGATGGATAGACTTTTTTGTTTTCATTGGACGGATAATTCCTTACAGCGATTCGACATCCACCGAATCCGAATAGATTTCAATGCCCAGGCGGTCGGCCACTTTCCGCGCCTTGGGATCGACCATGGGGGAGATGACGATCAGTCGATTCGCGGTGCGATTATGGCGCTTTTCGTAAAAGCGGGCCTTGCGCTCGAAATGGGTTTGTTGGAATCGTGCTTCGCTCAACGCCTGGTTTTCCCACCATTTTCGGTCCTGTTCTTTCCATTTTTCATCTTGGGTCTTGACCCACCCATTATGCTCTTTCCATTTTCCATCTTGAGCCTTGACCCACTCCCGATGCTCCTTCCGTTCTTTCTCTTGAGCCTTAAGCCACTCCCGGTGTTCCTTCCGTTCTTTCTCTTGAGCCTTAA
>CAZZBE010000483.1:0-2753 GCA_964652715.1 uncultured Desulfobacteraceae bacterium
GTGATGACGCCGAAGGTCGTTTTGTTTGTATCGGGGCACAGGGAATTTATCAAGGTTTAATTTGGGCTGTCGGGCCGAAATCGGTCATTCGCTTACCCATTTCCAGGCAGCCTCCAGGCGGTCGGGATGGAAATGCTCCGTGGGGATGCCGGAAAAGAGCCCGAAGATGCCCATGTAGGTGTTTTCGGAGAGCTTCCGGCTGACCACGGCCAGCCGCTGGATCGCGCCGGAATGGATCATGACGAATTTGAGGTTCTCGTAGAGCCCGTCGGCGCCGATGACGATGTCGGGGTAGGGCTCGATGATCAGCAGGAGCCGGATGGCCCCGCGGGCGTCGATGGCGCGCCGCATGTCCTCGGAAACGGCCTTCCTTTTCTTTTTGGTGATCTCGCCGGTGATGCGGTAGGCGAGCAGGTTCCGAGGCGCGGCGTCTTGGGGCGGTTTGATTTTTTCGATCATGTTGGGGTCCTCCTTTTTTTATAAAATAATGATTTTTCGGATGGATGCAAATGTGTCAATGGAAAGGCGGCGGGCAAGGTCGACTTGAAGGGGGGATTTGGCCCGCCAAGTCAAAAAAAGTGTTTTCATCACTACTCCGCCATGGTAAGAATAAATAATTACTTCACATAGCAAAGGAAACCGAATGCGTGAAATTGTTGAACTGACAAAGGACTTGATTCGATTCAAAACCATGATTTCCAACACGGCGGAGATCCACCGCTGCGCCGATTTCATCGAAGACTGGCTTAAAAAGCAGGACCTCCCCGCCCGCCGCTTCAATTTCAACGACACGCCGTCGGTCCTGTCCGCGCCGGGCGACGGCCCCGTCGACATCCTGCTCATGAGCCACATCGACGTGGTGGACGGTCCGGACGACCTGTTCGAACCCTGCGAAAAAGACGGCAAGCTGTACGGCCGGGGGGCCATCGACGACAAATACGCCGCGGCCCTGTCCATGATTTTGATGCGGGAGCACGCGAAACGAGGGACCGGGAAGCCGTCCCTCGGCATCCTGATCACCGGCGACGAAGAGGTGGGCGGACCCAACGGCGCCAAAAAGGCCCTGGAACACGTCAAGGCCGATTTCTGCATTGCGCTGGACGGGGGCAACCTCAAAAAAATCGTGGTCAAGGAGAAGGGCATCCTGCGGCTGCGGCTGACGGCGAGGGGAAAATCGGCCCACGGGGCCCGGCCGTGGCTCGGGGAAAACGCCATCGAAAACCTCATGGCCGACTGTGCTGAAATCCGATCCTTTTTCGACATCGATGCGCCGGATCACTGGCATCGAACCGTCAATCTGGGCAAAATCGAAGGGGGCAAATCCGTCAACCAGGTGCCGGACCGGGCCGAGGCGATTTTCGACATCCGGTACACCGAAAACGACGACGTGGATGCCCTGGTCGAAGAGATGCGGTCCCGGCTCAAGGGCGATCTCGCGGTCATGGAAAAAGAGCCGCTTTTCATCGGCGGCGATCATCCCTACCTCGATTTGCTCCTGTCGGTGTCCGAAGGCGCCGGGACCGGTTTCGAACATGGCGCCAGCGACGCCCGGCATCTGGCGGATTTCGGCATCAAGAGCGTCATCTGGGGCGCCGACGGAGAGATGAGCCAGCACACGGAATCCGAACGCGCGGTCATCGACAGCCTGTCCGGGCTTTACGACCGGCTGGACCGGTTTTTAAAGAGGGCGGGCGAGCCGGCATGAACGGGGGCGATCACCTCCTGACCGTTGACGGGCTCCGGACCCACTTTTTTACCTTCGAGGGCGTCGCCAGAGCGGTTGAAGACGTCGCGTTTCATCTGGACCGCGGCGAGGTGCTCGGCGTGGTCGGCGAGTCGGGCTGCGGCAAGAGCGTCACGGCCCAGTCCGTCATGCGGCTGATACCGGAGCCGCCGGGCCGGATCGTTTCCGGCGGCATCCTGTTCGACGGCATGGACCTGGCCCATCTGCCCATCGAGAAGATGCGGAAAATCCGGGGAAACCGCATCTCCATGATTTTCCAGGAGCCCATGACCTCTCTCAACCCGGTCTTCACCATCGGCGACCAGATCGGCGAGATGTTCACCCTCCACCGGGGGCTTTCCAAAAGCGACGCCCGGGACAAGGTCGTGGAGATGCTCCGGAAGGTCCAGATCCCGGCCCCGGAAAAGCGGGTGGGCGAATACCCCCACCAGTTGTCGGGCGGCATGCGTCAGCGGGCCATGATCGCCATGGCCCTGTCCTGCGACCCGGAAATCCTCATCGCCGACGAGCCCACCACGGCCCTGGACGTGACGGTCCAGGCCCAGATCCTCGACCTGATGCTCAAGTTGCAGTCCGATTTCGACACCGCCATCATGATGATCACCCACGACCTGGGCGTGATCGCCGAAATCGCCCGGCGGGTGGTGGTCATGTACGCGGGGCGGGTGGTGGAGGAGGCCTCGACCCTGGCCATCTTTGAATCGCCGAAGCACCCTTATACCAGGGGGTTGCTCCGCTCCATCCCCAAACTGGGGGACCGGTCCCGGGTCGGGCGGCAGCGGCTGGCGGAGATCGAAGGGCTGGTCCCCAGTTTGTATGACCTGCCGGCCGGTTGCCCGTTTGCCCCGCGTTGTCCGGAGGTGATGGCGGTCTGCCGGGAGAACATGCCGGAACTGATCGAGGTGGAACCGGAGCATCGGGTGCGGTGCTGGCTGTATGAGGCTGAGAATGCCTGAGATATGCAGATTCTACGGCATTATCATCGCAATGTTTTTCGATGAGCACAATC
>CAZZBE010000484.1:0-2742 GCA_964652715.1 uncultured Desulfobacteraceae bacterium
GGGATTAAATCATTGATCAACGCCATCAGGCATGGTATCTGGCGAAAATGTTTGGCACAGGCGAACTTCAATATCAAGTGGAGCGGTAACTGTTACCTTATGGCTGCGGAAACATCGATTCTGATCATTGGATATATTCTGGGCTTTTACATGGCCTGGAACATCGGCGCCAACGACGTGGCCAATTCCATGGCCTCCGCGGTGGGCGCCAAGGCCATCACCATCCGGCAGGCTGTCTTCATCGCCGGCATCCTCAACATTGTGGGGGCCACCTTTATCGGTTCCCACGTGACCAACACCATCCGGAAGGGCATCGTCTCCACCCAGGTGCTGGAAGACCCCAATATGGCGCTGATCGGGGCTTTTTCCGCCCTGCTGGCGGCGGCGCTTTGGGTCTCCTTCGCCACCTGGAAGTCGCTGCCGGTCTCGACCACCCACTCCATCGTGGGGGCCATGATCGGCTTCGGCATCATGGCCGGCGGGTTTTCCGTGATCAACTGGGGAAAGCTGGGCGCCGTGATCGCCAGTTGGGTGATCTCTCCCGTTTTCAGCCTGGTGATCGCCTTTGTCTTGCTCAAGACCATCGTCGGGCTGATCCTGTCCCGGGGCGATCCGTTTTCCAATGCCTTGCGCCTTTCCCCGGTTTTTATCGGGCTGGCGGTTTTTATGGTCATCCTCTCGTTTCTTTTCAAGACGCCCCTGGGCAAGCGGTTTTTCATCAGTACGTTCGAGGCGATTATGATCGCGGCGGCGCTGGCGGTTCCCCTGGGATACGCGGGCCGGGCCGTTATTCGGCGGTTTGTCTGGAAAAAAGGCGACGAGGGGGCGGAGGAGATCTTCCGGAAGATCCAGATCGGCACCTCCTGCTATGTTGCCCTGGCCCAGGGCGCCAACGACGTGGCCAACGCCATCGGGCCCCTGGCCGTGATCTATTTTCTGGTCAAGACCGGCGCGGTGGGGGCCCAGGTGCCGGTGCCTCTCTTCCTGCTCTTTTTCGGCGGCATCGGCATCGCCTGCGGCGTCGCCATGGCCGGGTACCGGGTCATGGACACCATCGGCCGCCGGATCACCACCCTGAGCAACACCCGGGGTTTTTCCGTCGATTTCGCCGCCGCCACCACCGTTCTGGCGGCGTCCAAGATCGGGCTGCCGGTCTCCACCACCCATGCGGCCGTGGGCGGGGTGATGGGGGTGGGGCTGGCCCGGGGGCTGGAGGCCGTCGATTTTTCCATCATTTTCCGGATCATGCTCTACTGGGTGCTGACGGTGCCCGCCGCCGCCGTCACCAGCATGATCGCCTTCATTTTTATCCGAATGATTCTATGACAATCCCCTGAAGGAGTCCGCCCATGCGAATCCCTTTTCTATCCATGTTCATGACCTCGCCCTTTTCTGGCCTCCAGGAGCACGCCGAAAAGGTCGAGGAGTGCGCCCTGATCTTTCAGCAGGCCATCGAATGCCACCTGTCCGACCGGTGCGGCCGGTTCGAGGAACTGCGACAGGAGATCATCACGCTGGAAACCGAAGCCGACGCCGTCAAGCGGCGGATCCGGGGCCATACCCCCAAGAATTCCCTGCTGCCGGTGGACAAATTTCAACTCTTCCGGTATCTTCGGGAGCAGGATCAGGTGCTGGACGCCGTGGAGGACACCCTCGACTGGATTTCCTATCGGACCGAGCCCCGGTTTCCGGAAGCGATCCAGCAAGACCTGATCAACCTGGTGGATGCGGTGATCGATCCCATCGAAGAGCTGAACCGCATGGTGATCGAAGCCCGGAAGTATTTCGAGACCTTTTCGGAGAAACAGCGGTTGGTGGTCAAGGAGATCATCCGGAACCTCCGGAAACAGGAGCACGAGGCGGACGGGCTGGAGGATCTGCTCAAGGAGAAGACCTTCAATATGGAAACCGACGGCGTGACCGTCTTCCATACGATTCGGCTGGTGGAGTACGTCGGTTCCATCGCCGATCATGCGGAAAACGCCGGGGACATGATGCGGGCCATGATGGCCCGGTAAGGGGGACGGATGACCGCGGAAGGGGAGACGATCCTTGTGGTGGACGATGAGGAGGATATCCTCGAACTGGTCCGTTACAATCTCGAAGCCGCCGGATATGAAGTGGTCTGCGCCGCCACGGGCGAGGATGCCCTCAAGACGGCGGGGTCCCGGACCTTTGACCTGATGGTGCTCGACCTGATGCTGCCGGGCATCGACGGCCTTTCGGTGGCCCGGATGCTCAAGGACAAGCCCGGGACCCGGTCCCTGCCCATCATCATGCTCACCGCCAAGGGCGAAGAGGCGGACATCGTCGCCGGCCTCAACCTGGGCGCCGACGACTACATCACCAAACCCTTCAGCCCCAGGATTCTGGCGGCGCGGGTCAAGGCGGTGATCCGCCGCCGGGCCGCCGCCGGCGTGGAGGAGGCCCCCCACGTCCGGTTCGGGGATCTGGCCATCGACGTCAATCGCCAGCAGGCGACCGTCAGGGGAGAGCCGGTGGATCTGACCCACACCGAATTCGAAGTCCTCGCCTTCCTGGCCCGCCGGCCCGGCTGGGTCTTTACCCGGTCCCGGATCGTGGACGCGGTCCACGGCGAAAACTATCCGGTGACCGACCGGAGCGTCGATGTTCAGGTCGCCGGATTGCGGAAAAAGCTGGGGGATCTGGGGGGATACATCGAAACCGTTCGGGGGGTGGGGTATCGGTTTCGGGAGCGGCCGTGATGGGAGGGGCGAAGGG
>CAZZBE010000485.1:0-2728 GCA_964652715.1 uncultured Desulfobacteraceae bacterium
ACCTCGACATCCCGGAAGACCAGCCGGCTGGCCCCGCCGCCCCGGCATCCCATGAGGCCGTAGATGTATTCGCTGGAGACCCCCGGCCCCCGGTCCACGATAAAGCAGGAGATCCCCTTGTGGGGCTCGGCGTCCGGATCGGTCCGGGCGTAGACCAGGAAAAAATCGGCCCCTTCGCCGCCCACGATGAACCGCTTCTGGCCGTTGAGGACGAAATGGTCCCCCCGGTCCTCGGCCACGGTGGTGGTCCCGAAGAAATCAGAGCCGCCCCGGGGTTCCGTGAGGCACTCGGCGGCGAACTTCTCGCCCCTGAGCAGGGGCGCCACGTATTTCTCCCTCTGGGCGTCGGTCCCGTGGAGGACGACGGCGTCGCAGACCAGCTCCGCGCCCACGCCGAAGACGCAGGCGAAGATGTAGCCCAGGCTCCCCACCTCCTCCATGACCATGCAGGTGGTGACCCAGTCCATGTCCCGGCCCCCCCATCGTTTCGGATAGCGGCATCCCATCAGGTTGCGCCGGCCCGCCTCCTGGAGAAATTCCCTGGGAAACCGGATCTTTTCGGCATCCATATCCAGGATCATTTGACGGGGGATGCTTTTGACGAAGTCCCTGACCTCGTCGCGGATTTTCAATTGGTCGTCGTTCAACAGGTAATCGAACATGATATATCTCCTTTCATCGCCATTCTTCCCGAAGTTTGTATTTCATGACTTTTCCGGTGGGGGTGTGGGGCAGCTCCGCCACCATGCGGACGGACCGGGGGATTTTGTACCGGGCCAGCTTGTCCGACAGGAACTCGCCCAGGGCCGCCTCCGTGAGGGACGCCTCCTTTGCGGGGACCACCAGGGCCGTGACCGTCTCGCCCCAGTCCGGATGGGGAACGCCGATCACCGCCGCTTCCGCGACATCGGGATGCCGGGCGATGGCGTCTTCCACCTCCTTGGAATAGACGTTTTCGCCGCCGGTGATGATCATGTCCTTCATCCGGTCCACGATGAAGAGGTAGCCGTCGGCGTCGATGCGGGCCACGTCGCCGGTCCGGTACCAGCCGTCCGAAAAGGCGGCGGCGGTGGCTTCGGGGTTTTTGTGATATCCCTGCATCATGCTGTCGGCCTTGAGCCGGATTTCGCCGGTTTCGCCGGGGCCGGCCGGTTCGGTTTCGGTCTTCATCACCACCAGATCGGCGCCGGGGAGCCCCTTGTTGCCGATGGACCCGGCCTTTTCGGCATGGTCCCGCGGCATCAGGGTGGCGCCGGTGGGGCCGGCCTCGGTCATGCCGTAGACCTGGTAGAATTGATCGCTGCCGTACCGGGCGATGAGGGTTTGGACGGTTTGGGGGCCGATGGGGCCGCCGCCGTAGATCCAGGCCCGCATGGAGGAGAGATCGAAGCTGTCGAAATGGGGGACGTGCTGCAAGGGCATGAGATAGGAGATGGGCGCCCCGAAATAGACCGTGCAGCGCTCGTTCCGGACGGCCTCCAGGAAGTGGAGCGGATGGTATTCCCGGATCAACACCGTGGTCCCGCCCACGTAGCACGTCCCCATGAACCAGTTGTTCAGGGGGGAGGAGTGCCAGATGGGCATGGCCATGAGCATCCGGTCGGTCTCGTCCAGTTTGAGGGCCAGCGCGCCGGTGATGCCGGCCATGACGACGCCGCGGTGGGACAGGACGCACCCCTTGGGCTTTCCGGTGGTGCCGCTGGTGTAGAGGATCTCCGCCGGATCGTCGTCATCCACCGCCACGGGCGTCGGAGATCCCGCCGCCCCCGTCAAATCCTCAAATTGCGGGATGTTGTCGTCCCCGGCCGGGCTGTCCAGGGCGGCCATGGGGATGTCGGCGTTCAGGGCGGAGGTCGATATCCCCAGCGCCCCTTCAAACAGAAACGCCCTGGCGTCGCTGTTTTCCAGGATGTAGGCGGTTTCAGCCGCGGTCAGCTTGTGGTTGATGGGCGCCGCCACGGCGCCGGCCTTCATGGCGCCGAAGAAGGCGAACACGAACGCCGGCGTGTTGCGGCTCATGATGGCCACCCGGTCCCCCTTTTGGATCCCCCAGTTTTGCAGGCAGGCGGCCGCCCCCTCGCCGCGGGTGCGGATCTCCGCATAGGAAATGCCTGAGCCCTCGAATCGAAGCCCGTCCTTTCGGGCGAACTTCCGGGCGTTGCGATCGATCATTTCAATGATGTTCACGGCGTCCTCCTTTCTTTTTGTAGACGTTGTTTTCGTTTCATCAGTTTTTCCTGGACCGCCAGGATGTCTTCTTCCAGCCGCCGGAGTTCCTCCCGTCGCCGACGGACATCCGCCAGCTTCTTTTCGCCGTAGGCCAGGCTCTTGTCGATCTGGTCGATTTCATCGGGTTCCGCGTCGGAAAACCCGATCATCTCCGCGATCTCCTCCAGGGAAAACCCGAACCGCTTGCCCCTCAGGATCAGCCGGAGCCGCCGCCGGTCCCGGTCGGAATAGACCCGCTGGTTCCCCGTCGTCCGGGCCGGGGCCAGCAGCCCTTTTTCTTCGTAGAACCGGATGGTCCGGGTGCTGACGCCGAAGCGGCCGGCCAGATCGGAAATGGTGTAGGTGCTTCGGTCGGTTTTAGGTTTGGACATGGAGGCGTCTCGCTTTGGGTCAATAGCCATTGTTCAATCTTTACGTTTACGTAAAGGATAATCATGAAGATGTCAAGGGGTCGCAACGCCTGGCGATCCTATTTTTATTTGGCGGACTTTTGATGATA
>CAZZBE010000486.1:0-2713 GCA_964652715.1 uncultured Desulfobacteraceae bacterium
ATGGAACACCGAATGAAGAAAACGCCTGATGACCATCGCCCCCCAATCCCTGCCTCGTCTCTCACCAACGCCATCCTCGAATCCATCTCCGACGGCGTCTTCACCGTGGACGATCAATGGCGGATCACCTCCTTCAACCGGGCCGCCGAGGAGATCACCGGCGTTTCCCGTGAAGAAGCCGTCGGACGTCCCTGTTTCGAGGTCTTCCGGGCCAGCATGTGCGAAACGGACTGCGCGCTGGGAAAAACCCTTTCGACCGGGGAACCCATCATCAACCGCTCCGCCTACATCATCGACGCCGACGGCCAGCGGATTCCCATCAGCGTGTCCACGGCCCTGCTCAGGGATGACAACGGCGAGATCATCGGCGGGGCCGAAACCTTCCGGGATCTGAGCCTGGAAGAAACCCTGCGCCGGGAACTGACCGGCCGGTTCACCATAGGGGACATGGTGAGCCGGAGCCCCCGGATGCGGCGAATCTTCGACGTGCTCCCCCAGATCGCGGCCGCCGAATCGACCCTGCTGATCCAGGGCGAAACCGGCACCGGCAAAGAATTGCTGGCCCGGGCCGTCCACCAGCGAAGCCCCCGATGCGATGGACCGTTCGTGGCCGTCAACTGCGGCGCCCTGCCCGACACCCTGCTGGAGTCGGAACTGTTCGGCTACAAGGCCGGCGCCTTCACCGGGGCCCGGAAAGACAAGCAGGGGCGGTTCGCCCTGGCCGCGGGCGGCACGCTGTTTCTGGACGAAATCGGCGATGTGAGCCCCGCCCTCCAGGCGCGGCTGCTCCGGGTGCTCCAGGAAAAAACCTATGAGCCGCTGGGCGCCGAGTCCTCTGAAAAGGCCGATGTCCGCATCATCGCCGCCGCCAACCGGGACCTGGCGGCCCTGGTAAAAGAAGGCGCCTTCCGCCAGGACCTTTTTTACCGCATCCACGTGCTTCGCGTCGAACTGCCGCCCCTGCGACGCCGCCGGGAAGACATCCCCCTTCTGGTCGATCACTTTCTTTCCCGATTCAACCGAACCCGAAAAACCGCCGTTACAGAAGTCTCCCCGGAGGCCATGGCGATCCTCACGGCCCACGATTATCCCGGCAATATCCGGGAACTGGAAAACGCCCTGGAACATGCCGCGGTCCTTTGCGACGGCGACCGGATCGAACCGGCGCATCTCCCCGAAGCCCTCATCGGCCGAACCGCCGCTGAAACGCCCGCCGGGGACATGGCCGCCGCCTCGGACGCCGTGGAAGCCCGGGCCATCGCCGCCGCCCTCCGGCGTCATCACGGGAACCGAACCGCCGCCGCCCGATCCCTGGGCTGTCACAAAAGCACCCTCTACCGAAAGATCAAGGCTTACGGCATCGACCTGCCGGAGACAGACGGCCGGACGCATCCGGGCGGCGAATAGGCGCGTTCCGTCGCACCGTCGCACGACGGTCTCGATGACGCCGTCTCATTTTTGCGACGACAGATCCAGTCCCGCCGCCCGTCACCAAACCATCAACCACCTGTTTTTCATAAGAATACCACCTCATATCGTCCAAACAACACTTTTGGCACGTTCCATGCAAATACCCTAAAACAAAACGCCAAGGAGGAAACAACGGATGATCCTCGCCATCGCAACCTGGAACGGCCGCGTGTCGCCCGTCTTCGATGTCTCGCGCCGACTCTCGATCTTTACCGTCGAAGAAGGCGTCGCGACCCACAAAGAGGCAGTGGCCCTGACATCCGAATACCCGGATCTCAGGGCCTCTCAACTCTCCCGGATGGCGGTGGACGCCCTGATCTGCGGGGCCATCTCCCGCCCTTTGGCCGGCATGTTGACGGCCTACCGGATTCAGGTCGTCCCCTTCGTTGCGGGAAAGGTGGACGAGGTGATCACCGCTTATCTCTCCGGCGAACTGTCCGGTCCGCACCTGGCCATGCCGGGATGCCGCGGTCGCCGCGGGCGTTTCGGCCAACGGGGCCGGGGAGCGGGCCGCGGACGCGGATTTTCAACCCAGGAAAGGAGTGACGACATCATGCCCCAAGGAGACGGAACAGGCCCGGACGGAAAAGGGCCCAGACAACCAGGCGGCGGCGCCGGCAAGCGCGGCAAGCGCGGCGGCGGCCAGGGAAGCGGCCAGGGTCAAGGTCAAGGCGGAAAACGGTCCCGCCGGGATTCAGACCCGGGCGGAGGCGGCGCCGGCAATCGACAAGGTTCCGGCGGCGGCCAGGGCAAAGGTCGCGGCCAGGGCCGAGGTCAAAATCGGTAACCCATCGATTCAACACGAAAGGAGGATGCATTATGCCAGGATATGACAGAACAGGACCCGCGGGAAGAGGCGCCATGACCGGCTGGGCCGCCGGGAGATGCGGCGGCGACCGGACGCAACCCGCCCGCTTCGGCGGATGGGGCGGCGGCATGGGCCGCGGCTTCGGCGGGGGACGAGGACGATGGTGCGCCGGAGGTCCCGGCCGTGGCGGGCGGGGCCGATTCGCCGGCCCGGACTACGGCTACGGGAATGTCGCGCCCTACCCCGCGACCTCTCCGGCCCTCCAGGCCGACCCGGATTCGGAAAAACGGATTCTCCAGTCCCAGGCCAACCTCATGTCGGAGCAACTCGAAGAAATCCGCCGGCGGCTCAATGAACTGGAAGGCAATGACGCCGAATAACGGGCGACACCCGCCAATCACCATACCGCCAGCCCCCTTCTCCGGAAGGGGGCTT
>CAZZBE010000487.1:0-2706 GCA_964652715.1 uncultured Desulfobacteraceae bacterium
ACCCCAGACCTGCGAGGTTTTCAAAACCTCGCAGGTCTTTTTTGGGGCCGGAGACGAACGAAAAGCCCACCAACGTCTGAACCGGGATGCCCAGGATGAAAGGATTTTCAGGATGAATCCCGGCCATCCGTAAATCCCGGCCATCCCGGTTCAGACAGACGCCCCGACCCGAAAGACCGAACACCCCGGCCCCGCGTCGCTCCCAGAACGCCCCCTCCCAACGCAAAAAAGCCCCGGCGGGGCGCGACATGGAACCATCGCCGCGCCCCGCCGGGGCTTTTCCTTTCTCAACCGGCCCTCACCCGCCGTCCCGCGCCGCCCCCGCCCAGCGGCTCGAACGACCCGGCCCCGAAACCCCTTGCGCCCGCCCCCCGAATCCGATAAAAAACCCCTTTAACCGACTGATACCCCCACGACGCATGGGGGCAACGGAGGGCCCCATGACCCCAGACGACATGCTCAAAAACATCCCCCTGTTCGCCGCCCTGTCCGACGCGGACATCAGGACCCTGTCCGGGATCTCCCGGGAGCGGACGTTTTCACCGGGCGAAGCCATCGTCCGCGAGGGCGACCGCACCACGGAGATTTACGTGGTGTTGGACGGCCGGGCCCGGGCCTTCAGCCCCGACGCCGCCGGCAACCCCATTGTCTTCAACACCTTCGGCGTCGGCGATTATTTCGGGGAAATGAGTTTTATCGACGGGGAGCCCCGCAGCGCCACGGTGGAGGCGGTCTGGCCGACCCGGACCCTGGCCATCCGGCGGGAGGCGCTGGAGGCCGTCATCCGGGCCAACCCGGACGCGTCCCTGCGGATGATGCGCCGCTTGTCGGGGAAGCTGCGAAAGGCGACCCGGCAGATCGAGGACCTGGCGGTGATCGTGGGCGCGGAATACCTCGACAACGCCCACCTGGACACCATTCGGCGGCTGGTCACGGCCGCGGAATACAAGGACCGGAACACCGGCGACCACATCGACCGGATCAGCGCCTACAGCGCCCGGATCGCCGCGGCCTGCGGGCTGGACGTCCGGGAGGTGGAAAAAATCCGCCTGGCCTCGCCCATGCACGACATCGGCAAGATCGGCATCCCCGAGGGGATCCTCGCCAAACCCGGCCCCCTGACCCCCGAGGAGTTCGAGGTGGTCAAGACCCACCCCCTCATCGGGGCCCGGATTCTCGCCAACCCCGGCTCGGACCTCCTGGAATGCGCCCGGCGGATCGCCCTCTGCCACCACGAGCGCCACGACGGTCTCGGCTACCCCCATGGCGCGGCCGGGGACGCCATCCCCCTGGCGGCCCGGATCGTGGGGATCGCCGACGTCTTCGACGCCCTCACCTCGGAACGGCCCTACAAAGCCCCTTACCCGCCGAAAATGGCCGTGGACATGATCCGGGAAGACCGGGGCCGCCGGTTCGACCCGGACCTGACGGACCGCTTCATGGACGCGGCCGGGGACCTGACGCGCATCCGCCACAACCATTCCGACGGGCCGCCGCCCGCCGAAGAGGATGTGATCCTGAGCGAGCGGGACCGGAAGGATCCCGGGAAATAAGGGACGGGACGCGCCGGCCCGTCATCCTTCCGGAAACGCCCGTCCGCACTGGTCGCAGTACCGGGCCCGAAGATCGTTGATCTCGTCGCAAGTCCCGCACCTTTTGCCCCTGAATGCCGCATCCTCCGGCCCCGGCGGCAGGGACGCGCCGCAACGGTCGCAGAACCGGGCGTCCTCGTCGTTCTCTTCCCCGCACGCCGCGCAGGCCCTCACGCCCATCCGCCGCGTTTCATAGGCCAGAAGGCGCTCCGCCAGCGCCGCCCCGGCGGGCCGCCGGGCCGGGTCCCGCCGCAGGCATTCCCGGACGTCCCGACGGATAACAGGGTCGGTCAGATCGGCGAGGTCAACGCCCGGCGGCCGGTCCGCGTCCCCGGCGAAGAGCTGGTACAGGGTGATGCCGAGGCTGTAGATGTCGGCGGCCGGCGAGGCGTTTCGCGCCAGCCGGACCCGGGTGGCCGCGGCCGAGCCCACCAGTTCCGGGGCGATGAAAAAATAAGCGCCGGCGGCCTCGGAGAGGGTGTCGTCGTGGAGGGTGAAGCAGGCCCCGCCCCCGTGGAGACGGTCCCCTTCTCCGGCGGCGGCCAGGGCGCGGTCCACGGCCGCCTGGCCGATGCCGAAATCGGTCAGCTTGAGGGACGGCGCCGCGCCCGGCGATGTTGGGGGCGTCACCAGGAAATTGGCCGGCTTGACGTCCCGGTGGACGATCCCCATCCGGTGGATCCGGTCCAGGGACCGGGCCATGCCCACGGCCATTTCGATGCGGATCTTAAGCGGCGCCGTCCGGCCGTGATCGGCGATCCATTGCCGCAGGTCCCCGCCCGTCACATATTCGAGCTGGATGTAATACGGCGGCGCGTCGCAGGAGGCGTTCCACACTTCGGCGATATCCGCCGGCGGCCGGCCCGCGTCGTCCCGCATCCGGTTGAAGATGTCCAGCTCCCGGCGCAGGCTCTCCACATCCGCTTCCAGGGCGCAGAACTTGAAGACGGACCGCCACCGGGGGTCCATGGGGTTCCGGGCCAGCCAGACCTCCCCGAACCCGCCCCGGCCCAGGCGCCGCTCCATGACCCAGCCGGGACCGGGGAGCACCGCTTCGATGCCGGGCCGCCACCCCCTTACCCCGGCGTCATGGCGGACGGGGCGGCATTTGGCG
>CAZZBE010000488.1:0-2686 GCA_964652715.1 uncultured Desulfobacteraceae bacterium
GCCGACATCACCGACCTGGTGGAGATGCTCAAGCTGTCCCGGGGGCCGGACAAGTTCCTGCTGGAGGTCCATCCCAAGCTGCGGCCGGTGGAACTGGCCAACGCCGGTGTGTTTCTGGCCGGGACCTGCCAGACGCCCATGGATATCGGCGAATCCTGCGCCGCGGCCCAGGGGGCGGCGGCCAAGGCGTCGGCCCTGCTGGGCAAGGGGTATGTGGAACTCGACCCCTTCGTCGCCGAGGTCGATCCGGCCCGGTGCAAAGGCCATGGCCAATGCGCGGCGGAATGCCCGGAAGGGGCCATCTCCGTGGGGTCGTCCGGCGCATCGGCCGACGAACCCAAACAGGCCACGATCAACCCGGCCCTTTGCACGGGCTGCGGCATGTGCGTGCCGGTCTGCCCGGAAAACGCCATCGAGATCAACGGCTGGACCCTGCGACAATACGAGGCCATGGTGGACGCCATCCTCGAACCGGAAGGAGCGGCGGCATGAAACCGGACAAAGCGGCGTTAAAGGACCTCCGGCAGGTGCGGAAGGAACAGGTGGACCGGGCACGGGCCCTGTCCAAACAACGAAACAAAATGATGCGGTCGGTGCAGGGCGCGTTGGACGAAGCCGGCAAGACCGTGCCGGAACTCGCCGACCAACTCGACATGCCCGCCGCCGATGTGCTGTGGTGCGTCTCCGGGCTGCGCAAATACGGCAAGGCCCTGGAGGGCGACAAGGACGGCGATTTTTTCAAATACACCGCCGTGCCGGAAAAGGAGGCCTCATGATCTCCGTGGACACCGATTTCGCCGAGACCCTGCTGGACTACGGCGTCGATACGGCCCTGGACTGCTTCAACTGCGGGACCTGCGCGGCCATCTGCCCCCTGATCCACGAAAGTTTTCCCCGAAAGATGATCCGCTACCTCCAGCTGGGGGCCAAGGACCGGATTCTGGAAACGGGGGACGAACTGTGGCGCTGCCTCCACTGCGGAATGTGTACCCACACCTGCCCCCGCCGGGCCGACCCCGGCGAGGTGATCCTGGGCCTGAAACGCTTCGTCATCGACGCCCGGCGCCATCCCTCCCGGACGACAAAGGAGGCCTGACCATGTACGACCCCGTCCTCATCACCGATTTCATCGCGGACAACGTCCGCAAGACCCGGAACCCCTTCGGCGTTCCCAAGACGGTCCTCAACACCTGGCAGTGGGGCGAACGCCTGCCGGCCGGCGGCGACGCGCTCCTGTTTACCGGCCTGATGTACCAGTTCATGCCCTACATCGAGACCACCACCGCCTATCTGGAGGCATACGAAGACACGGACCTGGCCCAAAAAATCCAGTCCCATCCGGCGGTGCGAAACTTCCCCCGGTACGGCGATTTCGTGCCCAATTTCCTGGGCGGAGTCGGCCTGTCGGTTTTCGTCCGCATGAAGGCGGCCAAGGAAAAACGCCGGACCGATCAAGTGTTGAAAGACATCGTCTCCCTGCTGCGCCGGTCCGGGCTGGATGTGGGCTACCGGCCGGATCTGGACGAATACAGCGGGATCCTTCTTTACGACCTGGGAGACCAGGAAAACTTCGTCCGCCACGCCCGGAAGACGGCCCGGAAGCTGCAAGCCGCCGGGGTGAAAAAGTTGATCACGGTGGATCCTCACACCACCTACGCTTTGAAAGTGCTGTATCCCAAATACACGGGGATTTCGTTCGACGTGGCCCCGTATTTCCAGCACCTCCGCCTGAGCCCGATCAACGGCGGGCAGGAGGTCGCCCTCCATGATCCTTGCTTTTACGGCCGCTACCTGGAGATGTCCGACGCCCCCCGGTCCGTGCTGTCCGACGTCAACATCGGCTGCCGGGAGGTTCGAAACCGCGGCGCCTTCACCCACTGCTGCGGCGGCCCGGCGGAATCGGTGTCCCCCAAGCTGTCCAACGAGATCATGGAGCGCCGTGCCGCGGAACTCCGGGAGACGGGCGCGCCCATCGTGGCCATGTGCCCCATCTGCCACGGCAACCTGAAGAAATCCGGGGCCGATGTCCAGGATTTGTCGACCCTGCTGGCGGCCGGCGCCAAATCATAGTAAGGCTGAAAGTTCGGAGTTCCGCCTTCAGGCGGCGGCGCCCGAAAGCGAAAGCGCCGCCTAAAGGCGAAACTCCAAACAAAATTTTCCAATCATAAGGAGATAACTCATGTCCGACAAAATCACCTGCATCTGCACCCATGCCGACGACAACCCCGAACGGGCTTCCATGCCCTTTGTCATGGCCAACGCCTCCCTGGCCATGGACGACCAGGCCACCATCGTCCTGCAAGGTCAGGGCGTCTATCTGGCCAAAAAGGGTTTCGTCGACAACATGCTCCCCGGCGGCGGCTTCCCGCCCATGAAAAAGCTTTTGAGCGACTTCCTGGAACTAGGCGGCCGGCTCCGCGTCTGCGGCCCCTGCATCAAATCCCGGTCCATCGACGAATCCGACCTGGTGGACGGCGCCCCCGTCACCGCCGCGGCCCAGGTGCTGGAGGAACTCGGGGAGTCCAAGATCACGTTAACATACTAACCACCACCCTCTATCCACTACCCACTACAAACGAGGTTCGCCATGGAACAGACCCATCCCAACCTGCCCCCCCGCCGGATCACCGACCTCGTCGCCCTCAAGCGGGGCGGCGCGGATGTCGTCGTCGATCCCGCCTTCGAG
>CAZZBE010000489.1:0-2685 GCA_964652715.1 uncultured Desulfobacteraceae bacterium
CATTTGACGATGACATCGTAGTTTTGCGCGTATTGGCTGCCGTTTTTGCTCTCCATCAGATTTTTCCCGTCATGTCGTTGCGCCGCCCCTTGTCATTCATATCCCAACTCCACCATAAACCGATCCAACTCCGCCGCCTCCCGGTCCCGCTCCGCCAGAATATCCTTCAACGTCACCGCGTATTTGTCCCACAAATTCTCGATGGCCGCCACGAACCCCCGTTGATATTGCCGCAGATATCCGTCATACTGTTCCGCCAGAATACCCCGGAACCGTTCCAGAATCAACGTTTTTGCCTCGTCCTCGCCGATCTTCCGGCGGGCCTCCGCCACCAGGTCGTCTTTGTTTTTTTCCGCCTGCCTGATCTCCGCTTTCAACGTCTTCAGCTCCCTGTCCAAATCCGAATGGGCCGCCAGCCGCCCGGCGATCTCATCGGATCGCGCCCTGGCCGCCTTCCCCGCGTCCCGGCTCTCCCGGACCCGCCCCACAAACTCGCCATACCGGCCATCCCCCTCCGCCAGTTCCAGGATGCGGTCCGCCACATCGAAATCCGCCGCCTTTTGAGTCAACCCCTCCGTGAACTCCCCTTTCTTCCGTCCCCTGGGAACCCCATCATCCCCCTTCAGCACCGTGAACAAATCCCCGATGGCCGTCTTCAATTCCTTCAAACGGTCCTTCCACGCCGCGTCCCACGCCTTCTTTTCATCCTTCAACGCCTTGACGGTCTCCGACGGCAGCACGCCGGTTTCCTCGTCCGGCTCGGCGTCTTCGGCGTCCGCCGCCGCGAACAACCCTTCCAGCTCCGCGATCCGGGCCGCGTCCGCTTCCATCTTTTCCAGCACCTCGGGAAACTGGGATTGGAGGATGTCCTCTTCCGGGATCAGCTCCGGCCCCCATCCGCTGGCCGAGACCGATTTGAAATCCGGGGCCAGCCGGTTCATGTAGGCCGCGAACGCCCCGCGCACCTGATACAGATCCATGATCCCCTCCGGAACCAGGGCCTCGGCGATGCGCGACAGAAACCGCCGCCGCAGCTCGAAGACGTTCCGGGTCTCGGGCAGGGTCTCGATCTCCGGGACGTGGGCCGTCCACCACCGGTCCAGGGCCGCGTGGAACCGGTCGTGCTTTTCCCGGACGCTGGGGGCGGATTCGATGAGCGGTTTGATGTCGTCCCGGTTTTCGATCTCCGGGGAAAACCGGTTGTACCCGTCCGCTTTCGGCGCGAACAGACGCTTCCGGACGCTGTGGTAGTTGGCGAAATACCCCGACAGGGCCTCGATCTCGGCCACGGGAACGCCGCCGTTGAGATGCGCCCGCACGTCGTGGGGTTCCGGGGGCGGACTGTTGTCCACATACCGGCGGATGTTGAGGTTGTAGTCTTCGGCCGCCAGGTCGACGTAGGGGACCTCCCGCGCGTATCCGTCCACCGCCAGGTGGTTGAGACAGACGTAGGAGATCTTTTCGATGTCCTCGGGCCAGAGGCTGTTCTGGTTCTTGCCCTCCCGGTATTCCCGGTCCGCGTTGATGAACAGGACGCGGTCGCGCTGCCCCGCGCCGTCTTTGTTGAGCACCAGGACGGCGGCAGGAATGCCGGTACCGTAAAACAGGGAGGGCGGCAGCCCGATGACGGCCTCCAGGACGCCGCCGTCGATGAACTTCTTCCGGCAGGTCCGCTCTTCTCCGCCGCGAAACAGCACCCCGTGGGGCATGACCACCGCCAGCTTGCCGTCGCTTTTCAGGGACGCCGCCATGTGCTGGACGAACATCAGGTCCGCCTTCTTGCCCGATTCCGGCATGAAGACGGAAAAGCGCTCCGGAAACTTCATGTCCTTCCGTGCATAGTTCTGTGAAAAAGGCGGATTGGCGATGACCCGGTCGAAGCGCCGGATCTCGCCGTTTTTGTCCATGTGCTGGGGTTCCCGGATGGTGTCGCCCTGCCGGATGTCGGCGCTGCGGATGCCGTGGAGCAGCAGGTTCATCTTGCAGATGGACCAGGTGCCGCCATTGAGTTCCTGCCCGGCCAGGGACAGGTTCCGGGGATCGCCGCCCGACTCCCGGACGTACTGCTTGGACTGGATCAACATGCCCCCGGACCCGGCGCAGGGGTCGTAGATGGCCATGCCCTCCCTGGGCTCGATCAACTGGACCATCATCCGGACCACTTCCGACGGCGTGTAGAATTCGCCCCCCATCTTGCCGGCGCTGTCGGCGAAGTATTTGATCAGGTATTCGTAGGCCGCGCCCAACAGGTCCGGAAACTCGAAATCCTCGTTGGAAAGCGGGATCTCGTCGAAGTGCTGGATAAAGGCGATCAGCGCGCCGTCGTCCATGGTCCGCTGGCCGACTTTGCGGTTGAAGTTGATGCCCTTCAGCACATCCTGGAGCGTGTTGGGATTGGCGTCCTCCACCGCCGCCAGGGCCTTGTTGAGGCCCGATCCCACCGACTCCTTGAGATGCTTGATCTTGTCCCAGTGGGCCGCTTCCGGCACATAGATGTCGTATTTGTCCGGATTGACGAGCTGCCGCCCGATCAATTCGGCCTTGAGCCCCTTGCCCTCATATTCCGCCCGGATGGCCGCCCGCTCCAGATCGAACTGATCGCTCATCCGCTTCAAAAAGAGCATCCCGAAGATGTACTCCTTGAACTCCGAAGCGTCCATGTTGCCCCGAAGGATGTCGCAGGCC
>CAZZBE010000490.1:0-2682 GCA_964652715.1 uncultured Desulfobacteraceae bacterium
TTTACCGGTTCGATCCTCCAAAACCATCGCTCTGACCGGGGCCGTAACCGACCTCGAAAACCGGCGCTCAATGGCGCTGGAGCGCTTTTTCGACCCGCTTGGCCAAGACCGTTTTGACGAAATTCAGGGCGTGTTCCGGGTCTTCGTCCATAACGATGTGAAAAATATCCGTGACATCGTCAACGGACAATTTGAGTAGGACGGGTTTCAAATTCATGGGGTTCTCCCTGAATTTTCCAGGTTGATGGTGGGGAAATTCCGCATCGCCTTTTACCGCGGGGCCGGAATCAATAACACGGGGGCGACGGACTGACGCAGGACATTATGGCTGACGCTGCCCAGAAAAAACTCACCAAAGAAGCCGCGTCCCTGTGTACCCATCACCACCAGTTCCACGTCTCGCTCCCGGGTCAGACGGGTGATCTCTTTGGAAGGAACCCCGTAACAAACTTCAATGTCGATTTGCGGGGCGCCTTTTTTCAAAAGAACCTTCTTCAGTTTTTCAAGTCGATCCCGGTCCAGTTCGTTGAATTCCTCCAGCCGTTCCTTGGGATGTTTCTCCAACTTGGTCTTATCCTGGACATGGACCAAGGTGACCTTGCCCAGACCGCGGGCCACCAACTGCTCGACATAGGAGAAAGCGCGGTCGGCTGTTTCCGAAAAATCAGCGGCGAACATTACATGGCCGCCGAAGGCGCTCCGGGCGACCGGATCGCATGCATTTTCTTCTCCCGGTCTTTTTTGCACTGGAATAACCAGCACCGGCTTCACGGATTTGGTGACAATGCCATAAGCGACGCCGCCGAGCAGTTTCTCTTCCATCAGGGACTGGCCTTGAGAGCCAATTACGATCAGGGTATAATCCTCCTTGTCGGCGATCCGTACGATCTCCTGCTTAGGCGTCCCGGAGATGGTCCTGGCTTCGACAGTGAAACCCTGATTTTCTAAAATAGTTTTTTGTTCGTCCAGCATCTCTTTAAGCCGTTCGGTGTCGTACGATAAGGCCGCCGACGCCGCATCCCTAAAACCGAGGCATTGGAGCAAAAGGCAATCCTTCGCGCCGAAGGCCTGCAATTCATTAAGGCAGTTCACCACGGCAAAGGACGCCGGGGACAGGTCCGTGGCTACAATAAAACGTTTGAACATGGCATTTCTCCTTCAAGATTTATAATTCTTCAACTCGATTTGGGCGCGGGAAACCAGGATGTTGTCCGGTTGGCGATTTTGACCAGGAAAAGCATGACCGGCACTTCCACCAATACGCCGACAATGGTTGCCAGAACCGCCGGCGAAGCGGCGCCGAACAAGGTGATGGCGACGGCCACCGCCAGCTCGAAAAAATTCGAGGCCCCGATCATGCCGGCCGGCGCGGCGATATTATGGGGTAATTTGAATTTTTTACAGATCAGATAGGCGATAAAGAAAATAAGAGACGTTTGAATGATCAGGGGCACCGCTATCAAAACGATATGCAGAGGATTCCCGAGGATCACATCGCCCTGGAAAGAAAAAATCAGGACAAGGGTCAATAACAATCCACCGATGGTGATGTTGTTGAATTTGGGGATAAAAGACTGGTTGAAATAGTCCTCGCCTTTGTTTTTGATCACCAGGTTGCGCGTCAACATGCCGCCGGCCAGCGGAATTACGACAAAAAGAAAGACCGATAAAAACAGTGTGTTCCATGGAATGGTGATGCCGCCGATGCCCAAGAGAAACGCCACGATCGGCGTAAAGGCGACGAGGATGATCAGATCATTGGTCGCCACCTGCACAACGGTGTAGGCCGGATTGCCCCGGGTCAGATGGCTCCAGACAAAGACCATGGCCGTGCAGGGAGCGGCCCCCAGCAGGACCGCGCCGGCCAGATAATCCCTGGCCAGGTCGGGCGCGATCAGGGCCTTGAAGACCACGTAAAAGAAGAACGCCGCGATGCCGAACATGGTGAAGGGCTTGATCAGCCAGTTGACGATCCAGGTGATGTAAAGACCTTTTGGGTTTTTGCCGACATCCTTGATGCTGGCAAAATCGACCTTCATCATCATGGGATAGATCATCAGCCAGATCAGCACCGCGATGGGGATGGAAACCTTCGCATATTCAAGTTTGGCCAGCGCCGACGGAATGGCGGGGAGATATTTTCCGATGAGGACCCCGACAACCATGCACAGAATGACCCATACCGTCAGGTTCTTTTCAAAAAAACTGATGCCTTCTGTTTTTGTCTCTTCCATTTTGCGGAATCTCCTTCTTCTAAATTAAAATGCTTTAAAACCACCGTCGGGGGGGGGGCAACGTGATGGTGGTGTTCCAGACGCCTTTGAATCCCGACATTCATTCCTTGTTTTTTGCCGCCGGCACAACTCTTCGGGATCAATCGAAAGGATCGTTTCCAGAAGCGCTCGATCCGCCTCTATTTCCCCCGCGTCCGACAAGGCGTCGCCCAGCCACTCGCGGAGCGGCCTGGGGAATGGTTCCGCAAGACGATAGTAAACCCATCTTCCGTCTTTGCGGCTTTGGACGAGACGGGCGTTTTGCAGGATGCTCATGTGGCGGGAAACGGTCGCCGTCGCCAGGCGGAGCATTTCCACAATCTGGCATACGCAAAGCTCGCCGTTTTCCATCAACGCGGCAATCACCCGCATCCGGTTGCCGTCAGCCAGGGATTTGGCGATGCGGAGT
>CAZZBE010000491.1:0-2676 GCA_964652715.1 uncultured Desulfobacteraceae bacterium
TTCCAGGACGTTGTGACCCAGATCCAGGAGGCCATTCTCCACCGGGAGCTGAAGCCGGGGGACATGCTGCCGTCGGAGCGGGAACTGAAGGAGACCTTTGAAACCAGCCGGGGGACCCTGCGGGAGGCGCTCCGGGTGCTGGAGCAAAAGGGGCTTATCGAGATCCGGCTGGGGGCCGGGGGCGGGGCCATGGTGGTGGACGCCCCGGCGACGCCCCTGAGCGAGAGCCTGGATCTGCTGATCCGGCTCCAGAAGATCTCCCTGGATCACTTAGCGGAGTTCCGGGAAGGGGTCGAGGGGACGGTGGCGGGCCTGGCCGCCGAACGGGCGACCCCGGCGGACCTGGAAGAGCTTGAGGCGCTGCTGACAAAAGCGGGGGAGCAGGTCGAAGGCGGTCCGGCGGGATGGGATTCTTTCGTGGAGGCCGACAAGGGGACCCACCAGGCCCTGGCCCGGATCGCCGGCAATCCGCTCTACATCCTCATCCACCAGATGGTTCACGACAACATCCACCGGTATTACGACCGGCTTCTGTCCATCGACATGGATCGGATGCGGCAAAATTACCGGGATCTTGAAGCCATCGTGTCCGCGGTTCGGACGGGAGACGCCGACGCGGCCCGGCGGGCGGCCCGGCGCCATGTCCGCCGGTTCGGGGGCTACATGCGGGAATCCCTGCCGGCGGACCGGGCCGCCGATTTAAACGGCGGCGGGACTCCGAACCGGACTTTTTAAACCGTGTTTTCAGAGCAAAAAGGGGGCAACACCATGGACGGAAAGGATTACATCGCAAGGGACGCCATCGCGCTGGCTGAAAAGTGGCAGAACCGGGCCAACGGGATCGTGACCCGGGAAGAGCGGGCCATCCAGGAGCAGATGATGCGGCTGCTGCGGGACCCGGTCAACAAGGTGGTCCTCACCAAGATGATCGACCAGAGCTTCCGGGCCGACGACCCGGCCCGGGTGGCCGACCAGGTCAACTTCGTGCTGCGCCGGTTCGGGGTGCCCAGGTTTTTCAGCCCGATCGAGCAGATGCTCATGCGGGTCTTCCTGGCCGTGGGCCGCCATTTCCCCTCCATTTCGGTGCCCCAGATGGTTGAAAAGATGCGGGAGGACAGCGCCCGGGCCGTGGTGCCGGGGGAAAACGAGGTTCTCTACCCGCACCTCCGGAAGCGGAAGCGGGAAGGCGTCCGGATGAACATCAACCACATCGGCGAAGTGGTCCAGGGCGAGGAAGAGGCCCAAAAGCGGCTCGACAGCTATCTCAAGGATCTCCGGGATCCCGAAATCGAATACATTTCCGTCAAGATCTCCACCATCTATTCCCAGATCAGCGGCCTGGCCTTCGAAAATACCGTCGCGGAACTCATGGAACGGCTCTCCCGGCTCTACCAGGCCGCGGCGGAAAACACCTTCACTCACGAGGACGGCCGGTCGGTCCCCAAATTCGTCAACCTCGACATGGAGGAATACCGGGACCTGGAGATCACCGCCCAGGCCTTTATCCGGACCCTGGATCTGCCCGAGTTCAAAAACCACGCGGCGGGGATCGTCCTCCAGGCCTACCTGCCCGATTCCTTCGGCATGCAACGATACCTCACGGAATGGGCCAAAAAGCGGGCGGCCGACGGCGGGGCCCCCATCAAGATCCGCATCGTCAAGGGCGCCAACATGGAAATGGAGCTGGTGGAATCGTCCCTCAACAACTGGCCCCTGGCCCCCTACGACAACAAGCGGGACGTGGACGCCAACTACAAGCGGATGGTCGACTACGGTATGCAGCCGGAGAACATGCGGGCCGTCCACCTGGGCATCGCCTCCCACAACCTCTTCGAGCTGGCCTATGCCTTCAAGATGGCCCAGTTCCACGGCGTGACCGAGTATTTCAGCTTCGAGATGCTGGAGGGCATGGCCGATCACATCCGCCGGGCCATCCAGGAGATTTCCGGCGACATCCTCCTCTACGCGCCGGTGGCCACCAAGGACCAGTTCATCAACGCCATCGCCTACCTCATCCGCCGGCTGGACGAGAACACGGGCGAGGAGAACTTCCTCCGGTATTCCTTCAACCTGACCACGGACTCCAAGGAGTGGCGGTTCCTGAAGGACCAGTTCCTGGAGGCCTATCGCCACCGGAACGACGCGCCGGACAGCCCCTATCGAATCCAGGACCGGGACGCCGAGACCTTCCCGGAAAAAATGGGGCCGTTTTATACAAATCAGTTCGTCAACGAGCCGGACACCGACTGGTCCCTGACCGCCAACCGGAAATGGGCCGAGGGCATCCGGGACAAGTGGATGCGGTCGGCCGACGACGATCCCCCGCGGATCCCCGTCGTGGTCGCCGGAAAGGAGATCTTCGACGGCCGGGAGCAGCGCGAGTTCATCGATCCGGGCCGGTACAGCGAGAAGATCGTGACCGCCCGTTACGCCCTGGGCACGCCCGGGGACGCGGAAACGGCCGTGGCCGCGGCCAAGGCGGACCCCGACGGCTGGCGGTCCATGTCCTTCAAGGAACGGAACGAGATCCTGGCCCGGGCCGCCATGGAGCTGCGGAAGGCCCGGGGCGACCTCATCGGCGCGGCGGCGGCCAACACCGGCAAGGTCTACACCGAAGCCGACCCCGAGGTCTCCGAAGCCGTCGATTTCACGGAATTCTACCCCTGGACCACGGAC
>CAZZBE010000492.1:0-2666 GCA_964652715.1 uncultured Desulfobacteraceae bacterium
TTTTACGATGCTCGGCGACATACGCAAGCAGGTGGTCGCCGGTGCGGATGTCCGAAAATTCATGAAGCTCTTTGTTGATGTAAATGATCTGTCCGTCGGGGTCCGACCCGGAAAGGCGATGCATGATTTGATACAGCATGTAGCTCTTCCCCACCCGCCGCTGGCCGACCAGGATTTTCATAATATCCTTTTGGACAAAGGGCTCAATCCGGTCCAGGTATATTTTTCGTTCAATAAAATCGGGGAATCGCATAAAACAATCCACTAACGGTCGAAGGCTTTTAAACGGTCATTGTAAACAACAAACAACGTTACAATAGCAAATCTATTGATTATGATCAACAGATTTTCGAAAGTGGATACAATCATCTCTGTCCGAGAATGGTGAAATCAGAGATAGACAGCGAAATTGGAAAAGGTGCGCGGCAAAGCGGCCGGGTTGCCATTGCATTCAAGACCGTGGTACATGATCCGATGGTCGAACCGCTGAACGATGGCGCCGCGGCGGGGTCCGCCCGCGCCCCCACCTGGATGTCGCCGGGCGACAAGACGGGGAACGGGCGGATTCCGGAACAAACGGGGCTTTGCCATTTGAAAATGAGGGAGGCAACCTATGACCATCAAGGATAACCGCCCCAAAGACGCCGCGGACCCTTCGTCGGGACCGGGGGAGGATTTACGACGGAAGGCCGAAGCGCTTGCCAGGGAACGGGTCGATGGCACATCGCAAGACATCGCGGCCCTTTCGCCCGAAGAAATCCGTGAAACGATCCACGAGCTGCGGGTGCATCAGATCGAGCTGGAGATGCAGAACGAAGAGCTTCGCACGGCCTGGGCGGAGATCGAAGGTGTGCGGGAACGCTATTTCGACCTCTACGACCTGGCGCCGGTGGGTTACTGCACCCTGTCCGAGCAGGGACTGATCCTGGAGGCCAACCTCACCGCGGCCGTCCTGTTGGACACGCCTCGCGGCGCGCTGGTCAAGCAGCCGTTCTCCCGCTTTATCCTCAAGGAGGACCAGAACATCTACTACCGCCACCGCAAAAATCTCCTGGAGACGGGCGACCCGCGGGAATGCGAGCTGCGGCTGGTCAAACCGGACGGCGCGCACTTCTGGGCGCATCTGACGGGAACCGCCGCCCAGGCGGAAGACGGCGCGCCGGTGTGCCGGATGGCGGTCAGCGACATCACAAACCGCAAGCGGGCCGAGGATAACGTTGCCCGAAGCGAACGCCGGTTTCGTTTGCTCTTCGAGCAGAACAAGGACGCCATTCTCTGGGCCGACAGGGAAGGGTTCATCATCCGTTGCAATCCGGCCGCGGAAAGACTGTTTGGCCGCGACAGAGACGAACTTGTGGGCCTGCACCAGACCGCCCTGCATCCTCCGGAAAAGCGCAACTATTATCGGGAAAGGTTCGCCCGGAATGTCCAGAACAAAAGCTCCCCGAGCACGGACGCGGAAATCGTCAACAGCGCCGGGGCAATCAAGCACGTCAATCTTTTTTCAACCATAATTGCCGTGGACGGGGAGGAGATCAACCAGGGCATTTTCGTGGACATCACCGAGCGGCGCCAGGCCCGGCTGGAGATTGAGCGATTCAAGCTGGCCATGGACAGCAGCGCGGACAGCTTTTTCCTCATTGACCGCGCATCCATGCGCTTCGTGGACGCCAATCGCCGGGCCTGGGAAAGCTTGGGCTTGACCAGGGACGAGCTGCTGCGCATGGGACCGCAGGACATCAAGGCGCATCTTTCACGTGAGGATCTGGAAAAGCGATTCGACTCGGTCGCCAATGCCGAGGACCGGTCCGAAACCATTGAGGACGTCCATGTTCGCCGAGATGGCCAAGGCTTCCCGGTTGAAGTCAGGCTGCGGATGTTTGAACAGGACGGAAAACAGATAATCATCGCCGTGGCCAGAGATATAACGGAACGGAAGATTGCCGAAAAGAAACTGCATAAGGCCAAAGAGCAGGCCGAGGCCGCCAACCAGGCCAAATCGGAATTCCTGGCCAACATGAGCCACGAAATCCGCACGCCCATGAACGGGGTCATCGGCATGACCGGACTGCTGCTGGATACGGAGCTGACCGAAGAACAACTCCGCTATGCCGAAACCATCCGGTCCAGCGGCGAATCCCTGCTTTCCCTGATCAACGACATCCTGGACTTTTCCAAGATCGAGGCCGGATGTTTGAGCTTGGAGCTGCTGGACTTTGATTTGCAAAGCCTGATGGACGACATGGGCGCCGCCTTCGCCCTGCACGCCCACGAGAAGGGCTTGGAATTCATCCCCTTCATCGCCCCCGGGGTTCCCACTCTTCTGCGCGGCGACCCCGGCCGACTGCGCCAGATTCTGACCAACCTGGTCGGAAACGCGTTGAAATTTACGGAGCGGGGAGAGGTGGTGATTAAGGTTGAATCGGTTGAGGCAAATGCGGACTCAACCCCGACCCGTGAAGCCGTGAATCATGAACCCAATGCCCTGCTCCGCTTCACTGTCCGGGACACCGGCGTCGGCATTCCCGGGGACAAGATCGGCATGCTGTTCCACAAGTTCAGCCAGGTGGACGCCTCCACGACCCGCAAGTTCGGCGGCACCGGGCTGGGTCTGGCCATTTCCAGGCAATTGGCGGAAATGATGGGCGGTGAAACGGGGGTGAGCA
>CAZZBE010000493.1:0-2651 GCA_964652715.1 uncultured Desulfobacteraceae bacterium
CGAACAGGGGGGTGTAGTCGTCCGCGAGGACGCGCTTGAGCAGGTGGAGATTCATGGGTTCGTCGTCCACCAGCAGGATTTTTGGTTTTTCGGCGTCGTTCATTGTGCGTCTCCTGTTGTCGCTCCGGGGGCGTCCCGTTGGCCGGGGGCATTTCGTTCAAGGGCTTCGAGGATGCGGATGGCCGCATCGAAATCAAAGGCGTTCAGATGTCGATTGAATCGTTCCAGTTCCCCGTTCGGGGCGGATTCCGGCGGATGGTCGAGCAGATCGTTCACCAGGGCCTCGTCGTATTCCCCCCTGGAAAGCGAATCGATGAGCCGGCGGATCAGGGCCGACGCGTCCGGCCCCGGCGGCCGCTCAGTAGGGGATGCGTTCCGGGCCGGCGGCTCGGGCGGACCCGGGGAGATCCCCCGTCGGTCCAAAGCGTCGGAGACCCGGCCGATTTCAGCCTCCAGGCCATTGAGCAGGCCGGGAAGACCGTCGGGAGCGCCTTGCCGGGCGGACTTTTCCAGCGCAGCGGCGGCCATCTGGCAGGTTTCCGCCCCGATGTTGCCGCAGTTGCCCTTGAACGTGTGGGACAGCAGCGCCAGTTCATCCAGCCGTTCTTCCTCCAGGAGCCGGCGCATCTTCCGGAGACGGTCCGGGGCCTTCTCCATGAGATCCCGGCAAAGGGTCTCGTACAGGGCGTCGTCCCCGTAGAGCCGCCCCCTGGCGGCGTCGATGTCGAGCACCCGCCGCGTTTCGGATTCCGGCCCGGAGGGCCGATCCGCCGGCGGTTCCGGCGGGGATTCCACCCGGCCCAGGATGCCGAAAAGTTCCTTCAGGGAGAAGGGCTTGGAGATGTAGTTGTTCATGCCCGCGGACAGGCATTTTTCCCGGTAGCCGGACAGGGCGTGGGCCGTAAGGGCGATGATCCGGATGTCCCGGTTCCGGTCGCCGGCTTCCCCGGCCCGGATCCGGTGGGTGGCCTCGATGCCGTCCATCTCGGGCATCTCCACATCCATCAGCACCAGGTCGTGGTCCGCTTCCTGCAACCCCTGGAGCGCTTCGGCGCCGTTCCGGGCCACGGCGACCTCGTGCCCCAGTTTGGCGATGAGGGCTTCGGCCACCTTGATGTTTTCCGGGTTGTCCTCGGCCAGGAGCACCCGCAGGGGCCGCTGACGGGTGGGGGTTTCCATGGCCAGGGGCTCCATCCAGACCTGGGCGTTTTCCGGGTTCCCCCTTTCCATTCGGACGGTGAAATGGAATCGGGTCCCCCCGCCCGCCCGGTTTTCGAACCCGATCCGGCCGCCCATGGCCTCGACGATCTGTTTGGAGATGGCCAGGCCCAATCCGGTGCCGCCGTACTTTCGGGACGTGGAGCTGTCGGCCTGACCGAAGGCCTCGAAGACGGTCTCCCGGTTCTCTTCGGCGATGCCCATGCCCGTGTCCTCAATGGTGAACAGCAGTTCCAGGGGCCGCTCCGCTTCCGGGACGACATCCGCGACGTCGTCCGGGACCCGGCTCGACATGCGCACGGTGACGCCGCCCTCCCGGGTGAATTTGATGGCGTTGCCCACCAGGTTGATGACGATCTGGTGGAGGCGGTACGGGTCGCCCCTGAGGGCGGGCGTGGGCCGGTCTTCCAGGATCAGATCCAGATACAGCCCCCGCTTTCGGGCCTGCTGGGCCAGGGAGCCGACGATGGACTTGAGGCTCTCCACCAGGTCGAAGTCGATGGATTCGAAGCTGAGGCGGCCGGCCTCCACCTTGGAGATGTCGAGGATGTCGTTGATGATGTTGAGCAGGTGCTGGCCGGAATGGGCCACCGACCGGATGCAGCCGCGCTGCTCGTCGTCCAGGGGGGTGAGCAGGGCCAGTTCGCTCATGTTGATGATGGCGTTCATGGGGGTCCGGATCTCGTGGCTCATGCGGGCCAGAAACTCGCTTTTGGCCTGACTGGCCCGCTCGGCGGCCTGGTTGGCTTCCATCAGTTCATGGGTCCGCTCTTCGACGATGGCCTCCAGGGACAATTCCGCGGCCTTCCGGTCGGAGATGTCGAGCATGATGCCGGTCATCCGCAGGGGGCGTCCGTCGGCGCCGGTCTCGGAGATCCGTCCGATGCCCAGCACCCACCGCCATTCGTCTTCGCCGCTTCGCAGCCGGTGTTCCCCTTCGAAATAATCCGCCCTTCCTTCGATGTGGTCCCGCAACCGCCCCAGGATCGCGTCCTTGTCCGCCGGGTGGATGCGGTCTTCCCAGGTTTCGATGGTGGGCGCGACATCGTCCGGGGAAATGCCGAGAATTTCCGCCCAGCGCTCGTTGTAGATCACCCGGCCGGTCTCCATGTACCAGTCCCAGAACCCCAGTTTGCCGCCCCGAACCGCCAGGTTGAGCCGTTCTTCGCTGGCCTTGAGGGCGGTTTCGGCCCGGACCCGGTCGGTGACGTCCTCGATGACGGCCAGGGACTGGACGATTTCGCCGGTCCCGTCCCGCTCGGCCGTGGCCGACAGCAGCACGTTGAGAATCTCGCCGTCTTTGGCCACCATCTCGTAGGGGATCCGGGTGCAGCGGCCGGTCTTGAAAAAATCCGCCAGCACCGTTACGGCCCGTTCCCGGGAGGATTCGGTGAGAAAGACGACGGATTTTTGTCCCAGGACCTCGTCCCGCC
>CAZZBE010000494.1:0-2646 GCA_964652715.1 uncultured Desulfobacteraceae bacterium
TGTCCCTTTGTCCCTCCGTCCCTCTGTCCCTTTGTCCCTCCGTCCCTTCAAACGCCCCCCCCACCAACTCCTGCACCCGCTTCTCCATGGCGTCGGAGGTCCCTTCGGGGATGACGATGCCCATCTGGTAATCGCCGTCCACCACGGCCCGTTCCACCGCCTCCCGGTCCGGCGTTTCGCCGTCGAGGGTCCGGACGAACCGGATGTCTCCGGAACCGAAGAGCCGCTCCTCGATCATCACGCCCACCAGTCCGCCATCATGATCCGCGAACAGAACGCGGATGTCGGTTTCGCCGGTGGCCTTGAGCACGTTCTCCTGGACCAGGGAGATGATGATCACCAGGGCCGCCGGCATCAGAAAGAGCACCAGCAGGCCGGCCCGGTCCCGGAACAGGAGCAGCAGTTCTTTATAGATGGTCGCCGCCAGCCGCATCGCTACCCGTCCCTGAGCCGTTTGCCGGTCAGCAGGATGAAGAGGTCGCCCAGGTTTTTGCACCCCTCCCGGGCGCCGATCAGATCCGCGGGCTTTCCCCGGGCGATGATCCGGCCCTCGTCGATGACCGCCACGCGGGCGCAGAGGGCCTCGGCCTCCTCCATGTAATGGGTGGTGTAGATCATGCTCATGCCCTCCCGGCTGAGTTCCGAAAGCCGGTCGAGGATCATCTGGCGGGACTGGGCGTCGATCCCCACCGTCGGTTCGTCGAGGAAAACCAGTCGCGGCGTGTGGATGATGCCCGCCACCAGGTTGGCCCGTCGCTTCATGCCCCCGGAAAAGGTGGCGATCCGATGATCGGCTTTTTCGGACAATCCGGCCAGATCGAGACACGCCGACACCCGATCCTTGAGGCCTTGCCCTTTTAACCCGCAGAGACGGCCGAAGTAAATCAGATTCTCCCGGACCGTCAACCCCTCATACAGGGCGATCTCCTGGGGAACCAGGCCAAACCGCCGCCGCGCCCGGCGGGGTTGTCCAAACACGTCGATGCCGCAGATGGCGACCCGGCCCCGATCCGGCCGCATGAGGGAACTCATGATGGAGATGGCCGTCGTCTTTCCGGCGCCGTTGGGGCCCAGCAGGCCGAAGATCTCCCCTGTTTCCACGGAGAGATCGACGCCCGCCAGGGCGGGCCGGTCCGCGCCCCGGTAGATTTTCCGCAGACCTTCGGCGACCAGGGGTGTCGTTCCATCGCCCGCCTGTACGGGGTCAAAGCCGGATTCCGGGCTCATTCAGCGCCCCCGTCTCCGTAGACCGCCCGCGATTCCGCGGCCATCGGAATGGCGGGTTCGTCCTGTTCGTACCCGTCCCCTCCATGGCGGACGGCGTTCTCCAGCCGTCGCTCCAGCTCCTCCATATCCCGCAACTCGCATTCCCAGACGATGACGACGTTCCAGCCAAGGCGGCGAAGTTCCGCCTGGTTTTCAGCATCCCGCCGGACCGTCCGCTCGAATTTGGGCAGCCAGTAGTCCCGGCGGGTCGCCGGGGTCGTGGCCCTGGAACATCCCGGGTGGCGGTGCCAGAAACACCCGTGGACGAAAACCACGGTGTCGTATTTGGGCAACACGATGTCGGGGGCGCCGGGCAGGTCTTTTTTGTGGAGCCGAAACCGGAACCCCAGCCGGTGCAGCAGCGAACGGACCTTCCGCTCCGGAGACGTATCCTTGGACCGGACCCGCCGCATGATCTCGCTGCGTTCGGATTTGGAAAAAATGTCCATTACCGGACCGCCGGCGCCGGCGCATGCATCGCCCGGCTATGGGTAAGATCCGGTTTGAACCGGCTGTTTTTTTTCAAATCTTCCGCCAGCGGATTCAAATAATGTTTCGCGATCCAGGCGATCACCGGCACGCAGACCGCGTCCCCGAACCCGAACAGGGCCTGGTTCAGCGGCGTTTCGATGGTAAAGTCGTCGGCGCCCATCAGCCGGGCGCACTCACGGGGCGTCAGCAGGCGAACCTTGACGGTTCCGAACCCCGCCTGGAGCAGGATTTGCCGCCCGCTCCCGCCCCGGGGCGTTCTCAGACACCCAGCGATGCCGTCGGTCCGGATTTCCGCCATGGTCTTTCCTTTTCTCACCCGCCGAAACACCGTGCCGTAGGACCATTTTTGGGCGGATTTCATTTCCTTGACGGCTTTAGCGTGCCGGTCGCTCATTTGGCTCAACAGGTAATCCCGGCGGTCGTCGCTCCACCAGTAATCGGTATCCGGCGGCAGGTCTTCCAGTATCGTCTCCAGGGATCGCCGCCGCATCTCAATGGGCGGCAAATCCCGGATATCCCAGTCGATCTCGGGGTAGGAGCCTATGAAATCCACCAGGGCTCCGGGACGGATGTCGCTTTCGGATACGGCCCTTTTTCCAAACACATGCCGATCCTCGTCTCCGTTTTTGAGCGACCCGATGATGAAGAGGCGGACCCGGCTCTGGGGCACGAAGCGGGACGCATCGACCACCAGGGCGTCCACGGCGTACCCGAGACGGTTGAGGGCCAGCAGGGCCTCCCGGAAATCCCGGCCGCCGTTGGAGGTCAGGAAACCGGCGACGTTTTCCAGAAACACGATGGGCGGCCGCCGGTCCGCCATCCCTTCCAGGATGCGGATAAACCCCCAGTAGGCCGAAGACTGTTTCCCGCGCAACCCCTTTCTCGCGC
>CAZZBE010000495.1:0-2639 GCA_964652715.1 uncultured Desulfobacteraceae bacterium
TTCCGCATCGACACCCCCGGCTGCGTCAAATCCTGCATCATCCCGGACATCGTCCTGTTCGTCAACGGCCTGCCCCTGGCCGTCGTCGAATGCAAAGACGCCAATCAGGTCCAGGCCAACCCCATGTACGAAGCCTTCCGGCAGTTGATGCGCTATTCCAATCAGCGGGAAGCGACCCGAAAAGCCGGCCTCCGGGAGGGCGAACCCGGACTCTTTTACACCAACCAGTTTCTCATCCGCACCTCCGGCGACAAAGCCGACTTCGGCGGCATCACCGCCACCGAGGAAGAATATTTCTTCCCCTGGCGCGACATCCGGCCCCCATCCAGCCGCCCCGACGCGCCCCCCGCCGGCCAAGGAAGGGAGCAGGAAACCCTCATCCAGGGCATGCTGCCCAAAGAAACCCTGCTGGACATCGTCCGCACCTGCGTCCTCTTTCTGGACGTGGGCAAAACCCGCGCCAAGATCGTCGCCCGATACCAGCAATACCGGGCCGTCAAAAAGATCATCCACCGCCTCCACACCGGCCGGACCCCGACCGAACGCTCCGGCGTCATCTGGCACACCCAGGGATCAGGCAAGAGCCTGACCATGGTCTTCGCCATCCGGAAACTGCGGATGTGCGACGACCTCAAGGACTACAAGGTCTGCCTCGTCAACGACCGCACCGACCTGGAGGAACAACTCGGCCGGACGGCCCACCTCACCGGCGAGACCGTCACGTACATCCGGTCCACGGCGGAACTCAAATCCCGCCTCGCCACCGACGCCTCCAACCTCAACATGGTCATGGTCCACAAATTCGGCGAGACCCCCCACGACCGGCCCCCCGATTACATGGCCCGCGTCATGGAAACCCCGCCCCGGTACGAAACCTTCGGCATCGTCAACCCGTCGGAGCGCATCCTGCTGATGATCGACGAGGCCCACCGCAGCCAGGCCGGCGACCTGGGGGACAACCTGTTCGAGGCGTTCCCCAACGCCGCGCGACTGGCCTTCACCGGCACCCCGCTGATACGGGTCAAGGACAAAAAAAAGACGGTGGAGCGGTTCGGCGACTACATCGACAAATACAAACTCCAGGACGCCGTGGACGACGGGGCCACCGTCCAGATTCTCTACGAAGGCAAAACCGCCGATTCCGCCATCGACCACAAGCACGACTTCGACGTCAAAATCGACGCCCTGGCCGAGGACCATGTCGCCTCCCAGATGCGGAAGGCCGAAAACCTCCAGATCCTGGAGCGCCTCGCCCGGCTGGAAAAACGCGGTTTCGACGATCTGTACAAAGAACGCACGGCCCAGGAAATTCTGGCCTTAAAGCAGAAATGGGGGACCACCGGCGACATCCTGGAGGCCGACCGCCGCATCGAAGCCATCGCCCACGACCTGGTCAACCATTATATCGACAACATCCTGCCCAACGGGTTCAAGGCCCAGGTGGTCTGCGCCTCCAAAACCGCCGCCGTCAAGTACAAGACCTTCATCGACCAGGCCCTCTCCCTCCGCCTCGACTTTGAAAAGACCCAACCCGAACCGGACCCCGATCTGTGCCGACGGATCGAATTTCTCCAGTCCGTTGTGGTGGTATCTTCCGAGGGGACCAACGAAAAGGCCGAGATCACCCATGCCCGGAAACACGCCAAAGAAGTCGATGCGGTGGAAAACTTCAAGCGGCCCTTCAACTACGACGATCCCCAGAGGGTCCACACCGGCATCGCCTTTCTCATCGTGGTGGACATGCTCCTGACCGGGTTCGACGCCCCCTTCGAGCAGGTGATGTACATCGACAAGAAGATCAAGGACCACAACCTGCTCCAGGCCATCGCCCGGGTCAACCGGATCGCCAAAGGCAAAACACGCGGCTACATCGTCGATTACATCGGGTTGGCGAACCATCTGAAAGAAGCGCTCTCCATCTACGACGTCGACGACCGGGAAGACGTGGAAGGGACCCTGACCGACATCGCCGCCGAACTTCCCGTGCTGGAGAGCCGGTATCAGCGGTTGCTCAACCTCTTCAAAGACAACGGCATCGCCGAAATCCAGGGATATGCCGAGCAAACGGTCTCCGATGAACGCGCGGCCGAGGTTGTCGAACAATCCGTCGCACTCCTGGAAGAGATCCGCCTCCGGGCCGCCTTCGAGGTCTATTTCAAGAAACTGATGCAGTCCATGGACATCGTCCTGCCCCATTCCGCCGCCAACCCGTACCGGATACCCGTCAAGCGGTTCGGATACCTCCTGATCCAGGTCAAGGAGCGGTACAAGGACGAGACCCTGACCATCTCCGGGGCCGGCGAGAAGGTGCGCCGGATCATCGACGCCCACCTCGTCAGCCTGGGGATCAACCCCAAAATCCCGCCGGTGGAACTCTTTTCAGACCGATTCATCTCGGAAATCGAAAAAAACCAAACCGCCAGGGCCAAGGCCAGCGAGATGGAACACGCCATCCGGAAGCACTGCAAGGTCCACTTCGAAGAGGACCCGGCCCTCTACAAGCGGCTCAGCGAAAAACTGGAAGCCCTCATCAAGCAGTACAAGGACCACTGGGACGACCTCTACAAACTCCTATTCGAACTCCGGGAAGAGGCCAAACGGGGACGGCCGGACGCCGAAGACGGCGTCAGCGCCAAAGA
>CAZZBE010000496.1:0-2636 GCA_964652715.1 uncultured Desulfobacteraceae bacterium
GTATCCGACCGGGACGGCGACAACGACAACGAGGCCGAGGTGACGGTTGCGTCCAACGCGACAGTCGCGGACATGGACTTCCAGTATCAACGAAACGCCGCCATCGGCGATCAGTTGTGGGAGGATCTGAACGGCAACGGGACTTTTGATGTCGGCGAGGGGCTCGCCGACATAACGGTGTTTGTGGATGCCAACACGAACGGCGTGTTCGATGCAGGCGAGACCAATACGGTTACGGCAACAGACGGTACATATGCATTGAGCGTCGTGCCCGGAACACACAGCATTGTTGTGGATACGACGGATGCCGATTTTCCGTCCGGGGCAACGAATGTATCCGACCGGGACGGCGACAACGACAACGAGGCCGAGGTGACGGTTGCGTCCAGCGGAACGGTCACCGACATGGACTTTGGTTATCAGTTGGCGGTCGATCCGATCCCCAATGCCCAGGATGACGCAGCGACCACAAACCGGGACGAGCCGATCAGCATCGACGTTCTGGCGGACAATGGCAACGGCGCCGACAGCTTCGGTGGAGACGGCCCGAGCCCGACCGGCCTGATTCCGCCTGATCCGGTCAATGGTCTGACGGAACCTTCAAACGGAACGGTAACGCTGGACGACAACGGCACTTCCGGCAATCCGGCCGATGATGAGCTGATTTATACGCCCGCCACCGGCTACACAGGGCCGGACAGCTTCAACTACCGAATCTGCGACAGCAACGGAGACTGCGATACGGCAACGGTATCGGTCACTGTGGACGAGGTTCCGGATGCCCAAAACGATTCGGTCTCCACATCTCAGGATACGGACATTATCATCGACGTGCTGTCCGACAACGGCAGCGGCCCGGACAGCTTTGGCGGGGACGGACCGTCTGCGACCGATTTGACGCTTCCGGACGGAGCCAACGGCTTGATGGAGCTGTCCAACGGCGGTTTGACGCTGAACGACGGCGGCACGGTCGGCGACCCGACCGACGACACGGTGACGTATTCCCCCAATGCGGGTTTTACGGGAACGGATACGTTTGAATACCGGATATGTGATTTGGACGGCGATTGCGACACAGCCACCGTGACCGTGGCGGTCGGCCCGGTTCCCACGGCCATAGACGACGAAGCGGTCACGAATGCGGGCGAAACGGTAACGATTCCGGTTCTGGAAGACAACGGCAACGGCGTTGACAGCTTCGGCGATGACGGCCCGAGCGCAACGGATCTGACCCTGCCCGACGGCTCCAATGGACTGACAGAGCCGTCCAACGGTACGGTGGTCCTTGACGACGGCGGCACGGCCGGAGATCCCACGGACGACCAGATCGTTTACACGCCCGACGCCGGTTTCACGGGAACGGATACGTTCGAATACGAGATTTGCGACAACAACGGAGACTGCGACACCGCCACCGTGACAGTAACCGTGAACAATAATCCACCACTTGCTGAAGACGACAGCGCCGCCACTCCGCTGAATACTCCGGTATCGGTTCCGGTGCTGACCAATGACAGTGATCCGGACAATGATCCGCTGACCATTACAAGTGTCGGTACACCATCAGACGGTACTGCGGTTATTGAAAATAAGGGCACTGCCGATCCGGCTGATGATACGGTAATCTATACACCAAATAACGGTTTTACCGGCATAGATTCTTTTGATTATACGATCTGTGATGATAGCGGGGATTGTGATACCGCAACGGTTACTGTTACAGTGGAAGATGTTCAACTCACATCCACCAAAGGTGTAAGCGATGAAAACAGCGGGAATGTGGAGCCGGGGGATACGCTGCTTTATACGGTTGTGATAAAGAATGAGAGCAGTTTTGAGGTTAGCGGAGCGGAATTTAGCGATAACATGCCTGCCAATACCTTATACATTGCAGCAAGTGTGAGCGCACCTTCGGGAAGCAATGTTGTCAATGAAACACCCCTGCTGACAATCCAGAATATCACCATACCTGCAAAGGGGCAGGTCATTCTGAGTTTCCGGGTGCAGGTGGACAGTCCGCTGGCAGCCGGAGTAACAGAAATTGTGAATCAGGGAACAATAAATTATGATTCTGATGGAGACGGCACAAACGAGAGCAGTCAGCAGACAGACGGTGACACTGTAACGCCGGGTGAGCAGCCCACAGTCATTCCGGTAACAGCAGGTCCCAATTTTGGTGAGACGACCAAATCCTGGGTCATGCAGACGGATGCGGACAATGACGGCTCCGTGACTCCGGGAGATACCATCCGTTATACCGTCACCATTCCGAACACCGGAACACAGGATGCGGCTGGTGTTGAATTTGCCGACAGCATTCCGGTTCATACAGCCTATGTTGCAGACTCTGTGACAGCAAGCGCGGGAACTGCGGTTTACAGCAGTACAGACAAACGCATTGAATGGACAGGTGATATTGCGGCAGGCAGTTCCGTAAGCATCGGTTTTGACGTGACAGTAGATTCCGGCATTGCATTGGGAACTGTCATTTACAATCAGGGAACAGTGAAATACGATTCTGACGGGGACGGCACAAACGATGCTTCGGAAGCCACGGACGGCAATCCCTCCGATCCCGGAGATCAGCCCACGGAAACACCGACCGGAGTTCCCTACGGACTTGCCATTAAGAGTGT
>CAZZBE010000497.1:0-2636 GCA_964652715.1 uncultured Desulfobacteraceae bacterium
TCCGCCCACGCTTTCAAATCCTCATACGCCCATTCAAATGATTCGATATCCCCCATCCGCTTAAACGCCACCCCATCCAGCCGGCGCACCCGCTTTTCTAAATCGCCTCCCGACAATCCCACGGAGATCGAATAGGGATTGTCGAGCAGAGTCCCCTCGAACCGGGTCTGACGCAGCAGATACAACAGATACGTCACCGCCGCATCCGACACCGAAGGATAGACCGGAATCCGCTCTTTTTTGCCCGCCGTGCAGAGTCCCGCCTCCGACGCGGCGGCGATCAGGTTTCGGGCGATTTTCTGGAGGGTCGCCACGGCCCACCGATCTCCGACCCGGTCGCGGAGCCATCGAACCGTCGCGTCCCGGTCGATGCGGGGCGCGGGATGGAGACGGCGTTCCACCAGGAGGTTCGCCGTGAAATCCCGGTACATGGGGTCGGAAAGCTGCAAGTGCCAATGGCACAGGTTGCGGATCGTGGTCGGGTCGTCCGGCCGCCATCGATGGAGTACATCCAGGGCCTGGGGAAAGCCGTCGTACCGGTTCCGGAGATCGGCCACCATCCGCTGGATGCGCGGCAGGCTCCGGTCTCCGAACCATCGATTTTCAAAGGCGGCGACCGCCACGCGGTCTTTGGGGATGGAGGGATCGACGTTGGACCAGTAGGCCCGGCTGTCGGCCGCGGCCAGGGTCATCCGCAGCAATCGGGTATGGTCCAGGATTGATTCGGCGGCCGTTTTCAAAGGGCCTTCCCTTCGATCCGGAAAAACGGCGCGGGGTAATCCGAAGCCAGCGGCAGCAGGACGGCGGCGAGGCGTTTCGCCCTCAGATCTATAGACGCCGGCAACGGCCCCTTCAATTCCCGCCCACCGGGAACCACTTTGAAATCCACTTCCTGTCCGGGCAGCCGCAGGGCGTCTTCGAGATCCGTCCGGTCGAAACCGGCGGATACATCCACCGGCATCGGCAGTGCATCCATCGGTTCTTTCCCGCTCCCCTTGTGGAACCGCAGCCGGTCCCGGAGGGCCTCATCGGTCCCGAATCCCCAGAAAAAGAGGGTGCGCACCTCATCGGGCCGGGCCATGGTCTGTCTGGCCCGAGCGTCGGCCCGAAAAGCGGCCAGGCGGACCGCCTCCAAAGCGGCCCATCGATAGGTGCGGGGAAACAATCGGGACAGCAAATCCCCGCCGCCGTCCGGGTCGACAAGGTCGGTCTCCCACCAGTCCAGTCGCGTCGGTTCCGACAGGCCCTCGCCCGCCCAGGCGACGGTCAGTTGAAGCGCGAGTATCGAATCGAGTTCATTCATTTTGTCGGCAATCCCCCAATAACCAAAAGGCCAAATCAATACGGTTTCCTATCGGTTGCGGAAAAGATTGTCAATTCTTCTGCTGATTAAACCCTGCGGCAGGCGTCGGCATAAGGCGCCAGGGCCGCCTGGATGCGGCGGCGGATCAGGGATTCCGGGGCGTCGTCGTGGACGCCGGCCTCGATGCCGGGATAGAGGTCCGGAAAATACTGGCGGATCAGCCCCGGCGGGACGGGGCGCCACAGGTTTTTGAAAAGCCGCGACAGCGCGGAAACGACGGCGGGATGACGCCAGTAATAGCGGATCCGGTCCCGATAGCTGAAGGCCCGCATCCAGCGTTGTTCCTCGGGGGCGCCGGTGTAGTGAGCCCGCCAGTGATTTGGATTTTCCGCCATTGCATTTTCAAGCGCGTCCCGGAGGCCGGAGAGCCGAACCCCCTTACGGCCGCCCAACCCCTCCGTTTCAATATGCGCAAGGGCAAAGACCGCTTCTCGAAATGCGAAGGTGAGGCAGGGGCCGACTTTCAGAAGCGTAAAATGGTCGCGGACCAGCCCCTTCAAGGCGTCGGGCGGCTGGAAATCGGTGGAATGAATTTCGTAGGTCATCCGGTCGGGCAGGTGGTCGTGAAAGGCGGACAAGGCTTGGGCCCGTTCGGGGCGGTAGACGGCGACGCTGGTGTCGCCGAACTCCACCCCGGGCTGCACCACGACCGCGATGACGCGGTCCCAGGCCGTTTCCAGACCGGCGGACCGAAAGCGGCTTTGGGTCAGATCGATGGTTTCCGCGACCTGTTCAGGCCGGGTGGGGGTCAAATGATCGGCGTCTTTAAGGTCGCCCCCCGGCGCCGGGACTTCCGTGCCGATCACATAAACCGGCCGCGGCGCGTTATCGGGCCGATCGTCGGCCGCGGCTTCGGCGGCCCGGCAGAGGGCCGCGGTTCGCTCGGCCACCGTCTCCGGCGAAAGGCCCGACGCCGGGTCATCCGCGCAGGGCGGATTCGGATCCAGGTGGATTTTGCGAAAACCGGCGGCGACGCACTCCCCGGCCATCTGTGTGGACTTGGCCATCGCCCTTTCGGCGGACTCGTTTTGCCAGACAACGGGACCCAGATGATCGGCGCCAAGGATGATGCGTCGGCGGGGAAACTCCGCCTGATCGGCCAACCCGGACACATAAGCGCGAAATCCGGGCGGATTCATGCCCGAATATCCGCCAAAGGGATTGACCTGGTTGGGCGTGGCTTCGATCAGCAGGTCGTCTCCTTCGGCCGCGGCCGTCTCCATGGCGGCTTTCAGCACCTCCGGGTGGGCCGAGCATACGGCGTACACGCCGT
>CAZZBE010000498.1:0-2628 GCA_964652715.1 uncultured Desulfobacteraceae bacterium
CGACATCGTAACGGCGGACCCGGAGGGGGTCTTCGAACAGACGGTGAGTAAAACCGTTCCGAACTGGCGTTTCGAGCCGGCCCTGAAGGACGGCCGGCCGGTGGAAACGTGGGTGACCATGGATATTGTGTTTCAACTCTAATATCAATCAGAAGGATGCACCATGCTGAACCGTCAATGCTTCACCGGCTGTGCATTATGGCTGCTCTGCTGTCTGGTTCCGTCACTGACCGCCGGCTCCCCGCCCTGCCCGGATCCCCACCAGTCACTGCCCGCGGAGCTTCACGGCGCGGTCGCCCGGGCTGAAGGTTTCGCCGCCGAGGGGCAATACGACAGCGCCGCCGACTTTTTGTCCGATTATCTGAGGCGGCATCCGGACACCCATTTTGCCTACCCCCATTACGACCTGGGGTTTTTCCGCTACCATGCGGGCCGAATCGCCGCGGCCGCCGCTCCGCTGAAGACCGCGGTCGACCTGAATCCCTGCTTTGCCGAGGCCTGGCATCTGCTGGCGGCGGTTCAGCATGAAACCGGTGATTTTCAGAGCGCCGCCCGGTCCATCACGCGGGCGGCGCGCCTCACGGGTCAGGACGACCTGCTTTATCAGGCCGCCGTGTTTCATCTCGAGGCCGGCGATCCCCGGAAAGCGGCGGAGATTCTCCCCCCGCTTTTGAAGAAAAAGGATTCCCGGGCGGATTGGCATGTCGCCATGGCCAAAGCCTGCCAGAATCTGAAACAGCCGGCCCGGGCCGCCGCGGCCATGGCGTCCGCGGCCGAACGCTCCGGCGACGGCGACCACCGGTACCAGGCGGCGATGCTGTGGCTTGAAGCCGGGGAAGTCAAGCAGGCGCTTCCCCTGTTGCAGGACCTGTCCGAAAGGAAATCGCCCCGGCCGGAGTGGCTGATCGCATTGTCGGATACCCTCCGAAAAATGAACGAAAAGGTGGAGACGGCCCGGGCCATGGAAAAAGCGGCCCGCATCAGCGGAAAATCCGACCTGCTGTTCCAGGCGGCCTGGCTCTGGCTGGATGCGGAGCACCCCCGGAAAGCCCTGCCTCTGCTGGAAACACTGGCCCGGAAAAAGCGGGTAAAAACCGATTGGCTCCTGGCCCTGTGCAATGTGTACGTCACCCTGGAGCGGATTCCGGAAGCGGCGGCCGCCATGGACCGGATCATTTCCGTAGACGAAAAACCCGCCTATCTGTATAACGGCGGGGCGCTTTGGCTGCAGGCCGAACAGCCCGGAAAGGCATTGCCCCACCTGCGGAAACTGACCGGGCTGCCCGAACCCGAAGCAGACTGGTTCACGGCCTTGAGCCAGGCCTGGGTTCAGCTCGATGCGATCGACAAGGCGGCGGAAGCCATGGAGCGGGCCGCCGAAATCAGCAGGAAGCCCGATCATGCCTACCAGGCCGGCGTGCTGCGGCTTCAGCTCGAACAGGCGGATCAGGCCCTGAAACTGCTGGCCCCCCTCGAAAACCATCCCGATCCCAAAGCCGAATGGCTGACCGCCCTCTCCAACGCCTATGTTCTCCAGGAAGCCTTTGCAAAGGCGGCCCCCCCCATGGAGCGGGCCGCTTTGATCAGTGGAAAACCGGATCACTACCACCGGGCCTCGCGATTATGGCTTCAGGCCGAATCCCCCGGGAAGGCACTGCCGCTTCTCCAATGGCTGGCGGACCGGCCCGAACCCAGGGGCGACTGGCTGATCACCCTCTCCACCGCTCATCAGATGCTGAAGGACCTTCCAGCCGCGGCCGATGCCATGGAGCGCGCCGCCGGGATCACCCGAAAAGGGGAACACTTCCATCAGGCGGCCATGCTCCGGCGGGCAACGGGTCAGTTGGACAAAGCGGCGGCGCTGCTCAGAGCGGGAATTCAATACGAGCCGGTGGAGCAGCTGTGGTTGATCGACCTTGCGAGCATTTTCATGGAATTGGGCAAAAACAAGGATGCGGAGGCGGTTTTGGCCCGGTCAAAGCTAAACAACCCTCGGGTGCGGCCCGATCTCCGCTACCGGGGGGCGGTGCTCTGGCTCAATCTGTTGCAGCCGGAACCGGCCCTGCCCATCCTGGAGCCATTGTGCCGGGAGAAGAATCCCCGGTACGACTGGCTCGCCTCCCTGATTAAAACCCATGTGGAACTGGGTAACGAGGACCCGGCGGAATCCTCTCTGAATCGGCTGCTCAACCGCTGGCCGGAAAAGCCGGAAGCCTGGGAACTGGCGATATGGGTCGCCATGCAGCGGAATGACTATGCTGAAGCGGCCGCGGCGATGGAGATCGCCATCGAACTGGATCCATCCAGCCGGGCGCGCCTGGCGGAGCTGAGCGACCTGTACCGGTTGGCGGGCGTGCCGGTCAAAGCGGCCGAGGCCTTCATAAACTCTCTGGAGGGGGAACCCTCGCCGGAACACCTGGACCGGGTCGTGGATATCCTCCTGGGGGGGCGGCGCTATGACCTGGCCTTAGAACCGGCCCGTAAGGCCGCGGAGGCGGCGCCGACCGCCGAGCGATGGGTAACCGTGGGCGACATCGCCTTTCGCCTGCATCGTTTTCCGAAAAGCGTTGAAGCCTACCTCCGGGCCGCGGACCTGTCGGATTCAGGCCCCATCCGGTTGAAAGCCGG
>CAZZBE010000499.1:0-2628 GCA_964652715.1 uncultured Desulfobacteraceae bacterium
TCGGGCAGGTCCCAGTGCCGGACGTTTTCCACGCCCGGAAACGGGGGGCACTTCTCGGCGCTGGCCTCGTCGCACACCGTCACCACATGGGAAAACGGGTGGCCGCTGCGCGCCGCCTCGAACACGTCGCGGGTCCGGGCGCCGGAGATGTCGATTCCCACCTCCCGCATGGCGCGCACCGCCAGGGGGTTGAGAACGCCGGGCCGGAGCCCGGCGCTTTCCGCTTCCAGCCGGTCGCCGTAGAGATGGTTGATCCAGGCCGCGGCCATCTGGCTGCGGGCGCTGTTGTGTACGCACACCATCAGGGCCTTGGGTTTGCCGTCATCGATCTGCCGGCGGAATTCGCCCATCCGGTGCCGGGCGATTTCCCCCAGGGCCAGGTAGATCACGTTCTTGGCGATATTGGCGGCATGATCGGCCAACCGCTCGATGCGCCGGACGATGGCCAGCAGCGTGAACAGGGCATGAGGCCGGGCCGGCCGGTCCAGGATCGCGGCCCGGATATCGTCCCCCAATCCCGCCGTTCGGGCATCCACTTCGTCGTCCCCCAGCCACAAGCGCGCGGCCTGCTCATGATCGCGGTCGAAAAACGCGGACATGCTCTCCTTCAGCCTGTCGGCCAGCCGCTCGACCAATTCCCGCAGCGGCGCCCTGAAGGGGTCGATGTCGTCCGGGGTCAAGACGCGTGTACGCTTGGCGATTCCGGCGGCAAGGTCGCCGACCCGCTCCAGGTCGTGGTTGATTTTCAGGGTCGCCACCAGAAAACGCAGCTCGTCCGCCACCGGGTGATGAAGGGTCATCACCTTGATGCACGCCTCTTCCAGCGCGACTTCCCGGCGATTGATCTCCTGTTCGTCCCGGATCACCCGCCCGGCCGCCGCGGCATCGGCGGTCACGACGGCGTCCATGGCCCGGCTGACGTTTCCCGAGACCACGTCGGTCAGTTGGACCAGGCGGGCGCGGATCTCTTCAACCTCTTTGCGATAGCGTACCGGCATCTTTCACTTCCTTTCCCCGGATCAGCGGGCCGCCTGGTAATCGTCCAGCGTCTCGGCGTCAGGGGCTTTGAGGGTAATGCCGCCGGGGCCGGCGGCCGGGCGGATAACATGCTTGGCCAGCTCCCCCTGTTTGCGGAAGTCGTCGTATTCCCCGGCCCCCCGCCGGAACACCCACAGCCGGCCGTCTTCCAGCGCCACATGAAAACCGGGTTTGGCGGCCAGGTACAGGGTGATGGTCTCGGCGTCCGGCGCCTTGAGGGTAATGCCGCCGGGGCCGGCGGCCGGGCGGATGACGTGCTTGGCCAGCTCCCCCTGGTCGCGGAAGTCGGCGTAGGCTTTGTCTCCCTGCCGGAACACCCACAACCGGCCGTCCTCGATCGCCGTATGGAATCCGGGCTTTGCATATCCGGCCGCTTTTTTCAGGTCCCCCGGGGCGTCGGCGCCGGCGATGGTCGAGGTGCAACCGAAAAAGGCGATAACCGATCCGACTGTCAAGGCGGCGACAAGATAACGCAGTGCATTCATGTTTCGTTTCCTTTCCGTAATTCGTTGTTTAAGGCTTCCCGCCCGGTGACCGGCGCGGGGTTTATCCAAACCGTCCGGTGACGTAATCCAGCGTTTCCCTGAGAATCGGTTTCTGGAAAATCGTCGCCGTCGGGCCGTACTCCAGCAGATGGCCCAGGTACATGAAGGCCGTGTAGTCGCTGGTCCGCGACGCCTGCTGCATGTTGTGGGTGACGATCAAAATGGAATAATCGCCCCTGAGTTCCTGAAGAAGGTCCTCGATTTTGTTGGTGGCGATGGGGTCCAGGGCGGAACAGGGCTCGTCCATGAGCAGCACCTCCGGTTCGGCGGCGATGGCGCGGGCGATGCAAAGCCGCTGCTGCTGGCCCCCGGAAAGGCCCAGGGCGCTTTCCTGCAGGCGGTCTTTGACTTCCTCCCACAAGGCCGCCCCCTTGAGGCTGCGCTCGCAGACCTCGTCGAGAAGGCGCCGGTCCCTTTCGCCGTCGATGCGCAGGGGGTAGACCACGTTCTCATAGATGGTCATGGGAAACGGATTGGGTTTTTGAAACACCATGCCCATTCGCTTGCGCAATTCGATGACGTCCACGGCCGGGTCGTAGATCGACTCGCCGTTCAGGCGCATGTCGCCTTCGATGCGGACGATGTCGATCAGGTCGTTGATGCGGTTGACGGAGCGGATCAGGGTGGACTTGCCGCAGCCGGACGGACCCACCAGGGCCGTAATCTTTCCGGCCGGGATATTCATATTGATGTCGAACAATGCCTGGACTTCCCCGTAATAGAGCGAAAAAGCATTGGTTTCTATAACAGGTGTTTCCCCGGCCAATTCCGGGTGGGTTTCGGTTGGGAAACGCCGTCCGTCGGAGATGGCCGTCAGTCGGTTTTCAGTGGCCTCGTCCGGGATCGCCTGTCCATCGATGGGTGCCGAATCTTCGGTCATGCGGATTCTCTCCGGTTTAAAATACCGACGACGCAAACTTGCGGCGCAGGCGTTTGCGCAGATAGACGCCGGTGGCGTTGAGCAGAAAAATGAGCCCGATCAGCAACAGGGTGGTGGTGAACACCATGGGTTTGGCCGCCTCGCTGTTCTGGCTCTGGAAGCCCA
>CAZZBE010000500.1:0-2625 GCA_964652715.1 uncultured Desulfobacteraceae bacterium
CCCCGCCAGATCGTCCAGCAGGGAATAGACCACCGGCGTGACGACCAGGGTCATGACGGTGCCGACGATGAGGCCGAACCCGGCGGCCGTGCCCAAAGGCGACATCCGTTCCAGGCCCACGGCGGTTTCGTAGATGATGGGCAGCATGCCCGCGAAGGTGGAGACGGTGGTCATGAGCACGGGCCGCAGACGCAGCCGCACCGACTGTTCCAGGGCCTCCCCGCGGTCCATGCCGCCGGCCCGGGCCTGCTGGATAAAGTCGATGAGAAAGATGGAATTGTTGATGATGATGCCGGCCAGGAGCAGAATCCCCATCATGGCCGGCATGCACATGGGTTTCCCGTAGAGCAGAAGGCCCCACAGGGAGCCCATGACCGCCAGGGGGATGGCGACCAGGATCGGAAGGGGCAGGAGAAACGAGCGGAATATCCCCACCAGCAGGACCACCAGGAAGACCAGCCCGATCCCCACCGCCTTCATGACCCGGGTCATGCTCTCCTTCATCTCCGCGGCCGTGCCGCTCAGGGTCATGCCGTAGCCCCCGGGCCAGGCCATGTCGGCCAGCCGGGTCCGGATCTCATCCAAAACCTGGGAAATCCGCCGGGTCCGGTTGTACCCGGTCAGGTTCAGGGTGTTTCGGAGGTTTTCCCGGGTGATGACCGTCTGTCCCCGGCTTTCGGAGACTTCGGCCATGGCCCGCAGGGGGATTTTCCCGTCGGGCGTGTCGATGTCGATGTCGGCCAATCGCGACGGGCCGGCCACCCATTTTTCATCCAGGGAAACCCGGATGGGGATGTCCAGAAATCCTTTCAGGCGAAAGCCCGATGCCGGAATCCCGTCCACGGCCGCCTGCATTTGGCGGGCCACGTCCGCCGGCGTCGCGCCGTAGCGCCGGGCCGTCCAGGGATCCACGGCGATATGGACCTCCGGCTTGTCCGCCCACCAGGTGCGGGTCAGGTCCACCAGGCCGGCCACGCCCGCGAGCCGTTCTTCGACTTCGCCGGCCAGCTCCTGAAGCACCCGGCCGTCCCGGCCGTGGAGCACGATGTCGATGGGGGCCCGGGAGGTGGCCATGGGCGTGGCCCCGAACTCGTACACCTGAACGGAGCGAAACCCCGGCATTTGATTCAGCCCGGCCCGCCAGCGGTCTCCGATGGCCCAGATGCTCTCGTCCCGCTCGTCCCGGGTGTCGAGGGTGACGGTGATCAGGGCCGTCTGGGCGGTCTGGCCGCCGCCGCCAAAGGAAATCTCCCCCGGTTCGGACCCGACGACGGACGAGATCATGCGCGCCGACGGCGTATCCCGGATGACCGCCTCCACGGCGGAAAGCCGCCGTTCCATCTCCGCTATGGGCGTGGACGGGGGCATTTCAAACCGCACCTTGGCGATCCCGGTGTCCATGGGCGGCATCAGCTCCCGGCCGATCACCGGGACGACGGTCTTAACGGTGAGGACCAGAACCGCCGCGGCCAGAACCAGGGCGATCAGGCGGTGTTTCAGGGCGATGTGGAGCAATCGGACGTAGAAGGCGGCCAGGGCGTCCACCAGCCGGTGAAACGGCCGGACCACCCGTTCCGCCCGGTTGGGCTTCCGGTCCGGCCGGACCAGGCGGCGGGCGACGAGGGGCACGATGAAAACCGCCGACAGCAGGGAGCCGACCAGCGCCAGGGACAGGGTGAGGGTGAACTGCCGGAGCACCTTTTCCACGTATCCGCCGGCGAACATGATGGGGATGAGCATGGCCACGGTGGTGAGCATCCCGGCGACGATGGCCGTCAGGATTTCGCCCACCGCCCCTTCCACCCGTTCCCCGGGGTCGCCGGCCCCGGCCGGGCCGAAATGGCGGTAGATGTTTTCCAGGACCACCACCGTGGCGTCCACCACCATGCCGGTGGCGATGATCAGCCCCGACAGGGTGACGATGTTGAGGGTGTAGCCGGTGAACCCCAGGGCCGCCAGGCCGAACAGAAAGGAGAGGGGGATGCTGATCATGGCGATGAAGGAGGCCCGGAGGTCGGCCAGAAAGACGAAGATAATCAGCACGGTCAGGCCGACGGCTATGAACAGGGACTGGCGCATGCCCGTGGTGTTGCGGGCGATGAGCGGCGCCTGGTCGTCGGTGATCTCGAAATGGACGGCCGGCCATGAGGCCGCCATCCGGGGCAGGGCGGCTTTGACGTCGGCGATGGCCGCCATGGCGTCGCCGCCGTCGGCCCGGAGCACGTTGAGCGCGACGGCGGCCCGGCCGTTGCCGTGGTAGAGGCTGCGCGGCTCTTGAACCCCCAGCGCCGCGGTCCCCACGTCCGAAAGGCGGATGTAGGCGTCCCCCTTTTGGCTCACCACCAGGTTTTCCAGATCGTCCAGGGTCTTGAATTCCCCCAGGGTTTTGACCAGAATCTCGCCCCCGGCCGTTTCGATCCGCCCGGCGGGCGCCGTGATGTTTTGATTTCGGATGGCGGCGACGACGGCTTCGGGGCTCAGGTCGTTGGCCCGCAGCCGGTCCTTGTCGAGCCGCACGTCGATCTGGAGGCGGTTGCCGCCGAAGGAATCCACGTCCGCCACGTTGGGCAGCCCCAGCAGAAAATCCTTGATGTCGTTTTCGGCCAGCAGGCGGACCTGGGCCAG
>CAZZBE010000501.1:0-2625 GCA_964652715.1 uncultured Desulfobacteraceae bacterium
CGACGCCATGGCGTCGAAATCGGTGTTCCGGTGGGTGGCGATGACCTGTTCCATGATCGCGGCCAAGGGGGCGGGCGTCAGCCCGTTTTCCCCGGTTCCTTGACTTCTCCGTCGGCTTCGATGACCTCGTCTTGATCCCATCCGACCATGGGGCGGGGCTCGTCGCTCCCTTCCCGGTGTTCCAGGGCCAGTTGCTGCTTGTAATCGTATTCGAGCTTGACCCGGTACTGGTTCATCTCCGCCTGTTTGTCGATGGCCTTTTTGGCCAGGAGAAACCGCAGATAGATCATCCAGATAAAAACCAGCAGGGCCACCGTCACCGCGCCGATGAAGACCCATTTGTATCGGCTCAGGGTCTCGATGCCCAGCTGGCCGAGATAGGTTACCAGGTTGGGCACCACCCAATAGGCGAGCACCCCCAGCAGAAGGAGAAATCCGATGGTGAAGATGTTGAATCCCGAGACCGCCGACACCACTTTCTGCAGGCTGTTGGCGTCCGAGGCGGCGTCCCAGGTTCCTTTGCCGCCGGGATCCTCCCGTTCATCCCCATAGAAAAGGGCGATGTAGGCTCTCACCGTAAAGGCGAACAGCAGAATGATCCCGATGGGGATGCCCGCGGCGGCCACGAACCAGGCCCGGAAGGGGAAGGGCTCGTCCTCCCGCTGGAGGCGGACTTCGTAATTTTCAAAGGGCCCGAACGTCTTTTCGAAATAGTATTTGTTGAAGTCGCTGAGGCTCCGGCCATCGGTTTCGTGGATCACGTTCCCTTTTTGGTCGAGCACCTGGAGCCAGGATTTGCGGCCCGATTTCATCACGGCCACGGCGAAGATCTCCAGTTCCAGGAGGAAGAGCACCACGGCGATGACGATGAAGGCGGTTTTGTTCTCGCGGATCAGATCAGCGATGTTTTTGTTGGCCATATGGATTTCCCTTTGATTTCATATCCTTTTTTCGGTAAAAAGAGGTTCGGGCAACGGCTCGGATCTTAAAAGACCTGAACTCGCGACTATACCACAAGCCCGCCGACGGATTCAAGGCGTAAAAAGGGAGAACAAGGTGCTGGAATGAAAGAGATACGGAAGATCGCCAGGGAACGGATGAAAGGGTATTGCCGGGTCTGCCCGGTCTGCGACGGGCGGGCCTGCGCCGGCGAGGTGCCCGGGATGGGCGGGCTGGGAACCGGGTCGTCCTTCATGGCCAACGTCCAGGCCCTGGCGGCGCGACGGCTCAACATGCGGCTCATCCACGATGCGGCGGCGCCGGACACCCGGATCCAGTTTCTGGGGAAAGATCTGGCGCTGCCGGTGCTGGCCGCCCCCATCGGCGGGGTCTCCTTCAACATGGGCGGCGAGATCTCCGAGGAGGACTACATCGACGCCGTCCTGGGGGGCTGCCGGGACCACGGGATTCTGGGCTGCACCGGCGACGGGGCCCCGGATTTTATCCACGAGACCGGGTTCGCGGCCATCCGGGCACTCAACGGCGCCGGCATCCCCTTCATCAAGCCCTGGGAGGAGCCGGAACTCTACCACAAACTCGAAAAGGCCGAGGGCGCCGGCGCCGACACCGTGGGCATCGACATCGACGCCGCCGGTCTCGTCACCCTGCGCCTCATGGGCCGTCCGGTCTCCCCCAAGCCGCCGGAACGGCTCCGGGAGATCCTGGAAAACACGCCGCTGAAGTGCATTCTCAAGGGGATCATGACCCCGGACGAGGCCCGCCTGGCGGTGGACGTGGGGGCCGCGGCCATCGTTGTCTCCAACCACGGGGGCCGGGTTCTGGACGGCGCGCCCGGCGTGGCCGATGTGCTGCCGGCGGTGGCGGACGCGGTGAAAGGTCAGATCCTGATCCTGGCCGACGGCGGCGTCCGGAGCGGCGTGGACATCCTCAAGATGCTGGCCCTGGGCGCCGACGCCGTCATGATCGGCCGCCCCTTTTCCGTGGCCGCGGTGGGCGGCCTCCGGGAGGGCGTCAAAAAATACCTGGAAGGGATCGCCTCGGAGCTGGTTCAGGCCATGATCCTCACCGGCTGCAAAGACGTCGCCTCGGTGAGCCGCGGGGTCCTTTTCGATCCGGCGGCGTGGAAGGACGAAACCCGATGAAAAAGGTCATCATCTCCGTGGTGGGGCGGGACCGCCCCGGCATCATCGCCACCGTGGCCCGGTTTCTCTTCGACCGGAACTGCAACGTGGAAAACGTGAGCCAGACGATCCTCCAGGCCCAGTTTTCGGGCATCTTCATCGCCTCCATCCCGGACGGCGCCACCGCCGACGAACTGGAGGTCTCCCTGGCCGACGCCATCGCCCACCTGGGGCTCTTCGGCCATGTCCGGGACCTGACCGCGGCGGAGGAAGACCCCGTGTTCGCGGACGCCGAACCGTTTATTATCTCCACCAAGGGTCCCGACCAGAAAGGCCTGGTGGCCCGGATTACCGAAGTCATCGCGGCCCACGGCGTGAACGTGACGAATCTCCAGGCGGTCTTCAAGGGGGGCGACGATCCCAACCGGAACATCATGATCTACGAGGTGGACATCCCCCAAAGGGTGGACCGAAAGGTCCTCCAGCGGGAGTTGCGGAACATGGCCGAGGACCTGGCGCTGGACATCTCCATTCAGCACCGGAA
>CAZZBE010000502.1:0-1246 GCA_964652715.1 uncultured Desulfobacteraceae bacterium
AAGGAGGTGATGACGACAAGCCAATAGAACCATAAACAAATGCAAAACAATTCGAACCCACAAAAAGGAGTCACCCATGAAGAAGCTTCTCAGCATTGTTCTGACCGTTGCCTTTCTGTTTTCCGTTGTCGGCGTCGCCATGGCCGCGGAATACACCGGAAAGCCCATCCAGGCCAAACTGGCGTCCGAAGAGATCGAGGGCGATTTCATGACGGTCTGGGCCCGGAATTTCTCCGATCACATGAAGAAGTGGTCCGACGGCAAGATCGACATCACGGTCTACCCCTACGGCACCCTGGGCGCCACCGGCGACATCAACGAGCTGGCCCAGATGGGCGTGGTCGAATTTGTCTTTTCCGATTACGCCTGGATCAGCTCCTTTGTCCCCCAGGCCCAGGTCCTCGCCCTGAACTACCTGTTCCCCACCGAAAAAGTCCCCGAAATCCTCTACTGGATGGTCAAAAACGGCGATTTCATGCCGCTGCTCGAGAAAAAATTCCGGAAAAACGGCCTGGTGCCGCTGTCCATCATGTATGAAGGATGGCAGTGGGTCACCTCCAAGAAACCGATCCTGGAGCCCGCCGACATGGACGGCCTGAAGGTCCGGCTGATGTCCTCCAAGCTGCTGGTGGAAGACTACAAAGCCTACGGCGCCAGCCCGACGCCCATGAGCTACGGCGAGGTCTACAGCGGCCTCCAGATGGGCCTCATCGACGCCCAGGTCAACCCGCTGTTCGCCATCTACAGCATGAAGTTCTTCGAGGTTCAGGACTACGCCACCCAGTTGAAGAGCGAACCGTTTCTGGGCATCCCCACCGTCAACCAGGCCTTTTTCGACAGCCTGACGAAAGACGCCCAGGAAGAGATGCGGCGGTTCTGGGTCGAGTCGATCATCCCGGCGGGCGAATGGATCGACAACCGGAACGCCGGCGACATGGAGAAGATGAAAAAGGCCAAGCCGAACCTGAAGTTCACGGTGCTGGACGACGACGCCATCGCCAAGTTCAAGGCCAAAGCCGAAACCGTCTATCCCAAGTTCACCAACATCGGCGGCGAAGGCGCCGACGAGGTCCTTGAGACCCTGCTCAGCGACATCGAGAACGCCAAGGCGGCGGTGGGGCTGAAGTAATCCATTTTATTTGAGTTTAACCCCGACCCGGGTCAAGCGCGGCGGGCCGCGCCTTCGCCCGCCGCGCTTCAACCTGTCCATTGAGTTTGGAGTTCCGCCTTCAGGCGGCTTCTCGAC
>CAZZBE010000502.1:1346-2609 GCA_964652715.1 uncultured Desulfobacteraceae bacterium
CATTGAGTTTGGAGTTCCGCCTTCAGGCGGCTTCTCGACCGAAGCCGCCTGAAGGCGGAACTCCGAACGATAAACCGATGAACTCAATAAAGGATGCTGAAAAAGGGGATGCGATGGACGACGGAAAAGAGGAAAGGGGAAAGGAACGGACCCTCGTTCAGAAATTCAATCACGGGCTGGGCGTCGTCGTCAACGGAGTCGAAGTTTCGATCCTGGTGTTCTGCGTCGCGGCCCTGGCCATCCTGCTGATGACCAATGTGTTCATGCGCACCTTCTTCCAGAGCATCTATTTCGCCGAGGAAGTCTCAAAATTCCTCGTCATGCTGACGACGTTCACGGGGGTGAGCTACGGCGTCCGCAAGGCCCGCCACATCCGGATGGGCGCGTTCCTCGACCTTATGCCGCCCAGGATGGAAAAGACGTTCATCATCTGCATCTCCCTGATCAGCGCCCTGGTGATGGGGATCATGGCCTATTTTTCCTACCTCTACCTGATGAACGCCATGAACATGTCGCACATGACGGCGGCGTTGCGGGCGCCGAAATGGACCTTTTACGTGATCATCCCCATCGGGTTCGGCCTGGCGTGCATCCAGTACATCCGGACCATCATCAAGAATCTCACGGAAAAGGATCCCTGGCAGTCGCCGGATCAACAAAGCGAATACGAAGATGAGCAGATCGGGGGGGCAGAGCCGCTATGACGTTATTCGGAATCAGTCTCGCGACCATGCTGTTGTTGGGGTTTCCGTTCATGGTGACCCTCCTGGGATCGCTGATCCTCTACCTGTACGTTTACATGCCGGATCTCGCCCCCCGGCTCATGGGCGCCATGGTGCAGCAGGTGATCACCGGCGTGACGCCGCCGGCCCTGGTCTGCGTGCCCATGTTCATCCTGTCGGCCAGCATCATCACGTCTGGCGAGTCCGCCGGCCGGCTCATCCGGATGATCAAGGCCTTCGTGGGCCATCTGCCCGGCGGTTTGCCCATCACCACCAACGCGAGTTGCACCCTTTTCGGCGCGGTATCCGGGTCCACGCAGGCCACCGTGGCCGCCATCGGCGGCACCATGCGGCCCATGCTGCTGGAGGCGGGGTATAAAAGCTCCTTCACCCTGGGCCTCATCATCAATTCCAGCGACATCGCCTTTCTCATCCCTCCCAGCATCGGCTTTATCGTCTACGGCGTGGCCACCTCCACGTCCATCGGCATGCTCTTTCTGGCCGGCGTTTTCCCCGGTCTGATGATCCTGTTGATGTTTTC
>CAZZBE010000503.1:0-2608 GCA_964652715.1 uncultured Desulfobacteraceae bacterium
CCAGCTCCCGTTTTCGCCCCTCCAGCCGCGCCGTCAGTTCCTCCACCCGCCGGCGCGCCATTTCCGGCTGCATCCGGGGCTGCTTGCCGGCGGCCACCTCTTCCCCGAGACGGATGTACCGGTCGGACCAGTAGTTGATCTCCTTCACAAGCCGTTCGTTGACCGCATTCAAAATCTTGTCGGCCTGACGTTCCCGCCGGGTCTTGACCTCGTTGTAATGATCCGGAACCAGATGGCGGATGGCGTGGTTGAGCGCCAGCTTTTCCAAATCCCCGCTGATCCAGGACGCGTTGCGGATGTCTTCGACCCGTCTCCGGTCCGCTTCCTCGATGGGCAACAAATCGAGGTGGGGTCCCCATCCGGCGTTGACCGCGCTTCCGCCCGCGTCGATCGCCACGAATTGCAGCCGCCTGGACGCCACCGCCTGCCGCTCGCCGGCGCTTTCCCGGACCTGATGGTCGATCATGAACAGGATCTTCGGTTCGATCCCGTCGTCGGTGGGGTCCACCAGGACGGCGCCCTGTTTGAGTTTCGACCGGTGGGCGGAGAGGATCAGGTCCGTGACGGCCCGCATCAGCGGATGGCCCGGATGGAGAAGATCGGCCATGGGCTTTCCGTGGACCCGGATATGATCCCGCTCGAAGCAGATCCGCTCATATTTCTTGAGCACCGGAGCGCGGGCGTCGCCGACTACCCGATCCCGCTCCCGGATGGCCGCCGGAACATGTCGGACTTCGTATCGTCCGGCCTCCCGAGGACGCATTTGCCCGCCGAGCCCTTGAAACGCCTCGCTGAAAAAGGCCCGGATGAAGTAAGGTTGCAGCTTGCGGGCCTCGGCCTTTTCCATCTCCTCCCGCACGGCGAACAGGGCTTCCAGGGTCATCCGTCCTTCCACCAGGGCGTTCCGGCGGAGAATTGCCAGCAACCGCCCCGTGTCCAGCGCCCCTTCGATGGCCTGTGTCAGTCGCGCCCGAACGTCCTCGCGTTCCCCGTAACGGATCGCCTCGATGAGCAACTGCTTCAAGGAAACCTCTTCGAAAGCCTCCCCCAATACGTCGAACACCCGACCGCCCAAAGCCGCGCGTTCCACCTCCAGCTTCTGAAAAAGCCGCTGAAAGACCTCTCCCTCGCGGGTTCCGGCCGCCACCAGGTTCCACAAATGGCAGACCTCGGTCTGACCGATGCGGTGGATGCGGCCGAACCGCTGCTCCAGGCGGTTGGGGTTCCAGGGGAGATCGTAATTGACCATGAGGTTGGCGTTCTGAAGGTTGACGCCCTCGCCGGCCGCGTCGGTGGCCAGCAACACCACCACGTCTGGATTGTTCCGGAATTCTTCCTGTAACCGCCGACGGACGTCCCGGGGGATGGCCCCGTGGATGACGACCACCGCCTCGGGCCGACCCATCAGCCCGGTGATCCGTTCCAGGAGGTAATTGAGGGTGTCGCGATGCTCGGTGAAGATGATCAGCTTCCGCCGGTTGCCGGCGCCGGTGAACATCTCCGGCGCATCCTGGAGAATGTTGGACAGCTCTTCCCATTTCCGGTCCCCGCCGGACTGGACCACGGACCGGGCCTGTTCTTCCAAATCCGACAAAATGGCGATTTCCGCCTCCAGTTCCGGTATGGTCCGGGCGGCCGTGGCCTGATCCACCACCTGCTCGGCATACAGCTCGTATTCCTCGGCGCTGAGTTCCTCTTCAATGTCGTCGAGGTTGTCGGGCAGGTCGATGGTCTTTTTTACGGTGTATTCGGCCAGGGTTTCGGCGAGTTGGGCCCCCCGGGCGGCGGTTTTCATTTCGTTCAGCCGGCCTTCGAGCCGTTTGCGGCGACGTTTCAGGGACTGGTAAATGGCCTCCGGGCTGGACGCCAGTCGGCGCTGGAGCAAGGTCAGTGCAAAGCCGACGGCGCCCTTCCGTTTGCCGTCCAGGCGATCCGCACGGTTCATTTCATTGCGGACATAATCGGCGACGTTTTTGTAAAGGGCGATTTCGAGATCCGAAAGCGCGTAAGTGGCGGTATAGGCCCGGCGTTCCGGAAAAAGGGGCGTGCCGTCGAATTTGAGCAACTCCTCCTTGACCATCCGACGCATCATGTCCGACACATCGACCTTGTAAACGCCTTCCCGAAACCGGCCATAGAAGCGATCACCGTCCAGGAGCGACATGAAGAGCTGGAAATCCGCTTCCTTGCCATTGTGGGGGGTGGCCGTCATCAGGAGAAAATGGCGGCAGATGGCGCCGAGCAGTTCCCCCAGGAGGAATCGCTTGGTCTTGTTGATCTTGTTTCCGAAATAACTGGCGGACAGCTTGTGGGCCTCGTCCACCACGATCAGATCCCATTCGGTGTTTCTCAGCTTTTCGAGATAGTCTTCGTTTCTCGAGATCTGGTCGAGGCGGGCAATGAGGCGGTCCTGCTCGTCGAAGTAGTTGCCGGAGGCGCACTGCTCCTGCTTCTCTCTGCTGAAAATGTCGAACCGGATGCCGAATTTATCGGAAAGCTCGTCCTGCCACTGTTCGGTGAGGGCGCCGGGACAGACGATCAGCACCCGCCGGACATCGGCCCGCATCCACAGCTCCCGAATCAGCAGGCCGGCCATAATGGTCTTGCC
>CAZZBE010000504.1:0-2598 GCA_964652715.1 uncultured Desulfobacteraceae bacterium
CCAGCCAGGGCGATCTCCTTTGGGCTCATAGACGGCTGAAAAAATGCAAAAAAAATCCCAGGATTCCGATATATCGGAATCCTGGGATTTTTCCAAATTCAGGATTGGAAAGCCGGGGAATTCATGATGCTGTTGGCGAATTCAACGAAGCCGATCGGTCGTTGCCGCGCGGGAGTGAACTCCCACGCTATTATACGATGTCCCTACAGGACATTAACCGGTGGTTTCAGTCCCGTAGGGACGGCACAAAATAGCGTGGGAGTTCACTCCCGCGCGGCCGGGCTTCGGCGCAAAGGCGAAATGCCCTTCGCCAGTCCGGCAATCGGATACCGAAGGTATCGGCCAAATTGTCGTTGGAGAGGACGGAATTCAGGGGGCGCTTCGCCGGCGTCGGATAATCCGAGGTGGGAATGGGAAGAATCCGGGCGGCTTGCGACCCGGCTGGCGCCAAAGAACGAATTTCTTCCGCGAACCCGTACCACGTGGTTTGGCCGCTGCAAGTCAGATGGTAGATTCCCGAGACGGATGAAAGATCCATTCGCGCCATGGGGTTGACCTCCCGGCACTGGACCAGGATCTGCGCGGCGGCTTCGGCGATCATTCGGTTCCATGTAGGGGACCCGAACTGGTCGTCCACCACTTTGAGTTCCGGACGCTCTTTCAGCAACCGCCGAATGGAGAGGTAAAAGTTTTTACCCCGGCCGCCGTAAACCCAGGCGGTCCGGAGGATCAAGTGAGGGACGCCTGCTTCCTGAACCGCTTTCTCACCGGCGAGTTTCGACTGGCCGTAGACGCCGATGGGATTGGGTGGATCGTTTTCATCGTAAGGGGCTTGGGCCGCGCCGTCAAAGACATAATCAGTAGAAAAGTGAACCAATGCGGCGCCGATTTTACCGGCCGCCCCGGCCATGATGCCGGGCGCCTCCCCATTGACCGCCATGGCCGTTACCGGATCGGTTTCCGCGGCGTCCACCGCCGTGTAGGCGGCGGCGTTGACGACAAGATTGGGCCGGGTTTCACGTATCCGGTTCCGGATCGCATCCGGATCAGTCAGATCCAGATCATCCCTGCCCCATGCGATGACTTCGCCCAGCGGGGCCAGGGTTCGGCAAAGCTCATATCCCACCTGGCCGTTTTTTCCGGTGACAAGAATTCTCTTCATAATTCACTCGAACAATTCCGCTTCTTTTAACGGCATTCCGTTTTTGTCTTTTTCAGAGAGGATTGGATGGCCGGCAAGCGGCCAGGGGATGGCAAGGTCCGGATCATTCCACAGAAGCGTGCGTTCGTGGTCGGGGGCGTAATAATCCGTTGTTTTATATAGCACCTCCGCGGATTCGGACAGCACCAGGAACCCGTGGGCGAATCCGGGCGGGATCCACAGCATCCGCTTGTTTTCAGCAGACAGTTTCCGGGCGGTAAACCGTCCGAAGGTCGGCGAGGATCGTCGGATATCGACGGCCACATCGAAAATTTCCCCTGCGATGGCCCGCATGAGTTTGCCCTGGGGCTGCCGGATCTGGTAGTGGAGGCCGCGCAGCACGTTTTGTGACGATCGGGAGTGGTTGTCCTGGACGAACGGGGCCGTGACGCCGGCGACATCCGCAAGGGTCTTTTGGTTGTAGCTTTCAAAAAAAAATCCCCGGTCATCGCCAAAGACCCTTGGGGTCAGGAGCAGGACGTCGGGGATGGGGGTGGGAGTCGCTTTCATCAAAACACTTGATCCTTTGCAAGGTTTATCAAATATTGCCCATAGCTGTTTTTCCGCATGGGCGCCGCCAGGCGTTCCAATTGCCCAGCATTGATGTATCCCATTCGAAACGCGATCTCTTCGGGGCAGGCGATCTTCAGCCCCTGCCGTTTTTCGATGGTCTGGATGAACAGGCCGGCTTCCAGAAGGGACTCATGGGTGCCGGTGTCCAGCCAGGCGTGGCCCCGGCCGAGGGTGATCACCTTCAGTTTGCCTTCTTCCAGGTATTGAGTATTGATGTCGGTGATTTCCAGTTCGCCGCGGGCCGACGGTTTCAAAGATCGGGCGATCTCTACGACCCGGGGATCGTAAAAATAAAGACCGGTGACGGCGTATCGGGATTGGGGGTGTCTGGGTTTTTCCTTGATGGAGATGGCATTGCCGTCGGCATCGAACCGGACCACGCCGTAGCGTTCAGGGTCCCGGACCGGGTAGGCGAAGACGGTGGCGCCGTCGGCATGGGCCCCGGCGTGGCGCAACTGCCGGCCGAAACCCGGGCCGTAAAACAGGTTATCGCCCAGGATCAGGGCGCTGTAGTTGTCCCCGATGAAATCCGCGCCGAGGACGAACGCCTGGGCCAGGCCTTCCGGGGCGGGCTGGACGGTGTATCGCAGGTTGATTCCCCACTGCCCGCCGTCGCCCAACAGGTGTTCAAACCGGGGCGTGTCCTCGGGCGTGGAGATGATGAGGATATCCCGGATCCCGGCCAGCATCAGCGTGGTCAGGGGATAGTAGATCATCGGCTTGTCGTACACCGGCAGGAGCTGCTTGGAAATAGTTCGGGTGACCGGGTGAAGGCGCGTCCCGGCGCCGCCGGCGAGGATGATGCCTTTCATGGTTTTTCCTTA
>CAZZBE010000505.1:0-2578 GCA_964652715.1 uncultured Desulfobacteraceae bacterium
AGGAACCCAAGGTGCTGCTGCTTGACGAGCCGACGAGCAGCCTGGATTTAAAAAATCAGCTGGATATTCTGCACACCATCGGCCGGGTGGTGAAAGAGCATCGGATTGCCGCGGTGATGACCATGCACGATCTGAACCTGGCGTTCCGTTTCGCGGATCGGTTCCTGTTTCTCAAAAAAGGCAGGGTCTTTGCCAACGCCCGTCTGGATGAAGTCGATGCCGATATGGTTGCGGCGGTGTACGGCGTCCATGTGGACATCCTTCGGCACAACGGACAGATGGTCATCATTCCCAAACAACCTCCCGCGTAGCGAAGCTCTCCGATAAACGTTTAAGCACAAACCCTCTTTGGAATATGGAAAAGAGCCTGGCCGGGCAGGAGCGGATGCCGGACGCGCGGGCGGCGCCATGGGCCGCCGCATTTGGATAGCGATTTTTCTTGACTTTTCCTAAAGCATAACGATACTTTTTTTCCTGAAATGTTTTTTCGGAGGGCGCCATGCATGAAATTCGTTCGAGGCCATTCATCACGGAAAAGGTGGAAAATAAGAAGTGGATTTAAGTTTGTTTTCCTTAAAAGTGTTTGCGAAGGTCGCCGAGACGGGAAGCTTTACCCAGGCCGCCAATGCGTTGTTGCTCACCCAGCCCGCCGTGAGCCTCCAGATCCAGAAAATCGAACAGCTGTTTCAAACGCCGCTTTTCATCCGGACCCATTCGGGTCGCATCCGTCTGACGGAGGCCGGAAAGCATCTTAACCGACATGCCGAAGACTTGATGAGGCTCGAGCAGGCGATTATTCGGGATATGGAAAAATTCAGCGCCGATCAGCTGCGCGAAGTTCATATCGGCGCCTGTTGCATTGCCGGTGAACATCTCCTGCCGATGGGGCTGACGGCATTCCGCGAGGCCCATCCCGAAGCCCATCTGTCGCTGTCCATCATCAAATGCGATGAGGTATTCAAAGGGCTGCTGTCCGGAGACTATGATATCGGGGTCACCGGACTGGCCCCAAAAAGCCGTTTTCTTTCTAAAATAAAGCTGCTGCAGGCGCCATTGACACTATTCGAGACCGCAAAGGCTCAGCCGGCGACCGGGACCATCGATCTTGAACGATTGCGAAACCACCGGTTCATACTGCGCGAAAAGAACTCCGGCTGCCGGATTGAATTCGAGAACTTCCTGACCAGACACAAGATGAACCTGCAACAATTTTCGGTCATCAGCGAATCCGACAGCAACGAAGCCATTAAAAAGCTGGTCAGGGACGGATACGGGATTTCCTTGTTGCCGGAATTTATGATCCGAAAAGACATTGACGCGGGGATTTTCGCCGAAATCCACCTGCGCGAAGGCCGGCCGATGCAGTCGTTTTTCTTAACATACCGCAATCAGAGCGATCTGCCTAAAACTTTGCAAGAACTCATCGCGTTCTTATCGGAATCTCGCACCGTTATATCCCCCTGACGCCCCCTGACGCCCCATGACGCCCATGGATTCGGAATTGCGAACCCTCTCTCCGAATCTAAACAGTTTGCACCGCCAAATCCTTAAAATTCTTCATAAAATGCCATAAGAAAAATTAATTTCCGCATTAATTTTTCTTATGGATATATAGGGTTATTAACTTTATTAATTTGACGTTTCTTGTGACGCTATTATAAATTAATGAACACCATTTAGCATGCGAAGCGTCTTTATTTTTTATCGTTTTAATCCAACCAAAGAAAAGAAGGGAGAATCCAATGAAAACGTCTGCAACAAGAAGAAACTTTATGAAGCGTTCCTTAAAATACGGGGCGCTGGTGAGCGCGGGCGCCGCCGGCGCTGTTTCCGGGATGACGGCGTTGTCGCCGAAAAATTTGTTTGCCAAAACCGCCACAACTTATGAATGGCCATGGCCTTATGCGAAGCTGGACCCGGAATCGGGCCGAAAACTGGGCCATGACGCCTATTGGAGCGGCAAAGGCTGTTCCTATGCCGCCTTCCACGCCATTGTCAGCGCCCTTCAAAAGAAGATCGGCGCTCCCTACGACGGTCTGCCGGCGGAAATCATGATCTACGGCCATGGAGGCGGGGCCGGCTGGGGCATGTTGTGCGGCGCCCTGAACGGGCCCGCGGCCGCCATTTCGCTGGTTTGCGACAAAAAAACCTCGGATCTGCTGATTAACGAACTTTTCGGATGGTATTCGCAGGCCTTTCTGCCCACGGATTTGAGCAATCAATATGCCGTCGATAAAAAATACGGGGTCAACAAATACGATCAGGAGATCAAGCCCTGTAAAAGCGGCTCGCCCATGTGCCATGTTTCCGCCACGAAGTGGTGCAACGAGGCGTATGTCGAGATTACCCAGGTCGAACGCAAGGAACGTTGCGCCCGCATGACGGGAGATTCCGTGGCGTTTGCCATTCAAATATTGAACGATTACCACGATAATCGATTTAAATCGGTCTATGTGGAGCCGGAAAGCATCGCCGCCTGCGTGTCCTGCCACGGGAAGGAAGGCGAAAAAGTGGATACGAGTTCAAAAATGAACTGCGTTCAATGCCATGGCGACCCCCATCAAGACGCCTGATTGGG
>CAZZBE010000506.1:0-2570 GCA_964652715.1 uncultured Desulfobacteraceae bacterium
TGCTCCGGACGGAGATCGCCGGTCCCGGATTCATCAATTTTTTCATCGCCCCGGCGGCCTGGCCGCCGGTTCTGGAAGCAGTTCACGAGGCGGGAGACCGGTACGGCGCATCCGCCATGGGCGGGGGGCAAAAGGTTCAGGTGGAGTTCGTCAGCGCCAACCCGACGGGGCCGCTCCATGTGGGCCATGGCCGGGGCGCGGCCGTGGGCGACACGGTGGCCAACCTTTTAGCTTTCTGCGGCTTCGACGTCCAGAAGGAATATTACATCAATGATTCGGGCCGCCAGATCCGGACCCTGGGACGGTCGGTCTTCCTGCGATACATGGAATTGCTGGGGCGGACGGTCTCCTTTCCCGAGGACTGCTACCAGGGGGATTACATCCGCGAGCTGGCCGGGGCGATCCGTAAAGACCGGGGCGAAGAACTGGAGAAGGAAACCGAGGAGGCGGCGGTGGCCTACTGCGCCCGGCGGGCCGCGCGGGAAATCCTCTCGGGGATCAGAGCGGACCTGGATGCCTTCGGCATCCGTTTCGACCGGTGGTTCAGCGAACAACGTCTTTTCGACGAGGGGCGGGTGGACGGGGCCATCGCCGACCTGAAAGAAAGAGACATTCTCTACGAGAAGGACGGCGCCCTCTGGTTCCGGACCACCGATCACGGCGACGAGAAGGACCGCGTGGTGGTCCGCGGCAACGGTCAGACCACCTATTTCGCCTCGGACATCGCCTACCACCGGGACAAATTCGGGCGGGGCTTCCACCGGGTCATCGACGTCTGGGGGGCCGACCACCACGGTTATGTGGCGCGGATGAGCGCCGCCGTCGAAGCCATGGGGATCGATCGGGACCGGTTCGGCGTTATCCTGGTCCACCTGGTCAACCTGCTCCGGGCCGGCCGGCCCGTGGCCATGTCCACCCGGGCCGGGGAGTTCGTCACCCTTCGGGAGGTGGTGGACGAGGTGGGCCGGGATGCGGCCCGGTTCATCTTCCTGACGCGCCACTACGAAAGCCCGCTGGATTTCGACCTGGAGCTGGCCAAACAGAAGACCAACGACAACCCGGTCTACTACGTCCAGTATGTCCACGCCCGGATATCGAGCATCTTCGCCAAAGGCGAGGAAGAAGGGACGATCGCCGGCGACGACCCGACGCTCCCGGCCCCGGACCTGCTGACGGAACCCGAGGAGATCGCCCTGATCAAGGCCCTTTCCCGGTATCCTGAAGTGGTCGAAAACAGCGCCGCGCTCCTGGAACCCCATCGGGTCGCCTACTTTCTCATGTCCCTTGCAACCCTTTTCCACGCCTACTATAATAAGCACCGGGTGCTCACGGAAACGGCCGACCTGACCCGGGCGCGGCTTTACCTGGTTCTGGCGGTCCAGAAGGTGATCCGAAACGGCCTCTCTCTTTTGGGGGTGTCGGCGCCGGATAAAATGTGATCGGCCGGAATGGCGAAAAAGGGGGTAAAGAAGCGGCCGCCCAAGGCGACCCGGAATGGGGCGAACGGGTCTTTCCGGGACGGCCTCGTCCGGTGGGGGGTGATCTTGCTGGTTTCCGCCTGGATGTTCCTTCTAGGGGTTTTGGTGGGGCGGGGGACCGCGCCCGTCCACTTCGAGTTCAACAGCCTCCAGAATGAGCTGGCGGCCCTCCGGGAAGCGGATATGGAACGGGCGGAGCGCCAGCTCCGGATCGACGCGGAATCCCTTGGGGAACAGCCTGATTTCGAATTCCATGAGGCCCTGAAAGAGACCGGCGACAGCGAGGGGATCGCGTCGACCGAAACATCGTCTTCGGATGAGGGGCGGACGCCGCCCAAACGGATCGAGAACAAGACCCCACTGGTGACCAAGGGGCCGCTTCCCGCCAGGGCGGAGCGGAAGCCCGGGCCGCCGCCTTCGGAAAAACCGGCCCCGGAAAAGGGCAAGCCCAGGCCGCCGAAGCCCGAACCCGCGACGGTCTCTCCGGGCGGAGAGGGGAAATTCACCGTCCAGGTGGCTTCTTTCCGAAAGGCGGAAGACGCCGACCGGCTGGTGGCGGAACTGAAACGGAAACAGTATCCGGCCTACCGCATCGCCGGGATCATTCCGGACAAGGGGATCTGGCACCGGGTCCGCGTGGGCGGGTTCGACAGCTCGGCGGCGGCCCGGGCCATGGCCCAGAAATTGAAAAAAGACCGGATCACCGCCTTCGTGGTGTCCGGAAAATAAGGAATTTCGGATGAAAATCAGCAAAGCCGAAGTGGTCCGCGTCGCGGACCTGGCCCGCCTCGCACCGGATGAAGCGGCCATCGACCGGTTCGCCGGCCAGATCGACACGGTTCTGGCTTATGTGGACATGCTCAAGGAGGCCGATACCCAGGGGGTCTCCCCCACTTCCCATGCCGTCTCCCTGAGCAACGCCTTCCGGGAGGATGCGATGAAAACGTCCCTCGACCGGGAGGGCGCCCTGGCCAACGCCCCGGAACGGGACGACGAGAATTTCGTGGTGCCCCGGGTCATCGGATAAAAACAGGGGATAAAAACAGGGGATAAAAACAGGGCGTAAAAGCGGCCCACGGCCCGAGATACGAG
>CAZZBE010000507.1:0-2570 GCA_964652715.1 uncultured Desulfobacteraceae bacterium
ATGAAATTTGCCATTTGCATAAAAAGCGACGGATTTGACGATCTGGAAAACTGGAAAATCTATCGCATTCTCACGGATGAAACCGCCGATGAAGTTGATTGCGTCCGCGCGGTAGACGACTCAGGAGAGGATTACCTTTATCCGGCGAACCGATTTCTGATGGTGAATTTTTCGGAAGACGTCCGGGAAAAGCTGTTGGGTTCGTTGGAAGCAACCTCATGACGAGACATCACAGGCGCTATTTCTGATGTATTACCCCTATTTCGTCACCTACATGCTCATCGGATTCGCCGTCAGTCTGGCGGTGTTCTACTGGGCGGTGAAAAACGGGCAATTCAGCGATCAGCAGCGGGCAAGATTTCTGCCCCTGGTCGGCGATCCCGATGAAAAACCCGTGGCGGCGACCCGTCGCCATCGATACGAGATCTACGGGCTCGGGGTGCTGGTCTTCGCCGGATTGGCGGCGACGGCCGCCGTGCTGATCTTTTCCCTCATGTCCCCGACATGACAAGGCTTAACCAGGAGAAAGCGATCCATGCGACACTTTGACCTGCTCAATTTTCAACATGTCATCTTATATCTGCTGCCGACGCTTATTTTCATGGTGATCTTCGGGCTGGCGCTGGGGTACAGCCATTTCCGCACCCGCCATTCCGCCAAAAAGATGCATGCCGTCAAGTACGAGTTTCCCGCGGACATCAAGGACATGGATGCGCCCTTCCCCCTGTGTCTGATCCTGGTCATCGCCGGGACGATCATCTGGGGGTTTTTCTACATTCTGATGACCGGTTTACTGGGAGTGAAGATATGAACGGCGTTCAAAATTCCCATCTGAAAGATATTCCCAGGGAGTCGAGCCGGTTCACCTGGGCCGTGGTGATTCTGCTTTCCGCCGGAATCCTCATCAAAGGCTTTTTCGCCTTTTTCACGGTTGGAGACATGGGGCAACCGACCTGGGATTATCGTCCCGTAAAGGATGTACCGGGCGAGTCGCCGTATGCCGTCTACCAGAAACTGCCCGATCCGCAACACGTCAGAGGCGCCGGGGGGGAATGATGAAAAACAAATATTTGCGACTGTTCCTTGTGCTGTCGATCCTGTCCATCGCCTCCTGCGAATGGGGACGGATGTGGGAAACCCCGGCGGTGCGTCCCCATGAAGAACCGATCATGGCCGTATCCGAGGGCGCGGTCCCCATGGACGCGGCGGAGGCGATCTACCGGGCGACGCCCGCCGAAGATCTGACCGCCCCGGTCGCCATGGATGATCCCCAGACCGTCGCCGCCGGATCGGAGCTTTATGGGCTGTACTGCATCCAGTGCCATGGCAAATACCACGACGGATACGGCACGGTGGGGCAGAGCTTTCAGCCCCTTCCCGGCGATCTCCGGCGCCAGAAGGTGCAGGCCCTGCATCAGGGCCAAATGTTCAAGGAGATCAGCTACGGCATTCCGGGCGGCCGCCAACCCGATCTGGCGTCCACCATCGCGGTCGAGGATCGCTGGAAGATCATCGCCTACGTAAAATCCCTCGGCGTTCGGTGACAGCCCCATCCGGGGGATGCGACCTGTGCGGCCTCCCCCTTCCGACATCATCCATCACCGCCGATTATCCCGACGGACAGTACCGGTTCTGCTGCACCGGCTGCCGGCAGGTCTTCGCCATGCTCATGGAGGCGGCCGACGCCCCGGACCCCGCCCGTTTCCGGGAGACCGACCTCTTCCGGAACTGCCAGGCATTGGGGATCATCCCCGCCGCCGCCGGGGACATCCCCCCGCCGCCCCCGGGTCCCGCGCCCACCGACCCGCCCACGACCACCGAGAGTCCGGAGGACGTTCTTTCGCTTCAACTGAAAATCGACGGCATGTGGTGCCCGGCCTGCGCCTGGGTCATCGAGGCGGCCCTGAAAGGCCGGGAGGGCGTCCGGGATGTCTCGTGCGATTTCTCCACCGACCGGATCGCCTGCACCTACAGTCCCCGCCTCGCCACGCCGGACGCCATCACGGACGTCATCGGGCGACTGGGCTACCGGGCGGCCAGGCCGGGCGCATCCGTCGCGGCCATGGAGCGCAAAAAGGACCTCGTTCGGTTCGGCGTCTCCGCCCTTCTCACCATGAACGTCATGATGCTCTCCTTCGGCCTCTACGCCGGATTTTTCAGCCAGTTCGGCCGGGAGACCATCCGCAACCTCTCCTGGCCCCTGTTCATCATGGCCGGCATCGTCCTCTTTTACGGCGGATACCCCATCTACCGCCGGGCCCTGTCCGGCCTCTTTGCCGCCGCCGTCGGCATGGAGACCCTGATCACCCTGGGGGCCTTCAGCGCCTTCTTCTACAGCGTCGCGAATCTGATCGCAGGCGGCATTCATCTCTATTTCGACACCGCGTCCATGCTCATCACGCTGGTGCTCCTGGGCAAGGCCATCGAGGGCCGGGCCAAGGACGAAATCCGGCAGGGACTGGAGGCCATCCTCTCGCTTCGGCCCGCCAAAGCGCGGATCTGCACGGAGGGGTTTCCCGGCGGTCGGTACATGGCGGCGGAGGGCTTGCGGAAAGGGGATGTGTTCCGGG
>CAZZBE010000508.1:0-2552 GCA_964652715.1 uncultured Desulfobacteraceae bacterium
GGTGCTGTATTCGCTGATCGACCACAGCCTGCCGCTGGAGCCGGACGAGGAAAAGGCGTTTCAGGAAATTATTCAAGAAAACCCCATATTTCAGGAGGCGAAAATGTTGCAGTCCATAGAAGAAGTCGGCATGGAAAAGGGCATTGACATCGGCGTGGAAAGCGCCGTGATGAAGCTTCTTCGCGCCCAGGTTTTGACGAAAGAACAGATTGCGGATATTATCGGGTTGAATATGGAAAAGATAGAAACGCTCGAAAAAAAGCTTAACGCCGAATCCGCGTAATCCACAGGAATAGAGAGAGAGGGGTTGGGGGGTATGTTATACTGTTATTATTGATATAGAGATTGGGTCGGTGCAATAAATCTGTATGGCAATAATGGATTTTGAAATCATCGGCGAAGTCAGCGGTATTCAAAAAATTGCTGTCGGTGGTTCGATCCGTGAACTGCCCGCTCTGCGGAAACGTTTCGGAAAGGGTCGATGGAGAAAACTCAAAGGTTTTGCAACCGTCCGCCTGTCAGACGGTACGGTAAGACCCGCCGAAATCCACTGGTATGAGGCGTCGGGAATTGGCAGAAAAAGAATGAAGATAAAACATTTTTTGGATTAGAAAACATGCGTGTCGCAATCTGTGTAAATGACGGCGGATACAGTGATGATCTGAAAGTTAGAACAGTATATAAAGTTCTGCCTGACGAATCCGCCGAAAGAAGCGATTATGTCAGAATTATTGACGAAACGGGAGAAGATTACTTATACCCTGCCTCCTGCTTTGTTTTTACCGAATTATCAAATGATATCGGATATATATTTACAATTCAGGATATGTTTGGTGAAATAGGCGGAAAAAACACGACAACAGCCTAATTCTGCGTTTTGCCTCTTAAATCGGAAGTTTGAATCATGACTATACGGTACGCCTCCCCTAAAAAACAAACAACCACCAAGAAAGGAGTCCCATCATGCCCCGCACCATCCTCTTAACCCTGCTTCTGGCAATCGCCCCATTCACCGCCCTGGCCGGCCCCTACGACGTGCCGTCCACCATCCCGGACACCGGGCAGACGAAATGCTATGACACAAGCGGCAACGAAATCGCCTGCGCCGGGACCGGGCAGGACGGGGACCACGGCCCCCAACGCGATGTCTTTTACCGCACTGGGCGGCGGGACGATGGTCCAGGACAATGTGACCGGGTTGGTCTGGGAGGTCAAGACCGACGACGGCGGCCTTCGGGACAAGGACAACACCTACACCTGGGATGAAGCGAGCAACTATTGTGAAACGCTTGAACTGGGCGGCCACACCGATTGGCGCCTGCCCTCCAGGGAGGAATTGCGGTCCATTGTGGATTATAGTATTCCGTATCCGGGGCCGACGGTGGATGTGGGTTATTTCCCGAATACCGTTTCGTCCCTTTATCGGTCGTCCACGACCAGCGCTAGTAGCGGGGACCTCGCATGGATCGTCTATTTCGACGACGGCTACGACCACTACAACGATAAGTCAGACAGCCGTTATGTGCGCGCCGTGCGCGGCGGACAGTGATTTGGTTATTGGGATATTTGGTTATTTTGCTTTGGTTTTTGAATCAGGATATCCAGGATATTAAAGGATATTCAGGATGTCGGTTAACGATCCTGTCCATCCTTTCCAATCCTGTTCATCCTGATTCAAAATAAATCAATAAATCAAGATACAGATGCCGAAATTATACGAATACTTTGGGCTTATAATTCTTTTTTACTCAAATGAACATGAGCCGATTCATGTGCATGGCAAATATCAAGGCAGGGAAAACAAGGCTGAAATTATCACGGAGAATGGAGAAATAGCTGAAATCCGTTACTCTGCGGTGAGAGGCAAAATGCCTCTGGACAAGACAAAGCGGAAAGATTTTGAAACCCTTGTGGAGTATTTTGCAAAGGAGATAATTCAGAAATGGATAGATTACTTTGTAATGCACAAGCCTGTGGCAACGGGAAAAATCACCCGAAAGCTCCGTTGAAACTTGAAGAAGGCATGATAATAGCTGTTGAGCAGGCTGAATATGTTGATAATTACAGGCTGAATCTGAAATTCAGCGACGGAACGGAAAGAACTGTGGATTTCGGAGATTTTTTATACCGCTCTCTAAATCCGATGATAAGAAAGTATCTTGATACAAAAAAATTTAGAGAATTTACTGTTGAATACGGCGATTTGTTTTGGAATGATTATGATTTATGTTTCCCCGTTGCAAATTTGTATGAGGGAACCATTTAAAAATCAAAAGTCGCCACACCCCGCAAACCGTTGAGCTTGAAGGCCATCCCTCGCCATCAGGGAAATCAACGGTTCTGACAAGAAGAATATGGCCCGATACGAGCATTTGCCGCTTTACAAGAAGGCGATGGAACTGGCGGTGTATCTCCAGGATGTGGTTCGGCATTTCAGCCGGTACGACAAATATTCCACCGGCGCGGATTTGCGGGAGTTGTCCCGGGATATTATCCGGATGATCATTCGGGCCAATTCCATGTCGGACAAAACCGAGATCGTGGCTGAATTG
>CAZZBE010000509.1:0-2546 GCA_964652715.1 uncultured Desulfobacteraceae bacterium
TGACGGCGCTCAGCAAATCCTCGCCGAACCGTTGCAGCAAGTCGAGTTGAAGCCGCCCTTCATTGTGGAGCCATTGACGGAGCGTCTCGACGACTTTTTTGTCCCCTTTCAGCCGGCGGGTCAGCGCCCGCATGAGGATGCCGGTCCGGTCCCCGACCTCCACCGTATCAATGTATTCCACCACCCGGGAATGGCGCAATTGTCGGAGCACCTCGGCTTCCTCCCGGACCCGGTCGTTGCGGTCCGGGTCCAGGGCGATCTTGAGGATGCAGGTCTCGTCACCCCGTTTGACCAGAAATCCCATGGAACTGGCCCCGGACCCGAGCCGTTTTTCCACCCGGAACCCGCCGGCCAGCCGGTCGCCGGCCTGGGCCTGGGTCGGGTCCTCGATGGTCTCCTTCAGCTCGTCCGGCGTGGTGAGGGTCTCCTCGACCATGTCCAGTCCTTCGAGAAACTCGCTGACCGTCTCGCTGCGGCCGGAAACGTCGGCAAGGGTGCTGTACTGGATCAGGAACTGGAGCGGCGCCACCGCGCCGTTGATCACCGAGGTGATTTGCAATGCGCCTTCGGCCCGCAGTTTTTCGCTCAGTTCCAGCGCGTTGGCCGCCGGCGGCCTGTTGGCGAACAGATGGAAGGCGATGGCCCCGAGGGAAAACACATCCAGGTGCTCGCCGCCCCCGTCTTCCGACGGGTTCAGGGCTTCCGGGGCCATGTAGGCGGTGCTGGCGTCTTCCACGAGTTGGTCCACATGCTCGGTGGCCGACACATTCAGGGAAAGACCGCCCGTCGAGGCGTCCCGATACCCGGTCTGCCAGTTGAATACCTTGATTTTGGGGAGATGCTCCTCCGGGTCGATGACCAGGATGCTCTGGGGGCTCAGGGCGCGGTGGACCACGCGCTGACGGTGGGCATGGTCGATGGTTTCGCCGATCTGGCGAAGAAAAGAGAGGCGTTGATCCGGCCCCAGGGACGCGCCCCGTTCGGCCAGATAAAGGTCCAGCCGCATGGCGTTGGGAAAATGTTCGAAGATGATGGCCGGTCCCAGCTCATGTTCGGTAAAGCCATACGTTCTCAGCACGCCGGGATGCTGGAGGGTCTCCAGCAATTGAAATTCACGGGAGGCGGCCCTTTCGATCACCGCGCGTTCTTCAGAGGGCGCGTTTTTTCGCACGGTATAAATGCGGACCCGTCGTTCGATATTTGAAATAGAGGCATGGACCGCGCGCCAGTCCTGATAGCCGGGGCCTTCGGCGATGATTTCGCCCAACAGGTAATCCCCCACCCGTCGTTTGCGCTGGGATTCCCGAATGCCGGCGCTCTCCATGGACCGGGTCAGGATTTTGGCCATGGGCCGGTCGATGACGCCGATGGCATGATCTTTTAAACCGGCGCATTTCCGATGCTCAATGGCGGCCATGATACCGGGTCGCTCGGGCTTGTCCCCCATAACCTTTCGATCCCGGAGGCAGATCCGGTAACGGGCGTTTCCGGTGAGCTTGCAGTCAAGGTCCGGCGCGGAACAGAAAACCAGGGCCTCCAGAAACGGTAGCCGGGCCTTTCGGGCGCTTTTCTGCTTTTTAAGCAGCGAGGCGAGTTTCCGGGCTTTCCGGTTGGCCCCGATCAGGGGATTGTCCGTTGTGAGCCGCCGACCGTCGGTAAGCCAGGTCCAGGTGCCGGCGTCTCCCGCCAGCACGCCGGGGCGGCTTTTGATTTCCACCAGAAAAAAACCTCTGGGCGTCAAGACCAACAGGTCCACCTCGTTGATGCCGCCGTCGTCCGCGATGAACTCGAAATTGGCCCAGGCCCGGTAGGGTTCCCGGTCGGGCAGCCGCTCCTTTATAAAATCGAGCGCATCCTGCTCCCAGGCATACTCGGATCGGGTTATTGACTTCCATCGATTGCTGCTCATTGCCATAGACGCTCTTTATTTTGGCTGACGCCGTCAAATGTCGAAAGTCACTTCGTCATCCCCCCGGATGGCTGTTGAAACGGAAGTGGTCTCATTTGTTACACCTACACGGATCTATTGTCAAATAGTTCTACAATTCCATACGGATAAGGTTTGATATCCTCGCGGACGCCAGGGATCTCACGGTCTGTACCGGCGATTACGTCCAGGACGCGCCCGCGCAAATGGATGGGGGCTTCCCTCATCTGGGGCGGTTGAAAGCGAAATTCCGGACCCGAATCGACCTCATGGTTTCCGGCCATACCCGCGGCGGACAGGTGATCGTTCCGTTTTACGGCCCGCCCATCCTTCCGGCGAGAAACAAACGATATTCCAGCGGCTTCATCCGAACCCCGCGAATGAACCTCTTTATTTCCAGGGGCATCGGATAGGCCATTCTCCCGGTCCGGCTCAACTGTCCGCCGGAAATCGCCGTCCTGCGGCTGACCCGGGAAAGGGGGAATTCAAACGAGGCGCCGACGCGCGAGGTTGCAAAATCCTGAAGTTATCTTATGATGTCTACAAAAACTCCGAGAGTCTGTCCGAAAACCCAAACAATGGAGAGGAGGCAGAACGCATGAATTGTCCCAAATGTTAT
>CAZZBE010000510.1:0-2539 GCA_964652715.1 uncultured Desulfobacteraceae bacterium
CATGGGCGATTTCCGGTTCCGTGTAGGTGCACCAGGGGATGGTCAGCGCGCTGACTTTGGCGCGTCCGAAAAACAGCGCATTTCGAATGACGATTCGCGCCATGAAATCGGCCGCGTGGGTGAATTGAAATGGCGAACAGATATCGCCGGCGGCATAGATATGGGAACGGGTCGTTTGAAGCCGGTCGTTCACCTCGATCCCTTTTTTGGTATACGCCACCCCGGCATTTTCCAACCCGAGGTTCTCGACATTGGGCGCCCGCCCCACCGCCACGAGCAACCGGTCGACCACCTCATCATATTCGCTTCCATGGGACGCCGCCCGGAACCGAATCTTTCCGCCGCCGGCATCGGACAGTTTCAGTTCCTTGCCGCAGCACAAAAACTTGACGCCGTCTTTTGTCATGGATTCCAGAACGATGCCGGAAGCGTCCCGGTCTTCCCTGGGCAGGATGCCGTGCATGGCTTCTATCAGAAAAACTTCCGAACCGAAACGGGCAAACGCCTGCGCCATTTCACAACCGATGGGGCCGGCGCCGACGACGGCCAGCCGCTTGGGCAGCTCGGTCAGGGAAAAGAGCGTCTCGTTGGTCAGGTAATCGACCTCGTCGAGCCCTTCGATGGGCGGCGCCGCGGCCCGCGCGCCGGTAGCGATCACCGCCTTTTTAAAGGGCAATTTTTTTCCTTCGACCTCGACCGCGCCGTCGTCGACAAACCGGCCTTCACCGATAAACACGTCGACCCCAAGCGCCGTGAACCTTTCCGCGGAATCATGCGGCGCAATGGCCGCCCGCAGCCGGCGCATGCGCTCCATCGCCTGACCGAAATCGACGGCGACGTCATCCGGGACCTGCACGCCGAACGCTCCGGCGTTGCGAACCGCCGCGGCGGCGCGGGCCGCGCCGATCATTGCCTTGGACGGCACGCAGCCGACATTCAGGCAGTCGCCGCCCATCAGATGTCGTTCGACCAAAGCGACTTTCGCCCCCAATCCCGCCGCGCCCGCCGCGCACACGAGACCGGCCGTCCCGGCGCCGACGACGACCAGGTTGTATCGGGATGCGGGTTCGGGGTTCTTCCAGTCCGGGGGATGCACATGGGACGCCAGTTGGCGGTTGTGGGCATCCCAGGGATTCAAGAGGTTCAAATCTGATTCCGTTCTTTGCATTGATGTTCTCCCTATTCCGTCAGGGACCCCTGACAGGAGGACCCCGCGCCGGCCGTACACGCGAAACAGTGGCTTCGCACCACGATTTCGCGGCCGGCCAGGCGTGAAAAATCAAAGTTGTGGATATGATGGGGGGCGCCGCCGTTGACGACGAGATCCAGCATCTGGTTAAAGTCGCAGTCGTACAGGCGCCCGTCCCAGCCCACCGACAGGGTCGTCCGGCACATGACGCTGTCCACGGTGTTCGGATTGAAGGCGCATTGCAGGGTCCGCATGTAATCCGACAGGTTCCCGGTGCGCTTCAAAAACTCGCGATAGCGGCCGATGGGGCTGTTGACCAGGCAAAACAGCGTATTGAAATGGAGGCCGTGCCGGTCTCGCAGGGCGCGGCGATACTCCGCTTCAAGGGCGCTCTGCGATCCCGGCAGGTACGCGCCGGCGGGATTGTGCACCAGATGAAGCGCCAGCCCGCTTTCGGGCATCCCGAAAGATCTTTTGTTCAGTTCCCGAATGGCCTGAACGATCTTTTCAAAGGCGCCGCCGCCGCGCTGCCGGTCGGACCGTTCGGCGTTGTAATCGGGAAGCGACCCCACCAGCTCGACGCCATGGACGGCGAAGACGTCCATAAAGCGGCGGTAGGCCGGATCGAGCATCACCGACAAATTGCTCCTTACAATCACCCGCTTCTTCAATGCGGACAGTTTTTCGATCAGCCATTCGAGATCCGGATGCATTTCCGGCGCGCCGCCCGTGATGTCGACGGTGGAAATTCCCGGACTGCCGGCCGCATGAATGCAGTGCATCATGGTTTCCCGGCTCATCGCCTCGGGCCGGTCCGGGCCGGCCTGAACATGGCAGTGCTTGCAGGCCATATTGCACCGGCGCGTGATATTCATCTGAAGAATATCGATGCCCGCGGCGCGCAGCGGGTAGGCGCCGCAGTCGCTCAAACGTTCGCTGAAAGCATCCTGATAGTCGCGTTGAGTCTCGGATCGCATCGGTCACATCTCCTTTTTCTTGATGATCTTGCGCATCTGGGTGGCATGGGCCAGCGTATCGCCGGCGACCATGGCCGCGCCGACATGAATCGCCTCCATCATTTCATCATTGCCGACGCCAAGCGACAGGCATTTGTTGGTGTAGGCGTCGATGCAGTAGGGGCAGCGGCGCACGGCGGCCACTGTCAGGGCGATCAGGGCTTTTTCACGTTCGGAGAGTTTTCCGGCGCTGGTCGCGGTTCCGTAGTATTCGAAGAATCTGGCGCCGCATTCGGGCGCGTATTCGCCGATATTGGGAAAATCATCCAGATCCCGGGGTTCGTAATAGGTTTCGGTCATGTCAGGGTTCCTTTCTTATCCATCAACGGGTTGC
>CAZZBE010000511.1:0-2533 GCA_964652715.1 uncultured Desulfobacteraceae bacterium
CTTATCAGCGATCCTGCGACAAGCTTAAAAAGACGGCCTGCATGCTGGCTGTGTTCGCGCCGTTTGAATTGGCGTCCTGGTTCGTGAGGAAGCTGATCAATATAAATGTCAGTGGAAGTTCCATTTGGAACTGGGCGCAATATGCTGGAGAAAAAGCGAAAGTCAGATTGGAAAAGGACCTGATAAAACAGAAAAACGGATCGCTTAAAAAAGATAAAATAGATGCTCGGACCGCCTCCCTGCCTATGGCTGTCGGAGCCGACGGCGTCAAGGCGCCTTTCCGTCCCAACAAAGGAACGCCCTACGGCAAGGTAGTGTGGAGAGAGGTAAAAGTCGGAGTCGTTGCCAGAATCGGCAGCCGTTTGACGCGCGGCGGAAAAAGGGTTTCGGTCCTTGTTCGGCGAAAATAGGAAGCGTCGTTGGGCGACATCGACGAGTTTAAACCAAGAATGTGGATGGCGGCGAAAAAAGAGGGGGCGGAAGAAGCTTCCGAGGTTGTTTGGATAAGCGATGGAGGGCGCGGATTCTGGCGTTTGTTCAACGAATCGTTTTCTCATGTGGCCCAGGGGATTCTTGATTTTTACCATGCGGCCCAAAATATATGGAAAGGCGCCTGGGCGCTGCACGGTCCCTCGGAGAAAGCGGCCATGCGCTGGTTCGATTGGATCAGGGGCCTTTTGAGGCAAGGCAAAGCTCAAGAGGTTTTGGAGCAAATCAGAATCAGCCGAGCGTTCATGAAGGGCCTTTCCGCAGCCGAAAAGAAAACGATCAAAAATCTGATTGGTTATCTTGAAGATCACTTGGACCATATTGATTGCACGCGGTTCAAGAGACATGGATGGCCGATTGGAAGCGGAATGGTGGAAAGCGCCTGCAAATGGCTCATCCAGCAACGCTTCAAATGCGTCGGAATGAGTTGGAGCGTAGAGGGATTCGAAAACCTTCTTCATCTTCGGCTGGCATGGGTTAATGGAAATTTTTCGGAACTTTTCGAACCAATGCCTTCCCCCAACTTTTAGATGCGCCCATAATTTTTCTGGTGGTGGTCACTTTCTTTTTCTCGCACTCAAAGCCGCTGACTTTTTCTTTGCCCAGCACTTCTTCCGCGTCCGCATTATCATATAATTTCATGAAATCCATTATGGAGTCTTTGTCGATGGTGTCCTCAAAAAAACAGTTTTTTATCGTGGTTGTAGACATATTCTTTGTTTTCATCATTCACACGGATAAACGTTAAATCCCCGGCCATCCCCTTTGGCATGGGTCCGGGCATGCCGTCCAAGCGGTGAGCCTTTGGCGTAACATATACCTTGGAAGTGCTTTTTACGGAGCCATCCGGTCCCATCATCACCATGTCCGCCGAGAAACTGGTGATTTCCCCGCTGTCGGAACTGCCGCAGGCAGGAAAAATAGTGAAAAAAACACAAAAGCAGGATATCCATAAAATGGTGCGCCAGAATCCGGAATTGGTTCTAAGATCCGATCTCATATCAACCTCCTTAAAAGTAGGGTTCAAAAAGAATGACAGCTGATTAGAATGATATAATCCATTTGGCCATAAAGGTCGAAATTTTTCAGTGTTTTATCCGTTCAGAAACGCATCGTTAAATAAAAAAGGCTGGTTCAATTTATCGATTTGATTCGTTGAGAAAGAAAGGTGGAAAACGACTGTATTATGGTGCGGGGGCTGCCTGTCCTGAGTTGCTTTTGGTATGCTGGATGCATCGAGTTAAGATTTGGGGGGATCTACTGTAGTAGGCAGTGCTTGTCCAAAACAAATTGAAGCAGCGAAAGCATAACCGGTAATGCTCTCGCCCTTCACCAAAAAGAAGGAATTATCAGGAGAGAGGAGGTCAAAACATGTTTCAGAAGAGGACATTCATCGCCGTAACGCTCAACCTGTGGGTCTGTATCCTGTTACTTGCTGCCTGTGGCGGGGAGTCGAAGGACGAGAACGCGGTGTCCGCAAAGGGAGCAACTATGACCCCTGCCGCTTCCGAATCGAGAACCGGGGCTGATGCCCCCATTGTCCCCTCGGGATGGAAGACGGTCACGGACTGGAAATGGAGTTTTTCCATTCCCGAAGACTGGATCGAAGATCATCTTTACCATCCAGAGGGGGCTGTCAGTTCTATGACGGGCGCTCCCAACATTTTTTGCGTGATTGGGGCGCGGACGATACCAGAGGGGAAGACCGCCGAAGACGAGCTTAAGGCAATGCTTGGGACTCCCCTGACCAAAACCCCGATGACTGTGTGCAACGAGAATGGCTCCCTCGTGGAAGGGAAAAACAGTCTCGCGCTCGTCTTCGAAGATGAGGCTTTAACGTCGTCCGGGCGTATGCCCGGAATCAATTATATTCATTGTCGTGCGCCGTCGTCCAGGTTCAACCAGTACGAGCCGATCTTCCGGCGTATCCTCGACTCCGTGGATTGTTCGGCCGACTGACAGGGCTTCCGGTGATTACCGCCATATTCGACGTTAGCGCGCCAAGCGAAGCTTGGTGCTTCTTGCAGGGTGAAAGTCCCTGTCG
>CAZZBE010000512.1:0-2517 GCA_964652715.1 uncultured Desulfobacteraceae bacterium
CCGGCGCGCGCCGGGCAAGACGCTCTTTATCGTGGTGGACGAGGTGAGCCAGTATATCCACCAGAACGAAAGCCGGATGCTCAAGCTCCAGTCCCTGGTCTCGGACCTGGGCCGGAAGCTCAGGGGCCGGGTCTGGCTCTTGGCCACCGGCCAGCAGAAGCTGGAGGATGTGGCGGACAAGACCGTCCTGGGCAAATTGAAGGACCGGTTTCCGCCCCGGCTGCGGGTCCACCTGTCGCCCACCAACATCCGGGACGTGGTTCACAAGCGGCTCCTCAAAAAGGCCCCGGACAGGGAGGCGGCCCTCCGGGACCTGTTCACGAAACACAGAAGCGACCTGAAGCTTTACGGGTACGGGTGCGAGGCCGTCACCGAGGCGGATTTCGTCGAGGTCTATCCCCTGCTGCCCGGCCATGTGGACCTGCTGATGCGGATCACTTCGGCCATGCGGCTGCGCTCCACCCGGGTGAAGGGGGACGACTACGCCATCCGTGGGCTCCTCCAGCTTCTGGGCGAGATGTTCCGGGAGCAAAAACTGGGGGAGATGGAACTGGGCGAACTGGCGACCCTGGACCGGATCTACGACATCCAGCACACGGCCCTGGATACGGACATCCAGAACACCATGGCCCGGATTCTGGCCCATGAGGCGGTGGCCGACGACCCGACGGCGGTCCGGGCCGCCAGGGCGGTGGCCCTGCTGGAGCTGATCCAGGAGAGCGAACCGACCACGACGAAAGCCGTCTGCCAGTGCCTCTACAACCGGGTGGGCATGGGCAACGCCGAGTCGGCGGTCCGGAAAACCTTGAACGCGCTGTGCGACCTCGGGCTTCTTTCCTATTCGGAAAAGCAGGGGTACAAGATCCAGAGTTCGGCGGGCCAGGAATGGCGGCGGGAGCGGGATGCGAGAAGCGTCACGAACGCGGAGATCGCCGAAGTAGTGTCGGAAAAACTGAAGGATCTCGTGGGATCGACGGATCGGCCCTATTACAAGAAGAAGGGGTTCCCCTGGGCGGCCTGGTTCGGCGACGGAAAAGGAATCGAGGACCAGAAGCTGGTCGGCCCCCAGGACGCGGCGGTGGCGGCGGTCGATTTTCGCTACCTGACCAACGCCGCAGACCGGAAACAGGAGACCTGGGTCCGGGCCAGCGACGGGGAGGCCCTCCGGGACCGGATCATCTGGATCAACGGCCAGGCGGAAGCGGCCCGGGATCGGGTGCGGGATCTGGTGCGATCCCGCCAGATCATCAACCGGTACGCGCCCCACAAGGCGTCGCTGTCTCCCAACAAGCAGCGGCTTTACTACGAAGAAGAGGGGCGGCGGGAAGAGCTGGAAAAAGCCGCCATGACCGCCGTGGCCGGCGCCTATATGGCCGGCGAGATCTATTTCCGGGGCCGCCGGATTGAAAAAGGGGCCCACGGCGTCGCCTTCGCCACGGTGCTCCACGGGGTCGGCGAGAGCATCCTGCCCGAGCTGTTCAGCCGGTATGTGGACATGGCGGTGACGCCCGGCGAACTCAACCAGTTGCTGGAGGCGACCCTCTCCGGCCCGTCCACGAAGTTCATGTCCGGCCCCAACGGCCTGGGCATCCTGGACCTGGACGCCGGCAAGTACATCCCCACCTGCGCCGGGGAGATCCCGGCCCGCATCCTGGAATACATCCGGGAGAACAGCGGCGTGGCCGGGGGCCGGTTGCTGACGGAATTCGGGCGGCCCCCCTACGGCCATCCGCCGGACGTGGTCCGGGCCTGCCTGGCGGGGCTGCTCCGGGCGGGCAAGGTGCGCATCCGGCCGGAAGCCGGGGCCGAGATCACGTCGGTCCGGGACCCCGGGGCCAAAGACATGTTCCAGAAGGACCGGGAGTTCAAGCGGTCCGACATCCTGCCCCCGGCGGACCAGGGGATCAGCGCCCGGGACCGGGTGGCCATCTGCAAGTATTTTTCCACCTTCCTCAACGTGGACATCGACCGGGAGAACGACGCCATCGCCGACGCGGTCTTCCAGCAGTTCCCCCAGCAGGTGACCCGGATTCAGGAGCTGGAGAGCAAATGGAACCGGCTGCCCCACCGGCCGGAGCTGCCCGGGACGATCCGAAAGCTGAGAAAAGCCCTGGAGGACTGCAAGCGGTCCCGCCATGTGGAGCCGACGGTGCTGGCCCTGAAAAAGCATCTGGACGCCCTGCGCGACGGCACGGAACAACTGGGCATCCAGTTGTCGGAGCTGACCGACGAGAACCTGAACGCGGTGGTCCGGGCCATGGATGCGCTGGAACACCAGGCGGCCCAGCTCGAAGCGGTGGGCGGGGCCGATGGCGTGGAGGCGGCGGTGGCGGCGGTCCGGAAGCAGTTGGCGGGGGACCGGCCGTGGCGGGAGATCGGGGGCGTGGCGGCGGAGATCGAGGCCATCAAGGAGCGGTACCTGGAGGCGCGGCTGGAACTGATCGGGCGGCAGGAGGCAAAGGCCCAGGAGATCCGGGACCGGATCAAGCGGCGGGCCGGGTTCGAGAAGCTGGACGG
>CAZZBE010000513.1:0-2509 GCA_964652715.1 uncultured Desulfobacteraceae bacterium
CCGAAGGATCGTCTGAAAGGGTTGAATCCGGAGGATATATTGGAAGGTTTAAAACCCGAGGAAATCGACGCCCTGGACGCCTATCTGAAAAAAATAAAATCTCAGGGCCGTGCGTAGGCTGCTTTCCTTACTTGCCAAAATGGATTAAATCGGTTATATTTGATTTTGACAAGACGGGTTTGGACTGTAAACAGATTGTTAATCGAAAAAGAAAATTGTTTGCTTGACTAAATTTAAAATGACTCCCTTCACTCGACATCTGCGGCCCCTCCTTATTATAGTGCTGGCCGCCGCCCTTTTAACGCCCCGAATTCCGGTTTTCGCCCCCGAGGATGTGAATCGGGATGCGCGGGTGGATTCAGGGGGCGCGATTTCGCCGGCGCGGTTATTCGCGGGGATTTTTTGATTCCTTGGCATCGTCTGTTGGGCATGACCATTGACGACGTGTTCTTTGACTCCGATTGCGAGGTCACCGTTGAAAAAGAGCTTTCCAAGGTGAAGCAATCGCTGGACGTGGCGATCATCAAAAAAAAGGAGGGGCTGCAACCAGACCTTTTACCGGACGGGCTGGAAAATTTAAAAACCTACAATTTGCTGACGTACAAGTCGCATCGGGAAGCGCTGAATGTTTGGGCCGCTGAAGAATTGTGCGGGCATTACGTCAGCTATCGGAAGGAAATGAGGGCGCGTTTGAAAAAAATGCCGCCTTCGGAAGATTTCGGTCTTTACGCGGTCAGCGCCCGCTATCCGGCAAAGCTGGCCAGGCGGTTCGGGTTGACGCCCGCCGGGGCGCCGGGGATTTACGACATGCGCTTCATGGACCTGCCAATTCGGCTCGTTGTCTTGAAGCGGGTGGAGCAAACCGAGAGGAACGCGCCGTGGCTGATGTTCAGCGACGTGTCGGGCAAAGTTCAATTCGGCGCGTCGGTGTATAAATGGAAGGCGCCCGTGGGCAGTCTTGTCAACATGCTTTTCCGGAAATACGAGATGGGAGGAATGATCATGCCTTACACGCGGGAAGATTTTCAAAGAGATATGAAAAAGGAAGCGCTCCAAAGCCTTACCGATGAAGATGTGGAGCGGTTGTTGAAGGGGTTGAAGCCGGAAGATGTGATGAAGAAGTTTGACCCGGAGGATCGTCTGAAAGGGTTGGAGCCGGAGGATCGTCTGAAGGGGTTGGAGCCGGAGGACATCCTGAAAAACCTGAAACCGGAAGAGATAGACGCCTATCTGAAAAAAATAAAATCCCAGGGCCGTGCGTAAGATGCTCTCCTTACTTGCTAAAATGGATCAAGTCGGTTAGATTCGATTCTGGCAAGAGGGGCTTGGACCGCAAACAGATCGTTAATCGAAAAAGAAAATTGTTTGCTTGACTAAAATTAAAATGACTCCCTTCACCCGACATCTGCGCCCCTTCCTTAATTATAGTGCTGGCCGCCGCCCTTTTAACGCCTGGAATTCCGGTTTTCGCCCCCGAGGATGTGAATCGGGATGTTCCGCCTTGTCAAGATGAATCAAGTTGGTTATGTTTTTTGGAAATACGCTTGTGTTTTTCACCTTAGTGAAAGGTTGACGCCACATGGAAAAAATTCAGCTATCCGATGTGCAAAATAATGTCTACGACTTTGTGCGGGCGGTGACTCGTTCCGGCAAGTCCGTGTTGATAACCGACAATGGGGATGCTCTGGCGACGATTGTTCCGGTCCAACCCGGCGAAAAAGACGATTGTGGGCAAAAAAGTCCGGAGTTCCGTTTGCATCAACCCGTCAACACGGTGGGCTCGTGCCTGAAAGGCGTTTTGGTGGTCGCTCCCGCGCTATTGGTCAGGACGTTTGGCGAGCCGGTTGAAGACGAATACCTTTTTGTCGGCCAAGATGGGGAGCCGTTTAGAATCCATGACCGCCGGCTGACCAGTTGCGATCGCGACAAAGATTTCGAGGAATTGTTTCCCGATTTGGAGACGTTTTGGCGAAGCGAGGAACCATTTGACTTCAGCGTGGGCGGTCGCACTCCCCCTGACGCGTTTTTCCGTTGGATCGGCATGGCGCTCCAAGGGAAATGCGAGGCGAGATGCTGGCCCAATATCATTGACAGAGAGCTTCTTATTCACCAACTCCTTGAATCGGCGGCAAGGAAAAAATGAACAACCCCCACGACAAATTTTGCAAGGAAACCCTGACCCGGCGGGAAAACGCGGCGTCTCTTTTTCGGGAAGGTCTGCCGGAAGACATCGCAAAGCGGGCGGACTGGGGGACGTTGAGTATCGCCAAGGAGAGCTTTATTTCGCCGGAATTGCAAGAGCGGTTCTTCGACATCCTCTACACGGTTCGCGTCAAAGGCGCGCTGGTCTTCATTTACCTGCTGTTTGAGCATCAGTCCACGGTGGATGTTTGGATGCCGCTCCGCTTTTTTCATTACCTGGGCGGGATATGGGAGTTGTTTTTGAAGCAGCACCCCGAAGAGACCCGGCTTCCCGGCATTGTCCCTATCCTGTTTTACCATGGCGAAT